>NZ_VLNR01000230.1 GCF_007489275.1 Aquimarina algiphila
CCATATTCAGATAGTATATCTAAAGATTTATCAGAAAGTTTGTGTTTTGATTTACCAGACTGTACAAACAGTTCTTTTGAGATTAATAGATCTTTTGCTTTATACCTTTCATTACTGTCAAAATTGAATTTTCGTGTTAGAAAATCAGCAAGAAGTATTGAAGGATATTTAGAAGCGTATTCTAAGGTTTTTTCAATTTGTTCGTTGGTCATTTTATATTGTTTTAAGCATATAAAAATACTAAAACATATGGCAAAAAAAATTCATAAATATTATG
>NZ_VLNR01000231.1 GCF_007489275.1 Aquimarina algiphila
TATCCAGCCAAATGCTTACAGAACGTAAGGTGTATTACGAGATATTGAAAAAAGTTCAATATAGTAATGGTGATATAACAGAATGGTTAGACTGGTTTTTAAATTGTTTATATCGTGCTTTAGAAACATCGGAAGGAACGATGAGGGAAGTACTCTATAAATCTGAGTTTTGGGATAAACATAAAGATACCAGCATTAATAGTAGACAACGATTAATGCTTAACAAATTATTAGATGGTTTTGATGGAAAACTCAAATCCTCAAAGTGGGCAAAG
>NZ_VLNR01000232.1 GCF_007489275.1 Aquimarina algiphila
GTACTTGCGAACTGTATTACGGGAGATCCCTAACCGCTTACTGATTTTTCGCTTACTAACCCCTTGGGTATAGAAACGATATAACTGCTTTATTTTTCGCATATCTAAGTGTGTGTTTGCCATGGTTATTGTGATTACGTATAACCATACAAGTTATTTAATACACACACTTTTGGGGGTGGGTCAATTTAAACAAGAATAGGTGGGTCAGTTTAAATAGGATTTACTGGGTCAATATAATAGGAATAGGTGGGTCAGTTTGGCAAGAATTTCCA
>NZ_VLNR01000233.1 GCF_007489275.1 Aquimarina algiphila
ATAAAAGACCACATTGGAGTCTTAATTTAAAAACACCTAATTTTATACATAACAAAAAATCCTGTGAAGCTAGCTTCACAGGACTAAATTAAATATCGTAAAATTGTCAACCTATTTTAGGACGACTCAATGATATAAACACTACTCTTAACCCGTTGTGCATTTAGAAAAAGTTGCGCAAACTGCTAAAAGGCAGTAAATTGTAGTTACGACACTATAATTCATATGCACAACTTTCAAGCAAATTACGATAAAATACTCAAGGTTTTAAAAGG
>NZ_VLNR01000234.1 GCF_007489275.1 Aquimarina algiphila
ACATTATTCACATACCATTCATACCTTCGAGATCCTGAACCCCCACCTATATTAGAAGCTGTAAATGTTGTAGTTGTTCCTCGCTCTATATGTGCTTTTGAGGCACTTACATTGGGGGTATTTAAAGGATTATATGCATATAGTTTTCGTATGGCACTATTTACTGATTTTCCGCTTTCATTATCAATCACTTTAAAATACACGTTATAAGTTCCTGCTGTATTAGGATTGTATCTAAAGGTAGTTGTTGTCGATGTTTGTTTTA
>NZ_VLNR01000235.1 GCF_007489275.1 Aquimarina algiphila
TTTTGATTTTGGCATTTGGTGTTGAATTGGTTTACTCCAGTCTAAGGTACCATGTTTTCGTAACCAAACCAAAACAGTACTTCTCCCCTGTATACCATAAGCTTTTTGGGCTTGCTTATAGGTCAGCTCACCTTTTTCAACTTGGGCAACTATTGCCAATTTAAAGCCTAAATTGTAATCTCGTTGTGTACGCTTCTTCCTTGGTTGTTCTGAATGTTTCATAAATAAGTCAATTTTGTGTCAACTTATTTTAGGACAAGACA
>NZ_VLNR01000236.1 GCF_007489275.1 Aquimarina algiphila
CGCCCTCTTTTTCCTTGGCTTTTAAAGGGCGCTTTTTAAATGTAGGTTTTGCAGTATGTTTAGTCCCCTGATATTGTACATGATATAATTTAGCAAGTTTTTTACAGGCTTCCCCATAAGAAAGATTGTCTTCAAACATGCAAACACCAATAGCATTTTTAGGCTTATCCCATTCTCCCCAGTCACAAACTAACCAAACATTGTTGTCTCCCTTTTTTAAGGTGGTTGAAGCTGTTTTTTCGTTCGCGCGTCTTTTGAATT
>NZ_VLNR01000237.1 GCF_007489275.1 Aquimarina algiphila
TCAGATTTACCGAATGTGAATTTATCAAGAATAAAGAAAATATATTGATTACAGGAAGTACGGGAGTTGGTAAAAGTTTTATCGCTTCTGCAATAGGATATCAAGCCTGTTCTCAAGGATATAGAGTGAAATATTATAATATCAATAAACTCTTTGCTAAACTAAAACTAGCAAAAGCAGACGGTTCTTACCTTAAAGAAGTCGATCGAATAGAAAAACAAGATTTACTCATCTTAGACGACTTTGGCCTACAAGAACTTG
>NZ_VLNR01000238.1 GCF_007489275.1 Aquimarina algiphila
TTGAGTATGCCGGGATGGTATACCCAGGTAGAGATGTTGAAGGTGTTGTAGAAATGATGCTTGATGCAACTCAAAATTATAATAAACCTCTTGATGAAGAGCGGCTATTTGGTTGGCATGCGGCATTATTTCCTACAGGAAGAAGTGGAATGCACAGAATCGATGTTGGTTGTTACAGAAATGGGGAGATGCAAGTGGTTTCAGGAGCGATGGGAAAAGAAAAGGTTCATTATCAAGCTCCATCTCCAGGTAAAATGAAAG
>NZ_VLNR01000239.1 GCF_007489275.1 Aquimarina algiphila
GGCTTAATCAATATGAAAAAGCTATTAATTATTATACAAAAGCCTTAAAAACAAAAGGAGCCATTAAATCTGATAGTATGTATGTGGAGTTAAAACTGTCAAAAGATTTTGATATAGATTCTGATTATTATATTCGTAAATATGAGATTAAATATGAACGCGGAATAGTTTATGCAAAAAATAGCCAACACGAATTAGCAATTGAAGATCTCAAAGAAGTTATTACGCATAATTATGAAAAAGCTAATTCTTTGATTTGGA
>NZ_VLNR01000024.1 GCF_007489275.1 Aquimarina algiphila
TAATCCACTTTATAGTCCAATGATAATTTTTCTAATTCATCCTTTGGAATATAATTTAAAACTTCTGAAACCTTCATAGTTTCTCCCTAAATTACATAATTTTAAGGTTTCGAACACTTATGATTCCAAAGCCTCGCAATTAAAGGAGGAACTCAAGGCACTTTATTTTGTCCCACTATTACTCCACCATATTCAGGAGGAACATGCGGTGTTAGTGAATGTGATTGTGAATAGTTTATAAAAAAAGGAGATCTTAAATTTAGATCTCCTTTTTTTTATACTCGACAATATATCAGTAATTATTTAATAATCTTTGCCGTTATCGAAAGTTTTGCAGGTTCTAATAAATCATCAACACTTTGATGATTTCGTATTCTGGAATAAAAAACTGCAGTGCTTTTATATGTGCCTTCTGTATAAACTCTAGAATCAATAGTTACATCGATATCTGCATTTTCTCCTGGATTCAATGCTATTGGTGGTAAAACTCTACGTGCAAGAATAACTCTTCCTACTCTAGGGTCGATCATAGGCTCATCGTTTTCATAAGTTGTACTCCTTTGAAAAACAATAGGATGATTTCCTTGATTAATCCATTTTGTAACACCTCTAAAAGTTTCAGGCGGAATACTACCTTCTGCAACGTCTGGAACAGTAATAGGTGTAGTTTCAATCCTAACAGGATTAATTACATCTACAATTACTTGGGTTGTTTTAAAGTCGTTATCATTTCTAACTAATAATATGAAACTTTTTGGGTATTCAAAATCAATACTTGTATCTGTAGTTGGAAATTCAGTAGTTATATCCTCTGGTAGTGTAGATGAATCTTGTGTATAATATAAACTTGGACCATCATATGTAATGGTCGGCACTAAATTTGTAAAATCGGTTCCTAACGGAACAAAAACGTACAAAATATCTCTACCAGATTCTTCTATAGTTCTCGAAACTGTAATGTCATTTGAAAGATCGGGATTTTTACTTTTCTCAAAGACAAAGCCTGTGATTTTTAGCGTTGCAGGAATAACGGGGTCTTCTTTTACAATACTTACATTATAATGTAGTAACTCTTCTTTATCACCTATAGCATTATAGATTGTAAATACATGCACTTTTTGATCTTCAAAAGACAACCGCACATCATTTCCTGGTGAGATACTAAACTTACTTAAATTAAGTTCTTCTGATGTGATGGAAACACTTATACCTTCTAAAGAAAGTATTGAACTAGCCAAGGTAATCTTAATTTCTCCAGGGTTCACTTCTTTATTGTCAACAATTTCTGGATCTACAATATCTATGAAGACGGGTTCTATTCCGAATAATGGAAAACCTGAAAGTTTAGCTTCTTCAAGATTAATCTCTGATTCTGGTGGCGGTGTAGAATCATCATCGCTAGAATTACAATTCATCATTAAAAAAATAGAAAATATTACACCTCCTATATTCAACAATTTAATATTATTTCTCATTACTTCTTTTTAAAAATTACGAGCAAATCTATCAAGTCGCTAAAGCATTTCTAAATTAATATGGTATTGTATACCATTTATATGGTGAATGCTCTAAAACAATAGGTAAATCCATTTTTTTGCAATTATTCTTTTATATCAAAAGTTATAGTATAACATGCTCCAGGATTCGAAAAAATTTCGACAGTTCCATTAATCTGCTTGGTTAACCCTTGTATAAGTTGCATCCCCAAAGACTTACTATCTTCTATTTTAAAATCTTTTGGAAAACCAACACCTGTATCTTGTATTTTGAGCATACATGTATCATGATTTTTAGAAGCTTCTATATTAATTCGCCCGCTAGTATCTTCTTGAAATGCATATTTGATACTATTGGCTATAATTTCATTCACAATCAAACCGCAAGGAACCAAATAATCCATATCAAGATTAATATTATCTATAGCTGTTGTTATTGTTATATTTTGCTCTGGAAGATCATAACTGGTGTTAAAGTATGTAAGTAAGTTATCCAGATAGGTTTGTAAATTAATCAACGACAAATCACTGGATTTATATAATCTTTCATGAATAATAGCCATGGCCTGTATTTTATCCTGAATTTCTTGTAAAATCTCAAAAGAGCTCTTGTGATCTCCAAATTTATGCTGAAGCCTTAATAAGCTAGATACGATCTGTAGATTATTTTTCACCCTATGATGTACTTCTTTTAATAATATTTCGCGGTCTTTTAAGGTTTCAGAGATTTGTTTATTCTTTTTTGCAAGAATTTTATTCGTCTTTTGTTTATTCTTATACGCGTAGAATAGTGTTAATACTATTATTGTTAATGCAACTAGTCCTGTTATTAATATAATTTGAGTTGTACGCTGATTCTTGTTTTCTAATTCCTTTATTTGATTTTCATTAGTTAGTAACAGCACTTCTTTCTCTTTGTTTTCTAAATCAAATTTTGCCTGTACTTCTTTTAATTGTTTATCTTTTTCTTTAGTAAATAAAGAATCTTTAATCTCATTGTACTTTAATAGATATTCATAACTTTTCTGGTGTTCCCTTTTTCTATTTGCATATTCATGTAAAGCACCATACACTCTTGATAATTGAGGTAAAGCCCCTATTTTTTCCCCAACCGACAAAGCTTTATCATAATGTAATCCTGCAGTTCTAAGATCCCCGAGTTTTTCATAAATATTTGCTAGTGTTAAATATGCTAGCGTATTATCCTCAGAGTACCCCGAATCCAAACGCATTTGCAAAGCTCTTTTAGAATGTATTAGCGCTTCTTCATATTTTTCTTCATCTATACTTATCTGCGACAAATTATTTAACGAACCTATCATTAGATCTAAATAATTTGTTTCCTCTGCAATTTTAAATGCTTCTGTCAACGTTTTTTTAGCTTTGTCAAAACGTTTTTGGCGCATATACATTTCACTTACATTGCCTAAAACATAAGCCCTATACTCCTGATTACCTGACTCATGAGATAACTCTAATGCTTTTTCATAATATATAGTTGCATTGTCATCATCTTTTAATCGACAAGAGTATAAAGTTCCTAGGTTATTGGTTATTGCTACGATAAGATTTTCCTCCTTACTTTTTTCATATATCTTAAGTGCCTTTAGATAATAATCAAGCGCTGTTTCATACTCTCCCATACGTATATGAACTACCCCTATATTTTGATAACACTTGCCAATCCCTAGTTCATATTTTAACTTTTTTGAAACCTCTAATGCTTTAGTATAGTATAACAATGCGTTTTCATGATCAGATTTGTCATTGTAAAACTTCCCTAACCGTATATAAAAAAAACCTGTGTTTTTATTGTTTTCATTTTTTACCAGTTCTAATCCTTGCTTTGCATAATCAATAGCTCTGTCTACGCTTATTTTACTGTATTTATTGGTTAATTGTTTATATAATTCAATTTTTTCCTTTTTAGAAGCTACTGCCAATTTTTGCTCCAAACTATCGGTTTGCGCTGTAAGTGAAACATAAAAAAACAATAAAAACAGGCAACCATACTGCCGTAAAAAATGTATTATTTTCTTCATTTTATATAATATCTAATCGCTCTATCAATTGACTTTTATATGCTTTGCTTATTGGTATATTTTTATCTCCAATAAAAACAAACCTATTTTCTATTTTATCGATTTTATCCAATGCAATAAGATAAGATCTATGAATCCTTAAAAATCTATCTTGCGGCACTTTTTCATAGAACTCTTTCAAAAACATATTAACTACAGTCTTTTTTTCTTTTGTAATAACTTGAGAATAGTTATCCATAGCTTCAACCCACAAAATTTCACTTATCTTAACGCTTATCAACTGAGATTTATCTTTTACAAATAAAGTGTCTGATACTTTGGCACCGGATGTAACAGCTTTGGAAGTCTTGTTTTCTAACTGCTTTTGTAATGCTATTTGTATTGCAAAGGACAATTCTTTTATATTAAAAGGTTTTAATAAAAACCCAAAAGGTTTAGATTGTAATGCTTCTTTAAAGGTACTGTTATCTCCATAAGCGGTAAGAAAAACAATTGGAATTTTATACCTTTTGTAGATCTCTTCTGCTGCTACAATACCGTTTTTGTCTCCCGAAATATTAATATCCATGACCACAATATCAGGTATCGCCTCTTCTGTATATTTTATCGCTTCGTTATAACTGCCAGCAATCCCTATAATAACATATCCTAGTTTTTCTAAACTAATTTTAATATCCAATGCAATGGAAAACTCATCCTCGACTATTAATACTTTTTTATTTTTTACCATAAACACCTTATTAACTTTGAGCACAAAGCTATTTAAATACCAACCTGTAATTATTAAAAAAATATTAATGTTTACAGGTTGGTAAAATCGATTATAAACTTATTATAATCAATCAAACTTAGGTTTAACTTGGGGAATCATTCTTGGTATATCTCATATATTCATATCAAAGAGATGAAACCATAAAGTTTAATCTCTTTGATACTTCCTATTTATAACTTTTATTAGTACATTCTTTAATTGATTAGTCTCTGAATTACAGCAGCTACTAAACTACCTAGGTACAATTGTTGTTTTAATATTAAACACTACAGTATTGAATATGTCTTCTATTGGATTTAGATCATCAATGATATCGTTAATTCTTGCCCGATTTACATCATATTTAGGAGAAAATATAATATCCACATCATAATCTCCAATTGCCGCTCCATCTGTATTAACACTAATATTCATCTTTCCTTGTTCTCCTGGCATTATACGAGATCCTTGTAAAGGGTCTCTTACTCCTAAAAAAGCAGTATATATATTTCCTATACCGTCTGCCGTGTTATCTATATAGTCACTTGCCTGAAGATTTATCTCTATTGGATGATTGCCTCTATTTCTATAATCAAAAACCTCAGCGCTGGTATCAAATCGTATGATTCCTCTATCTTGTTCCAAATTCGTTGTCAATATCGAACCTTGTCGTAATTCGATTGGGTTTTCTACATCTACAATTACCCGATATATCTTCTGAGACTCTGAATTTTTGACTAATAGTCTAAACTCATTTCTATCTTCAAATCTTCCAATGTCGTAGTCACTAGTAAAATTAATCCTCAGATCTGCTTCTGGATATGTAATGAAATCTCCATCTCCTTGTTTATGCTGCAATTCTTCTCCTTCAAAATCTACAGTAGGAACCAGATCTGTTAAATCTGTTCCAATCGGAACTAAGATAAATATTGCGTTACCACTTGTACTGCCAGGGTATTCTATTATCTTCTTTGTTTCAATATCTGAAGGCAAATCTGGGTTTTTACTTTTTTCGAATTTAAAACCCGTAATCTTTAACTGATCTTCAATTGGGGCATCTTCTTTTATTACAGAAACCAGATAATGAATACTTTTCTCTGGATCTTGCAGTGAGGTAATCGTATAGGTAATAGAACTTCCTAATGAATAGGATTGTACTAATCCAACTGCAGGAGATATTTCAAACTTAGATTCATCAAAATTAACTGAAGCTAGACTAAAACTAAGATTATTAGAAGTTGCTGGAACTGTAACAATAATCTCACCTGAAGTCTTTTCTTTTCCATCTACAATTTCTGGTTGTCGTATTTCTATATTGGTATATTCGACCTCAGTAAACTTAAAATCATTTAGGTTTGCTTCTGTTAAATCTATTTCTACTGGGTTATTCAGTTCAGAATCCTGATTATCATCATCAGAACTACACCCAATACATAGACTAATTAATAAAAATGCGCCTGCTTTACATATACTATTCATGATATTGTATTATTTTATCTGCACAAACTTATCTTCTACAAAAACATAGGCAAAATCAATATGGTAAATCGTATAGTTTTCTTGGTGAATGATCAAAAAGAAGAGGTGGTTAATTTTAGCAGTTAAATATCAGAGTGATTAAAAAAATAAAACAGTATACTTTATAGAAATTTAATTTATTAACGAAGGAAAACATAATATCTAAAAAAAACGCCGCAAAATCTTGCGGCGTTTTATATATTCTACTAAACAAACAATTATATACTATCTATTTTCATTTGCCGGAGTAGGAAATCTATCAAAAATTGCGTCACCTGGTCGATCAATAGAACCTGCTAAATCACTGTTTAATCTACCAAATCGTCTTAAATCAATCCATCTATGTCCACCTTCTGCATACAAAGAATATCTTCGTTGTTTTAAGATTTCAGTTACCAATTCTTCTGGTGTTGTACCACCAGTATATCCTGATAATCCTGCAGCAGTTCTAACCACATCAATTGCGGCTACTGCTGCAGTCGGATTAGTGATATGATTCGCTTCTGCAGCTAATAAAATCAATTCTTCATTTCTGATAATGGGTACAGAAGAAGTATTACTAGTAAAAACAAACACATCATGAGTTGCATTTAAATCATCGGCTGAATTAGCAACCCCATCTGGCCCAGCAACAGTAATTGGATTAGGTTCCAGTACTCCTGTATCAGCATTGGGCAACTCTCTAAAGACTACTTTATTTAAACGTGTATCTCCAGCTTCTGCATCGGTGATAAATGTTGGGTGTGCTAACCTCACATTAGATAAGGAGCTATTTAATGCAAAAAATAATGGATTAGCAATATCTGCTCCATCTAGTGAAAATGTAAAATAAGCACCTGTTGAAAGATCCCCACTCATATTCATAAAAGAATTTCCAAGAAGCGTCAGTACCGAAGCATAATTTCCGCGATAGGCTTCTACCCTAGCTGCTAGAGCATTATTAAATTCTAAGATGCTTACATCAGAAAAACCAGATGGAAGAGAAAAAGGTAAGTCACTCCCAGCATTAGATAAATCGGTTGCCGCATCGGCTAGCAGATTAAAAATAGCTGTCAAAGAGTCATCATAACTTAAGAAAGGACCTAAGTTTTGAGGATCGGCAACATCGACTCGTATCCCATTTTCAAATTGTTGATTGAGCACCATTAACAATTCATGAGCTTTTATTGTATTGGCAAAACCTCGTATTCCTGCAACTTCCTCTGTCGTGAATGTTTCAGTCGTATTTGCTAGTCCTTCAAGTAATAAATTTACATCTTTAACCGTTGCATATCGAGCGGCATACGGGTTTGTTGTATAAAATGTATTATCGTCTAAGGTACCTGTCAATAAATCTGCTGTCCATCTGGGATCAGAACTTGCTACACGCCAATATTCACGACCTGCAACGGCTTGACCATCTACTTGTGTTCCTAATCGAGAACGCATATCAGATAACACACCAAATATTGCATCTCTTAACTCTCCACGAGACAAATCACTAGAGATCGACTCTGTACTTGGGCCATTCAAATCTTTTCCATCTTCAACCTCGCAAGACACGAGTACCACCGAAGATAAAATAGTTATTAAAAATATCTTTATTATTTTCATTTTCTTTCTTTTTAATTAAAAATCAACTGCTAAGTGAAATAAATAACGTTTTGAGGTAGGAAATGGTGTAACTTCTACTCCAGTCGACAATCCATTAGACCCAAAATTCGAAACTTCTGGATCATAACTATTATAATCAAATACATTGATTAAGTTATTTCCTGAAAATCCTATTTTAAGGTTAGAAACATATTTTCCAAAAACCTTCTCACGTATCTTACTCGATAAGTTATAATATAAACCAATTTCTCTTAATCTAAGATATGAAGCATCTTCTACAAACGGGGTAGCATTTCCCGAACCAAAAGCTCCAATTCTAAAAGGTCCATTTGCTGTCACTCCTGCAGGATCTAGGTCAATATCATCAAAATCTGGACTAGTTCCTCCAAAATCACTTAATAGATTAGTTAAATTGATATTATCACCTCCTTGTTTCCAGTGCCATAAGAAAGATAAGGTAAAGTCCTTATAACTCAAGTTATTACTCCAGGTCATCTGAAAATCAGGAGCAGCATCTCCTAGTACCACTAAATTACCATTAGCATCATTTCCTACGATTTGCGTAGCACTTTTCCCTTCTTCAATTCTAAATGTTCCTAAACCTGCTCCAAATCCTCCAAGGTTAAATGCATCTACATCTAACTTAGTGATCTCTGATTCATTAGTAAAAAATATCAAATTCGTATTCCAATTAAACTTATCTCCTTCTAATACATCTGCATTTACACTAACTTCTACTCCTCTATTTTCTAAATTACCAGCATTAGAAAACTCTAAAGTAAATCCTGATGAAGGTTCTATGTTAGATCTTAAGATCAAATCATCCACTTTTTTATTATAATATGAAAACTCTAAGTTAATCCTGCTATCCAAGAAACTTGCATCAAAACCTACTTCTAATTCCTTTTGTCGTTCTGGAGAAATATCTGGATTCCCTAGTGCTAATGGGCTTACGGGAACAACAATACCAGCAATACCATCAATTAAAGTGTTTGTATAGGTAGTAAATAAAGCTCCATTAGGTGCAAAATTTCCTGCCTCACCATATGCAGCTCTAATTTTGAATTGATTAATAACAGGAATTTTCCAAAAATCAAACTTGTGTAAGTTTACTGCAGCAGAAGCTTTCGGGTAATAAAAAATTTCATTAGCATCTCCATTATTACTTGATTTATCCCCTCTTACCCCAAGAGTACCAATAATTTTATCTTGATAATTTAATTCTTCCTGAACAAAAAATCCTTGATCTTCCTGTTCTTGTCTAAATTGATTTACACTAATATTTGCACCTTGATCCAGGTTGGTTTCAAAACCAATTAAATCTGTAGCAATATTACCTACGGTATTTCTATAAAATGTTTGTTTTGTTACACCAGCTTGAGTTCTAAAATTAAGACTATTACTTGTGGTATAATTATGTACTAAAAAAGCCGAATAGTTGGCGTCTTTATTTTCTGTTGTTCCCAATGCAGATACTCCATTAACACCTCCATTCCCTGGTTTTTGAAATTGTAGTAATTTTGGAAAAATAGTAGTCGTTATTAATTCATAATAATCAACTCCTCCTCCTAATGCAAGTTTTAAGTTAGACTTTTCTGCTTCATAAAGCTTAACATCTAGTGTAGCTCCCACTATAAACCTATTAATATCCTCTCTATTGGTAATCAAATCTCTAGTTTGTAGTGGATTTGAAGCCGCATCTGGGTTATCAGGGTAAATCCCTAACTCATTAGGAAACAACTGTGTCCACGGCTTTGTAAAAGTTGCTGATTGTCCTATAGTGGTAGTGGTGTTATCATTGTTAAAATATCCACGATCAGATTGAGAATCTATATAGTTACTAGATAAAGAAAGTTTTGCTCTATCTTCAAGAAAACTATGATTTAAATTTAAACGTATCGACTTTCTATTATATCCAGTATTTTTAACAATTCCATCTTCTTCATTATTAGAAAAACCTGCATAATATTGTGTATTCTCAGATCCTCCTGAAACATTTATACTGGTATTAGAAATAAATCCTTCTTCACCATAGATTTCTTCTTCATAATCCACAAGTGTACCACTGTCACGAGCTGCAGTAAATAAAGCTCCGTTGCCAGCGCCTGTCCCCTCAGCCGATGCTTCAGTAAAGTTTCTCTGTCCTCTTAATCTAATAATTGTATTAAATCCAAAATCCTGAGAAAAAGAAATTTTTGTCTTCCCTTGTTTTCCTTTTTTCGTAGTAATTATGATTACCCCTGCAGCAGCTCTAGCTCCATAAATTGCAGCAGCAGATGCTCCTTTAAGAATCTCTACACTTTCTATATCATCAGGGTTGATATCTGCAATCCTGTTTGATGGGTTATCCTGACTAGATGGGTTTCCACCACTCGCTGCTCCAGACACAGAATTTAAACCTGTTGCAGAAATGCTATTGTTATTTACATATACTCCATCAACAATATATAGTGGTTGAGAGTTACCATTAATAGAGGTTACCCCTCTAAGTTTAACAGCAATACCTCCCCCGGGAGCACCAGAACTTTTTGTAATTAATGCACCTGCGAATTTACCTGCCAATGCCCCGTCTAATGTTTGTGGTGGTGTCAACCCTGCCAAATCTTCCGCAGAAACAGACGAAACAGCATTAGCCGCATTACTTCTCTTAACCGAGGTTGCCAAACCTGTAACAATTACTTCTTCTAATGATTCTGTAGATTCACTAATCTGTATTGTGATTTCCCCAGCAGTTTCAACATCAACTACTTTTGTTCCAAATCCAAGAGCAAATACCTTTAGCCTTGTAGGCAAAGTTCCTACTGTAATAGAAAAATTACCATCAATATCACTGGCAGTACCATTATCGGTACCATTCTCCACAATATTAACAAAAGGCGCCCCTGCTCCGGTAGCTTCGATGACCACTTTACCTGTAATGGTCTCTTGAGCCAGCAGTATTGCTGGAGCAAAAATTAATAATAGCAAAATCTTCATTTTGCTAAAATGAGTTCGTTTTTTCATAATGATTTGTTTAAATGTTTTGTTAAATCTATTAAAAGAAATTGAAATAATAATGTTACAACTAACAATTGTTCGCAAAAAAAATCATAATAACGTATTGATTTTGAGTTAAAACCACAAAAAAAGTACGGATAAACTATTAAGCTTAAATTAATTTTCTAACTCATGACAATCTATCAAATTGATGTATTTACAAACACAATTAACTGTTACAGATCATTTAAAACTATTCCTTGGTTAAATCATCAAAAACTATCAACTCTCTACTGTGCACTAATCCATAAATCTTCTTATTTTTGCAGCCTTAATATATAACTATGTACAGAAGCCATTCCTGCGGTGAATTACGCGCCTCAGATATCAATAAAGAAGTTACCTTATCTGGGTGGGTACAAAAAACCAGAGATAAAGGGTTTATGATATGGGTAGACCTTAGAGATCGCTATGGTATTACTCAACTGATTTTTGATGAAGAACGCACACCTAGAGCGGTTGTTGAAAAAGCCAAAACTTTAGGTAGAGAATTTGTTATTCAGATTAAAGGAACCGTTATAGAGCGTGAGTCTAAAAATAAAAATATCCAAACCGGAGAAATTGAAATTCTTGTCAATGAACTGACTGTGCTTAATGAAGCTATAGTTCCCCCGTTTACTATAGAAGACAAAACAGATGGTGGAGAAGATATAAGAATGAAATACCGATACCTGGATATACGACGTAATCCTGTAAAAAATAGTTTAGTATTTCGTCATCAGGTGGCTATGCAAGTAAGAAATTACTTATCAAAAGAAGGATTTATTGAAGTAGAGACTCCATATTTGATTAAATCTACACCAGAAGGAGCACGTGATTTTGTAGTACCTTCTCGAATGAATGAAGGACAATTCTATGCTTTACCGCAATCTCCACAAACATTTAAGCAATTGCTTATGGTTGGAGGCATGGATAAATATTTTCAAATTGTAAAGTGCTTTAGAGACGAAGATCTAAGAGCAGACAGACAGCCTGAGTTTACACAAATAGATTGTGAAATGGCATTTGTAGAGCAAGAAGATATTCTAAATACCTTCGAAGGACTTACTCGCCATCTTATAACTGAAATCAAAAATATTAGTATTGGAGATTTTCATAGAATGACCTATAATGAGGCTATGCAAACGTATGGGAACGACAAACCAGATATTCGGTTCGGAATGAAGTTTGGAGAGCTTAACAAAGCGGCTCAGCATAAAGAATTTAAAGTATTTAATGATGCCGAGCTTGTCGTTGGTATTGCTGTTCCTGATGGAGCATCTTACACCAGAAAAGAAATAGATAAACTTATTGATTGGGTAAAACGACCTCAAGTAGGTGCATTAGGAATGGTCTATGTAAAATGCAACGAAGATGGTACATATAAATCTTCTGTAGATAAATTTTATGATCAGGATGATTTGGCCAAATGGGCAGAAATAACAAGAGCAAAAGCAGGAGATTTAATTTGTGTGCTTTCTGGTCAGACCAACAAAGTAAGAGCGCAATTAAGTGCACTTCGTATGGAACTTGCAGAACGTCTTGGATTAAGAAATCCAGAAGAATTTGCTCCTTTATGGGTTGTTGATTTTCCATTATTAGAATGGGATGAAGAAACAGAACGTTATCACGCAATGCACCATCCATTTACCTCTCCAAAACCAGAAGATATTGATTTATTAGACACTAAACCTGGCGAGGTAAGAGCTAATGCATATGATCTTGTTTTAAACGGAAATGAAATTGGAGGAGGATCAATTCGTATCCACGATAAGGAAACACAAGCGTTGATGTTTGACCATTTAGGTTTTACGCCAGAAGAAGCAAAAGCTCAATTTGGATTTTTGATGGATGCTTTTCAATATGGAGCTCCGCCTCATGGAGGTATTGCTTTTGGACTTGATAGATTAGTCGCTATTTTAGGAGGTCAAGAAACTATTAGAGATTTTATAGCGTTCCCAAAAAACAATAGTGGTCGAGATATCATGATAGACGCACCGTCAAATATTGATGACACCCAACTTAAAGAATTGAATATAAAACTTGATTTGTGATATACTACAAATCATATACTAACGTTTTAAAACTCTATTTATATAAAATCCCGCAACAAGCGGGATTTTTATTACCTTTAAACGAGAGTAATACTAATTTTAATAGAATGTAGTGTTAAATGCGACATTCTAAATTAAAACTGGTATAAGATCAAAAAATATGCCGTCCCAAAAGAAGAAGACATTACTTTATAAGGTTCTTAAATGGCGTTATCGTCATATCTCTGATAAGACTTTTGTTCTTATTTTAAGTATCCTTGTTGGTTTTACAGCTGGTCTCGTTTCCTTATTACTAAAAAACATTACTCACTTAATTCAAGTTGTTCTCGAAAGTGATATTATCTCGTGGCAGACGTCCTTCTATTTTATTATTCCAATAATAGGTCTGTTGATCATTTACCTATTTACAAAATATGTTATCAAAAAAAACCCTAAGTCTGCAATACCTTTAATTCTATACTCTCTTTCCAAAAAGAAAGGAATTATAAAACCTATTCATGGATATTTGCCTCTTATTCTGGCTCCTATCACCGTTGGATTTGGAGGTTCGGTTGGGCTTTTGGGACCTGCAATTAGTTCTGGATCTGCATTGAGTTCGAGTTTTAGCACATTATTTCATGTTAATCAAAAGACAAGGGTTTTACTTATAGGATGTGCATCAGCCGGTGCCATATCTGCTGTATTCAAATCTCCTTTAGCGGGTCTAGTTTTTGCCGTAGAAGTATTTAGCCTCGATCTTACTTTAGTTTCATTATTACCTCTACTTTTTGCCTCTGTATCTGCTATAATTACTTCGTATTTCTTTTTAGGAGATGAAGTTTTATTTAGATTTGATGTAATAGAAAAATTTGATATTTATGATACTCCTTTCTATATTATTTTAGGAATAGGTACTGCGTTTGCCTCGATATATTTCACCAAAATGTACTTTGGGATATTACACTTTTTCAATCGTTTTTCGAGAAAGATTCATAGATTATTAATAGGCGGGCTTGCCATTGGTATCATGTTATATTTTATTCCCCCTCTTTATGGAGAAGGTCTTGGTTTTATAAACGATTTATTAAATGGTAATCACTTAAAAGCCATTGGAAAAACTCCATTTGATTCATTAACTAGTAATATTTGGATTATTATTGCGCTATTGGCAGGTATAACTATTTTTAAAGCTGTTGCAATGACTGCTACTTTTGCTGCTGGAGGATCGGGAGGAATATTTATTCCAACAATGGTAATGGGCAGTGCCTTGGGGAATGTAGTTTCCAAAGTTATTAATAATCTGGGGATAGGTTTTCAGGTTTCTGAAGCAAATTTTACTTTATTAGGAATGGCAGGGCTTATTGCAGGGGTATTACATGCTCCCCTCACATCGATCTTTCTCATCGCAGAGATTACCTCGAGTTATGAGTTATTTGTTCCTCTTATGATTACAACTTCAATTTCATTTATAATTTCTAAAAATGGGATTGAACATAATATATACACCCGAGAACTGGCAGAACAAGGTCACCTCCTAACACATGACAAAGATCAAACGGTATTGACTCTCATGAATCTTGAAGATTGTATTGAGACCAATTTTATAACGGTAAAACCCAATTATACACTAAAACAGTTATTAAGTGAGGCTGTTGCAAAATCCAACCGAAATTTATTTCCAGTTACAGATGAATCTGATCATCTCATAGGTGTAGTATCATTAGATAACATTAGAGATATTATGTTTGACATTACCTTGTATCATAAAATTAATGTCGATACTCTTATGTCTCAAACTCCTGCCAATATAATATACGAAGAAGATAATGTAAAAAAGGTAATGCAAAAATTTCAGGATACCGGGGCGTGGAATCTTCCAGTTATTAAAGATGGTAAATATTTTGGTTTTATCTCAAAATCAAAACTTCTTACTGCATATCGTAGAAAGTTGATTAATTTTACACGATAATCAAATTAAAAATAAAATAAGCCTGTATAGTTTGATGGATTCTCATTCAAATATTTATTGGTTAGTTTTATGTAACCTCTAAAATCATATCACGAATACATGAAATATGTCATAGTCATACTTTTTATATCCGTTGTAATACTGATCTGTATTGGATATTACTTTAAAAATATCGGAGATCATCTCATGGGAGATAAGCTAGTAGGAATAGGTATACTAGCTTCTTCTTTTATTTTGATGCCAATTTTTATATATCACAGGTGGAAAAACAAGAAGGTAAAGGATTACATGCTTACTGAAGAAAACCTAAGAAAAATGCGGGATTACGAGAAAAAAAGGAGGATTTGAAGTAACGAAATTCGAAAATATTCACATTTTCATAACAATTCGTAAAAAATTTAAAACTACCTTTAATATTCAACTACTTATTATTTTATTACAATGGAAGGAACAGTAAAATTTTTTAATGAATCAAAAGGTTACGGATTTATTACCAACGACGAAACAGGAAAGGACATTTTTGTTCACGCTTCAGGAATTGATGGAGAAGCCTTAAATGAAGGTGACAAAGTAGAGTATCAGGAAGAAGAGGGAAGAAAGGGGCTCACCGCTGCAAATGTCCGTATAATTCATTAAAACGAACATTAAAACTTCTAAGTTTTAAAAGCACTACCGATGTAGTGCTTTTTTATTGCATCAAAACTTAGTCTCCTATGTATTTTGTTTGAAACTAAAAAAATTTAAACCAATCAACTACTAATATTTTAATAGTTGATGAGGAAGAACCAAAGAAACCTTTGTCCCTCTTTCTCCATAAATACTCATATCCTCTATTTCGATATATGATTCGGTTTTAAACTCTTTAGAAAGCATCGCCAAACGTTCTTTTGTTATTATTGTAGCTAATGATTTTTTCTTATCATTCTTTATTTTATTATGATCAACCCCTACTCCATTATCTTTGATGACACACAATAGTTTATTCTCTTTAAAAGAGATGTTTATTTCAATTTTCTTATCATCATCATGCTTTTGAAAACCATGTTCAATAGCATTTTCAACAAAAGGTTGGATCATCATAGTCGGAACCAAAAATTCATCTGCCTGCACGTTATCATCTACCTTAATAGAATAATCAAATATATGATCAGCAGCCAAATTCTGTATGTCAATGTAATGTTCTATTGTATTTAATTCTTTATCTAACATAACAAGATTATTCCTCGAGTTCTCCAGATTTCCCCTAAGTAGTTTAGAGAACTTAGAGAGATAAGCAACTCCTTTAGCTTTTTCATCATTCAAAATCATACCTTGTAATACTGCGAGAGAATTAAATATGAAATGCGGTGTCATCTGAGATCTCAACAATTTTTGTTCTATTAGTATATTTTCATGTGCTGATTTTATATTTCTATACTTATATAAAAATGTCAAAAAAAGTAACCCGAGAATAACAATAACTACAATTATAATACCCCACAAAATTTGCTGATATGTTCTTTCTAATTTAGAATCTGTTAATTTAACCTTGTTTTGAAGTGATTTCTCTCTTACATCCGCTGTTTCTGCTTCTTTTATATTCTCATTCAGCTTTTTATTAAACATTAACTCCTCAACCATTTTCACAGAATCCAAATACACACTTGCTTCATCAAAAGAATTCGTATGTTTATAGTACTCATAATAGTTATCTAATCTATTTTTAATTAAGCGAAGAGGTGTATCTTTTGTCTCGAATCTAGCTGAGGAATCCAAATATATTTTAGCTGTTTCAAATTCTCTTTTATTTAAAAAAAGGTTTGCCATATTGGAATAGACAAGAGTTACTCCCGCTGAATCCTTATCTTTTTTATTCTCTTTTAATGATTCATTAAACCCTTTTAAAGCATTTTCATAATTACCTGTTCGCATTAAAATAAGGGCATAATTATGACGATATAAATTTAGTTTTACAAATTTATCACTCTTAATTCTATTATAAATATCTAATGCTTTATCATATTCATCATTTTGGAAATAAAGCATACCCCATTTAAAACAAAGTAGTTCCAACTGTATAGAATCCTGTGGTCTAAACACATTGCTAACTTTTTCACAAAACTCTATACCTTCCTTTATTTTATTTAAATCAATTAAGTTTTCTGCTTTTAGATTAATCGCCTTCATTAGATTAAGACTATCATCTGTACTCAACGATTTTTGAATCATCTTGTCAGAAATAAGCAAGCCATTAGAATAATTCCCCAAACGCCCATAAGATTTTCCTAAATAAAATAACTCAGAAGCCAGAAGTTCTTCTTTCTCTCCTTTCTTAGTTAATATATTGACCAATTCCTCATATCTATCAGCATCAAATAACGAATCCAGGTTACTTTGACCATACGATATTAAAAAATTAATGAAACAGAAGAAAAAGAATATTTTTTTCAATTAATATGTATTTACTTTTTGTTTTTATATGAAGTATAATGATTTCCTATTCAAAATCATTTTAATCATACTCGAGTTTTCTTTTATCCAAAGATAAAGGTAATGATTTAAACATTTTTTAAGATTTAGAAATGAAGTAGTCTAAAAAATTTACTTAACATTTATAAAAGTGCCTTTTTTATATCAACTCCCTTCTTTTTTAGTCTGGATACAATCTTCAAGAAAGCCATTGCTGTTATAAAAGCATCTCCAGAGGCAGTATGTCGGTCACTTTTTGAGATTTTGAGATCAATACAGAGATCATCAAGACTATAATGGCTATTAAGTATATCATTGCGATACACTAAATGTTTTGTTTCCTTAAAGAGTACACCTGTATCTAAAAATTTATTTTTTAATACGCCTAATCCATGTCTTTGCAAAGCTTTATTAATCATTCTTCTGTCAAATTCTGCATGATGCGCAATAAGAATGGCGTTCCCTATATATTGTATAAATAATTCGAGAGCTTTTTTTTCTGTAATTTTATCAAATCCATTATTTTTTCGAATTCCGTGAATTTCTACAGTATCCTCATTAAATACCTCTTGCTCTAAATAGACTTCTAATTGATCAAATACAAGTATACTATTATTTTTGACCGCCACCCCTCCAATAGATAATACCCTATCGTCTATATAATCAAATCCGGTAGTTTCTGTATCAAATGCAACAAAGCGAATGTTTTCAAAAGCTAATTTATCGCCTCTTTTTTCAAAAAGCGAAAGGTACTCTTTCCAGAAATCAGGATGATTTTTATTTTTCTTTTTAGGCCAAAATTCCATATAAATTTGGTGTTACATCAAACTCTTAAGTTGAAAACGCACTTTTAATACTTCTTGTATATCACGTATTGGCCTAAAACATCGTTTTAGCTTTAGTTTATCATTCTTACTTAGTGTATTCAACTTAATAAACCTTCCTGAATCATGGTGAAGTAAACCTTGGCGGGTTCTGAATTTAATAAGTACTCTAAATGCCTTTGCACAACTTTCAAAAAGTGCAGCATTTTCTGGTTCAACTTCACCAAGCTTGGCATACCTAAGCAATGTATTATTTACTCCTTTCAGATTATGGTACAGTGATAATATCCTGGCGGCATCAATCAATACCATCATCGCCCTGGTTTTAATATCAAAAGTATCCTTATGCTCCCCATTTTGTTCTACCAGAAATTGTTTAAAAAACCCTAATGGAGAAGGTTTTTGTAGAGCACTGACTCCTAACAAGCCTAAGAATCTATTACTTTTATTAACACCATCAAACACAACATCAGATAGTTTATCTGCGAGAGTAACCTCCCCATATACATATTGAAAATCAAAAAATATTGAGGATAATAATGTACCTTCTTCATCAGGAGTAGTCATCCATTCGCGAAACTGAGATTCCCATTTTGAGACTGTCATACACCATCTTGGGTTACTAGCCATCATTTCTGCAGGGCAGTATTCATATCCGATAGTATGAAGCCCTTTTGTAATTATACCTGATAATTCTAAAAAATAACGCTGTATTGACTCATAATCTTCTTCAGGAACATCTTCAAAAATCAAAGCATTATCCTGATCAGTCATCAGTAACTGCTCTCTTCTTCCCTGGCTTCCCAATACAATAAAACAAAAAGCTACCGGAGGTGGAGAGGACATTTCTTTTAATGCAAGCTTAATAACCCGTGTAATTAATGCATCATTAATCTCTGATATGATATTAATAATATGTGGTGTTGGGATATCCTGTTCTAAATATGACTTGAGTAATTTCTCTACCTGTTTACGAATATATCTTAGTTTCTGAAGTTTTTTAACCCGTTTGGTCTCTTTTATCAAAACCGAAGGGTTATTACCAAAAGATACCAAAAGATCATGATCAGAAAGAATCCCTATAAGTTTTGAGTTTCGTGTACCATCTTTAGTAATACATAGATGACTTAAATTATTTTTAATCAATGCAATTTGGGCCTCTGCAACTGTAACTTTTTTTGAATATGTAAATACCGGAGTTATCATAATTTGAGAAACCAAAGTAGTAATAGGAAATATTCCTGTAGCTACTTTAACCCTAAGGTCTTCATCTGTAATTATACCCAAAGGATAGTTGTTATCATCGACAATAATCATACAACTTACCCTTTTTTTTGTCATTTTTTTAGCAATATCCCGAATAGTATCCTCTGGCGAACAAGTGATGGGTTTTTTTCGATAAGAAACAGTACGTAATCCAGAAAGATCTTTGGCAGCTTCAATAGAAATGGTATTATCTATTCGATGTCCTTTTTCAGTTTCGGTGTAATCATTTCGCGCATGAGCCGCAAAACTACTCAGTAAAAATTTATTTACTTCTTTATTCTCTTCTATAAAGGGTTCAAAAACTTTTGCAGGAATAGCATAAACAATAGATTCTTCATCTGCTATTGCAGACATACGATAGTTTTTTTTGATAATCATAATCCGAAGACCAAACAAATCTCCAGAATCACATATATCGACCAAATTCTGATTCGACTCAAAATTACGATATAGTCCTATTGCTCCTTCTCTTACAATGTAAAACTCATCATGACATCGATTATCTTGTTGAAAGATATATTGTCCTTTCTCTACATACAAAACTCTAATATGTGCAGAGATCGATAATAGTTCTTCTTTTTTTAAGTAATTAAAAGGAGGAAATTGCTTTAAAAAATCCTGGATACGTTCTGCAATAGTATTTTTCATATTTCAAAATAACATCATCAATTCAGGTTTCTTTTTTCTATAAAAAAACGAGATAAAAGTTCTCCACATTCCTTTTCCATAACTCCTCCTATGATTTCTGTTTTAGGGTGAAGTTTTGTCCCCATTGCAGTAAACCCTCGTCTTTCATCAACAGCTCCATATACTACTTTCTTTATTTGACTCCAATACAAAGCACCAGCACACATCTGGCATGGTTCTAAAGTAACATATAACGTACATTCTTTTAGATATTTGCCTCCCAGAAAATTTGCTGCAGCAGTTATAGCTTGCATTTCGGCATGAGCCGTAACATCATTCAATAATTCTGTAAGGTTATGTGCTCTGGCAATAATCCTATCAGCCACTACAATAATAGCACCTATGGGAACCTCATTTTTTTCATATGCTAATTCTGCCTCCTGAAGAGCTTTCTTCATATAATAAGAATCATCCAATGGATCTAACATCGCTATAACTTAAGATTATACACAAACTTAAGCAAATTGGCAGGAAACTTGATTACCATTAAAAACTAACTTTTTAATTTATGGGAAAATTCTATAAAATTTCGATTCCAAAACCTTGTCATGAAGATTGGAATACGATGACACCTTCAGAAAAAGGTAGATTTTGTGATTCTTGTGCAAAAACAGTAATTGATTTTACAACTATGTCTTCTTTACATATACAAGATTTTCTGGCTGAAAATAAAAGTAAAAAGATATGTGGTCATTTTAAGAAAACACAACTGGACACCATACATATTTCGATTCCGATTCACATTATTAAGACCAAACATACCTTTAAGCGATCATTTTTGTTGGCATTGCTTATTGTCATGGGAACCACTTTGGTTAATTGTACAAATCACGATGGAAAGCAACAAAAAATTGAAAGCGTCGAATTAAAAGAAGTTATAGATACTAAGAAAAATAATACTTTTAATATTGATAGTATTCCAAAGAAATGCACAAAAAACACTTCTCTTACTTCTACAAAGAAGAAAGAAGAGACAGTACCTGGATTTATAGAGGTTATTCCGGAAGAAATCATACCTCCACCAGTGATTCCTGAACCTATTGAAACGGTAGAAGGTGGTATTGAAATTGTAATGGGAGATCTAATTGCTTCTAATGAAATCATAAACCTTAATCAACCAATTCCTATCCATCTACTTGACACATCTCCAGCATTAAGCAAAACTCCAATAAAAAAAAGGACACAAGAAAATTATTCAAAACAGATGAAAAAGTTGATCACAAAATATTTCAACACCGATATCGGAAGAAAATTGGGATTACAAGGTGTACAACGAATATATGTAAGGTATGAGATCAATAAAGATGGAGTAATCAAAGATATAGAAACTAGAGCACCACATCCAGAACTAGAAAAAGAAGCTAAAAGAGTATTGCAAAAGATTCCAAAACTCATTGCAGGAACCTACAAAAATGAGCCTGTACGAACCATATATCATTTACCGATCGTATTTAAGATAGAAGAATAACCTTTTAAAGTTGTAGTTTTGTGCATCAATTATCTTTGAATGTCTAACGAGTTACTACAACATATCACATACCCCTCTGATCTAAGAAAACTATCTCCGGATCAATTGCCAAAATTAGCCCAAGAATTGCGAGATTTTGTCATCAACATTGTAGCTACCAAGGAAGGGCATTTGGGGGCGAGTTTAGGTGTTATAGAACTTACTATTGCATTGCATTATATTTTTAATACTCCTGATGATCTTTTGGTATGGGATGTGGGTCATCAAGCATATCCACATAAAATTCTGACTGGGCGAAAAGATATATTTCATACTAATCGTCAACTAAACGGTATTAGTGGTTTTCCAAAACGCAGTGAAAGTGAATATGATACTTTTGGTGTAGGGCATTCCTCAACCTCTATTTCTGCGATATTAGGAATGGCAATTGCTTCTAAACTTCAAGGAAATACAACAAAACAACATATTGCAGTAATCGGAGACGCTTCGATTGCAAGTGGAATGGCTTTTGAAGGGCTTAATCATGCCGGAGTAACTGATACAAATATGTTAGTCATTCTTAATGATAATGCGATTGGAATCGATCCTAGCGTAGGTGCACTTAAAGAATATCTTACCAAAGCCAAAGTTGGGGTTAAACCTAGAACCAATAATATCATCGAGGCTTTAAATTTCAATTATTTTGGTCCAATAGATGGCCATGATTTACCAACTTTACTCAAAACCTTAGAAATACTAAAAACCACAGAAGGCCCAAAGCTTTTACATATTATAACCACCAAAGGAAAAGGATTAAAACAAGCTGAAGAAAATCAGGTAAAATATCATGCACCAGGTAAATTTGATGCTTCTACTGGTGATTTGATTTCAAAAGATAGTACCGGACTGCCACCCAAGTTTCAGGATGTATTTGGGCATACTATTCTGGAGCTGGCAAGAAAAAATGATAAAATTGTGGGTATTACTCCCGCTATGCCAACAGGAAGTTCTTTAAAATACATGATGGATGAAATGCCAGACAGAGCCTTTGATGTTGGCATAGCAGAACAACATGCGGTTACTCTTGCAGCCGGAATGGCAGCACAAGGCTTGATTCCTTTTTGCACTATTTATTCTACTTTTTTACAACGTGCATATGACCAAGTGATACATGATGTGGCCTTACAAGATTTACCTGTTATTTTTTGTATCGATCGAGCTGGTATTGTAGGAGCAGATGGAGCCACACATCATGGAGTTTTTGATATTGCTTATCTTAATTGCATCCCTAATATCATCATTGCTGCTCCTGCAGATGTTATTGAATTAAGGCATCTACTCTATACCGCTTCGTTAGGTTTAGATCATCCTATCGCTATACGTTATCCCCGAGGAAGAGGACATATTACCAACTGGAAAGTAGACATGCAATCATTAACAATCGGAAAAGCAACTCAATATACCACAGGATCAGATATCGCTATACTTTCTACAGGTACAATTGCTCATAATGTTATCAATGCTTTAGATTCATTACATCAACCCATTGGTCATTATCACTTTTGTTTTATAAAACCATTAGATGCTGATCTACTCAAACAAATACTACAGCAATATAAAACCATCATCACAGTAGAGGACGGAGTTGTAAAAGGCGGATTTGGAAGCTCTATCATCGATTTTGCTAATCAACATCAATTTAAAAACAACATTACCACACTCGGTGTTCCAGATCAATTTATCCATCATGGCACTGTTGATGAATTACATGATATTTCTGGTATATCTTCAGAAAGTATTCAAAAGGTGGTAAAAAATTCCTATAACTTTTAACTCTTTTCATCACTTTTGTCTTTTCACTTTCAAAAAAAAATAAAATAGGATGGTAACATTTCTAGCTATATGGTAACCTACATAAGAACAAACTATTATTTAATTACTATCTATCATGAAAAAATTTAGCGTATTTATCCTTCTTTTTACTTCAATTCTAATGTCTTGCAATAGCGATGATGATAATCCTCAAAGTGAAAACCCAGAATCGACTTCAAAATTAATAGGGAAATGGGGAGAAATTTCATTTTCTCAACAAGGAGAAATGATGACTATAACAGACTGTGAAAAAAGGTCTACTATAGAATTTAGCGCTCAGTCGTATACCGATATTGGTTATGCACCTGTCAATACCGACTGTCAAATTGATTATCAAGATACCGGCACATGGAATGAAGATGGAAATAAACTTACCCTTACATATACTGATGAAGGGGAAACAATTGTAGAAGAAGCCGTTTTTACTATCATCGATGATATACTAACCATAGAATATGATGATGAAGGTTTTAAAACTGAATTTGGTTATAAGAAACTATAATCTCTTGGTTCTTTTGACAAAATATAACATCTATTATTTGATAGATGTTATATTTTTAACCCTCTAATCTTTTGAAATTTCAATAATGCATTACCATCTGTGAGGCTTGCTACATAGTTACTGATTCCTATCAGTCGTGTATATAAATCGGTATTTGTATAATCAAAATTCTCTCCTTCTGCCCTAAGAATAAGTTGATCATAGTTTGAACTCTTACTCTCATTAAAATTATCTGTAGCCACACAATATCGGTCTAAAAGTGTTGCAAGAATTTCATATCCTGCAATCTCTTTCTCTGTGACTTCCTGGCTTTGATAAATTTTGGCAATACTAATCTTGATAATGTCGTTAATTTGAGCTTCATATTTGCTTTTATCTATTAATGCTGCATCAAAATCTCCAGACAGTATTGCTTCTTCATTTTGAATAAAGATAGTTGCAGCCTCTCCTATTAAAGTATTGATTGCTAAAGCTCTTAAATAACTCAAACGATCAGCAGTAGTTGCCAGTTTATTATATTTTGAAGTATTAATTGTATCCTTTACTAGTTTAATCAAATATTCTAATGCATATTCCTCTTCTATTAATCCCAGATTTATCCCATCTTCAAAATCAATGATTGTATAGCAAATATCATCGGCTGCTTCTACCAGAAAAGTTAATGGATGACGGCTATAAGTAACTTCTTTTCCTATACTATGTTTTAACAATCCCACTTCTTCAGCTACCTCCTCAAAGAAGGCTTTTTCATTCTGAAAATACCCAAATTTTTTATGCGCAATATGTTTTGTCGGTTTTTTAGGTAGTGATTCTTTAGGATACTTCATAAATGCACCCAAGGTGGCATAAGATAATCTAAGACCTCCTTCAATTCCTTCTCTGGATTCTGTAAGGATTTTAAAACCGTTTGCATTACCTTCAAAATCAATCAGATCCTGGTACTGCTTTGGCGTGAGCTGATCTTTATATCGATTACCACTTCCTGTTTTAAAATACTCTCCTATAGCTTTTTCTCCAGAATGCCCAAAAGGTGGATTTCCAATATCATGAGCTAAAGCCGCCGCCGCAACAATGGCTCCAAAATCATTAAATTGATATCCATGGATTGCAGAAAGATGCGGATGTTTTTCTAAAACTTTCTTTCCCACTACTCTACCCAAAGAACGCCCTACTACAGACACCTCTAAACTATGGGTCAGTCTCGTATGCACAAAACTAGTCTTGGACAAAGGAATAACCTGTGTCTTATCTTGTAAACTCCTAAAGGCAGAAGAGAAGATAATGCGATCATAATCTACCTCAAAACCTAATCGTGTTTCATCCTGCTCTTTACGTAATCTTTTATTTTTATCCCCTTGTCTTTTTAACGACAGAAGTTCTTCCCAATTCATCATATTTCTAAGAAAATTCGAATATACAAAAAAGGGAAGCATCCTAAGAAAACTTCCCTTTTGCCCTATATAAATCTAGGTCTAAGACCCACACATTAAACAATCGTCTCCTTCGCCTTCTTTGGATTGTGCAATAATTGCACGAAGTTCTTCTGGAGTAAGCGCCGTTCCTTCTACAGGAACTGCTTCTATTTCTTGTTTTGGCTCAGCTTTGGTTGCCGCTTGTGCTTCCATTACTTGTGCAGCAGCCACAGCTACTTGCTCTGGCTTAGGAGCCTCTTTAGTTTCTTTTTTAAGTGTAAACTTAATTGCATCTACTGCAGATTTTGTTCTTAGGTAGTACATTCCTGTTTTTAATCCACTTTTCCATGCATAAAAATGCATTGAAGTTAACTTGGCCATAGTAGCCCCTTCTAAGAATAAGTTTAGTGATTGAGACTGATCGATAAAATATCCTCTATGACGAGACATATCGATAATATCTTTCATACTCATCTCCCAAACAGTTTTATATAATTCTTTTAGATCCTGCGGAATAATATCTATATTTTGTATTGATCCATTTGCACGCATGATAGCATCCTTAAGCTCATCATTCCATAATCCTAATTTTACCAGATCTTCTAATAAGTGTTTATTTACTACAATAAACTCTCCAGATAACACACGTCTGGTATAGATATTACTTGTATATGGCTCAAAAGCCTCATTATTTCCTAAGATCTGAGAAGTAGATGCTGTAGGCATTGGAGCTACTAATAAAGAGTTACGTACTCCGTTTTTAAGCACTTGCTTACGTAATTTTGCCCAGTCCCAACGACCACTTAATTCTTCATCTTTTATCCCCCATAGATTGTATTGGAAATCTCCTTTAGAAATTGGAGATCCTTCATAACTTTGATATGGCCCATCAGCTTTTGCTTCTTCCATAGATGCTGTTACTGCAGCAAAATATAGTGTTTCAAAAATCTCCTGATTTAATTTTTTAGCTTCATCACTGGTAAACGGTAAACGTAACTGGATAAATGCATCAGCCAATCCTTGCACTCCTAACCCAATCGGGCGGTGACGCATATTAGAATTTTCTGCTTCTTTTACCGGGTAATAGTTACGATCAATCACCCTATTCAGGTTTTTGGTCACACGTTTGGTAATTTTATAAAGTTCTTTGTGATCAAACTCCCCATTCTTCACAAACATTGGTAATGCAATAGATGCCAAATTACATACTGCTACTTCATCAGGGCTTGTGTACTCCAGTATCTCTGTACATAAATTAGATGAACGAATAGTACCCAGATTCTGTTGATTAGACTTACGGTTTGCTGCATCTTTATACAACATATATGGTGTCCCTGTTTCGATCTGAGATTCTAAAATCTTCTCCCAGAGTTCACGCGCTTTTATTGTTCTTCGCCCTTTTCCTTCTGCTTCAAAACGAAGGTAAGCCTCTTCAAACTCATCGCTATGAATATCAAATAAACCAGGACATTCATTAGGACACATTAATGTCCATTCTGCATCATCCTGTACTCGTTTCATAAATAAATCTGGTACCCACATTGCATAGAATAAATCACGTGCACGCATTTCTTCTTTACCATGGTTCTTTTTAAGATCCAGGAAATCAAAAATATCGGCATGCCAAGGCTCTACATATATAGCAAAAGAACCTTTACGCTTTCCTCCACCTTGATCTACGTAACGAGCAGTATCATTATATACTCTAAGCATAGGTACAATACCATTAGAAGTACCATTAGTTCCTGCAATGTATGATCCTGTAGCACGTACATTATGTATAGATAATCCAATTCCTCCTGCAGATTGTGAAATCTTAGCTGTTTGTTTTAATGTATCGTAAATACCATCAATACTATCATCTTTCATTGTCAATAGGAAACAAGAAGACATCTGTGGTTTTGGTGTTCCCGAATTAAACAGTGTAGGCGTAGCGTGTGTAAAATATTTTTTCGACATCAATTCATATGTCTCAATAGCCGCATCTAGGTCATTAGGATGAATCCCAATAGATACCCTCATAAGCATATGTTGTGGACGTTCTGCAATCTTACCATTAATCTTTAGTAAGTAAGAACGTTCTAATGTTTTAAAACCAAAATAATCATAACCAAAATCGCGATTGTAAATAATAGTAGAGTCTAATTTTTCTTTATTAGCTATAATTACATCATATACATCGTCTGCTATTAATGGTGCTTTTTTTCCTGTTCTGGGGTTTACATATTCATAAAGATCTGTAACCACTTCAGAAAATGTCTTTTTTGTATTTTTATGTAGATTAGAAACAGAGATACGAGCTGCAAGTTTTGCATAGTCAGGATGCGTTATGGTCATTGTCGCAGCTATTTCTGCAGCAAGATTATCCAACTCACTAGTCGTTACTCCATCATATAGTCCTTCTATCACCCTCATTGCAACCTTTACAGGATCAACTAACGGATTAAGTCCATAACATAATTTTCTTACCCTCGCGGTAATCTTGTCGAACATAATTGGTTCTTTACGCCCATCTCTTTTTACTACATACATACGCTTTTTTGGTTTTTAATTTTTCCTTTCACAAGGAAGTTGATGATAATTTTGTGTTCCTAATTTTACATTTCGAAAGTCAAAATAGTATCGTATTTTACTCAAAATCAGATAGTAAGAATAAACCTCTTTATTCTAAAAATAAGAGTAATTTACAAGTAAAATACAATAAATATGACTCGCCCTTTTTTGTTTGTAAGCTTTTATAAAGCTGTATCAAACTGAGCTAATCTGAATAAACAGAAGAAATGTTTTTGACTAGCTCAGAATGAATATATTATTATTTTGAGAGATTTTTAGAAATTAAAAGTCTGCATCAAAACTTATTTTATTGTCTTCGTTATCTTTATTAAGCACTCCGGCTTTTTGATATTCTGAAACTCGTTTTTCGAAGAAATTAGTTTTTCCTTGTAACGAGATCATATCCATAAAATCGAATGGATTTGCGGTTCCGTATTCTTTTTCACATTCTAATTCTACTAATAGCCTGTCTGTAACAAATTCCAAATATTGAGTCATCAATTTTGCATTCATTCCGATCAAGCTTACCGTAAGAGATTCTGTTATAAATTCTCTTTCTATATTAAGTGCATCTACAATAATTTCTCGAATTCTTTCTTTTGGTACTTTATTTACCAGGTGTTTATTATGAAGGTGGACTGCAAAATCACAATGAACTCCTTCATCTCTTGAAATCAATTCATTAGAAAAAGTAAGTCCTGGCATTAGTCCACGTTTCTTCAACCAAAATATAGAACAAAATGCTCCCGAAAAGAATATTCCTTCTACAGCTGCAAAAGCAATAAGGCGTTCTGCAAAAGAATCTGATTCTATCCATTGTAATGCCCAGTCTGCCTTTTTCTTAATCGCAGGAAAATTTTCGATTGCATTAAACAACATATCCTTTTCTTTCTCATCCTTTACATAAGTATCAATTAGCAGGGAATACGTTTCAGAATGAATATTTTCCATCATGATTTGAAATCCATAGAAAAATTTTGCTTCACTATATTGTACTTCATTTACAAAATTCTCTGCAAGGTTTTCGTTTACAATTCCGTCAGATGCAGCAAAAAATGCTAAAATATGTTTAATAAAATATTGTTCATCTTCATTAAGCTTGGTTGCCCAATCTGTAATGTCCTGGTGTAAATCAATCTCTTCTGCTGTCCAAAAACTAGCTTCCGACTTCTTATACCATTCCCAAATATCATGATGTTGAATCGGGAAAATCACGAATCGATCTTTGTTTTCTTGCAAAATAGGTTCTACTACACTCATTCTAATTTTTTTTAGCTGTTTTTTTCTTGAGATTTTTCTTTTTCTTAGGGAATAACAAAGATCAAGAAATACCTCAAAAGTTCTACTAAAAGTTAACAAACGTTTTCAACAAAGTTTTCAACACGAAGTGATTTCGGAATAAAATGATTCTTTACAAAACATCATTTAATCAATTAAAAATCAATTGCTTACATTTTTCACAAAAACGCACATAATCTGAGTTTTATTCTTAAAAAACTCTTATTTTTCACTTGCTGACCGAGTTTTATTAACAGAAAATCAAAAAGTCAAAAAAGCATCAATTTACGGTAAAACCGTAGTTGAAAAAAGTGATTATTTTAACAATAAAAAATAGATTTTTAGATGTTTTTTAAATAAAAAAAGTGCTAATTCCATTCAAAAAGCGATGAATTTAACGATTATTTTTTTTTGCAACATACTCTTACTAATTTTCATTTATTAAGTAGTCTAGATTTTCTTTAATCAGTATTTGATCATTTATTGTTATTTCAACATGTATTATTGTAATGAACGATGTTGCATACCTTAAATAAGATATAAAAAACGATTGAATCGTAATTTATATTACGATTCAATCGCTCTATTATTTATAATCTATGTTTTCTATTTTTTAATTAAAACAAACACATAGCATAACATTATTGCACGATATCTAATCCAAAGAAAATTGCTAATTTTCTTTTTATATTACCCATCCAAAAATATCCTTCTAAGCTTCTGTTTTGACTACTTCCTGTTTCTTTCATAATAGTATATCCCCCAGCCAAATTCATATAATCCCCATTGATATCTCCTTTTACAACAATAGGCTTCCCATAATCACCTTTATCACTTACTCCAGATAAATACTTTAACGCTTCACCAATATGAATTCTTCTTACTTCGTTTCTACCTAACGCAATTCTTTTATTTCCACTACGCTCTGTTACATTTACTTTCAAATCTATAGAAGCGTCTGATTTTAATAAATCTCTTTCTATCTTATAAGTAACAGAATTATTGATATTAATAGTTCTATTTTCTCTGATATGAATCTGCCTGTTTTCTCTAGATGTTACTAATGTTGTAATACGATTATTTTTGTTAAACAATTTGTTATGATCACTATTTCGATATACAAAATCTGAATGATCAATTACAATCGCATTATTATCTCTGTTTTTAGCTTGTGCAGTGGCTGTAATAATATAATCATCTACATTATCACGATCATCGCTTGCTAAACATTTTATACTTTTTATAGTTAATTTTAAATATGCTCTTTCTGAAACGGGTTTGCACTCTGTAATTGTTTGCTTAAACACACTTCTAATGGCACAAAGTGAATTATCATTAGCAAAACGAAGATTGTATCCTATAGATTTTCCATATCCTGTTCCTGCCGCATTAAAAGAGCCTTCTATATAGTTTTTAAACCCTCTTAGCATATCTGAGTTTGTAATAGATTTTACAGCATCTCTAGCATCACCTCCATAAATTAATACTTTAGCTGTAGATTCTCTCATGATTTTTTTCATATCAAAATTAGCACTACCACCTCCCTGCGTAGCTTTATTATCATAATCAACATTAAGTGCTGCTTGTATCTCGGCTTCAGAATAATTTGTATCCATCATAAGAATAGCTCTTCGTCCATAAATCACATTACTGATATATACATAATCTCCCAAGGTATTATTTAGACTAGAATCAACAAATACATTACTGCTTAAAGGATCTGTGAAAATAGAATAGTAGATCTGTGTAAAATCTACCATTATATAATTTCTATTTTGTTTTTTACTAAAATTAAATCCTAAACTAGCTTCGATACCCGATAAATCTTTATAGTATCCCGTTAATTTTATAGAAAGATCTTTTTCTGAATCAATTTTATTTACCGTATATTTAATTGCCGCACCATTAGCTTTATTTTTATTTAATCCATCGACTAGCTCTGTTACTTTTGTGGACAAATTAGTTGGTGTAGGATCACTAACTTTTATTCTTTTTCTAGAAGTAGTAATGGTAATATTAATAGGAGTTCTTTTATGTGAAGTTGAAGCATAACTTCCTCTAAGCGTAGATTCTGCATCTAATAGATTTCCTGGTTTTAACCAATCTGCATTTTGATTCATCGTTACAAAATCAATTTCACTAGTATTGACATCCATTTCATATGTTTTTGTCACACAATCTCTATTCACCTTTTTGCTACTGGTCTCTTTTTGGCGATCAGAAACTTCTCCTTCTTCGTGCATTGACAACACTACTTTATCATTGCCAGAACCTTTTGTAATCGATATATTTTTTCGTTTTGAGGGAATGATGTTATTTGTCGGTGTATTCTCAAAATTGGTTTTACCATTATTATCTTTTACACCAGACCAAGTACCTGCTGACAAATCATTACCCCAACCCCAAACACCTGTAAATTCATTACCTTCTAAAGAAAAAGAAAAACTCCCTTTTTTTGACTTATTAGTAAATATTCCTTTTAGTTGACCCTCCGAAATTGTTCCTTCTATCTTACCAACATTTGCATAATCACCAGTAACTTTATTTCCGTTTTGAGTGAGCTTTAAAATTCCGTAGGTGGTTTTCCAATTTCCCGTCCAAGATGATTTTAGTTTTTTTGGTACGCTTTTTAAATTTTTCATGGTTTTACTTTTATTTTCATTAATTCTTATTGTCCTTTATGGACATGATTCATGGTTTAGTGTAACCAGTTTAAAAAAGTAAACACCCACTATAAAAATTATAGTAGGTGTTTATAGATAAAGATTAAAAAAGGGGGTAATCTACTATTTGATTATGAATTCTTACAAAGAGATTATGAATACCTTTTTAGCATTCAGAAACATGAATATGAAGAAGGCTTCAACTTAATTTCTACGATATAACCAAATGATTTTGATATAAAAAACATCTAAATGCACAACGATCTATTAATATCTTTCTCTTTTTCTCATTAAAATTTAACCGCTAATCTCTTGGTAATTTCTCCTGCATAACTCATTTTAGACACTGAACTACTTAATGCTCTTATCCTTTTCTGACGAGCTTGTTGTTTAATATTTTGCTGCATCACTCTTAATGACATTTCTTGTGGTTTAACAACAGATCCCATTTCTTTTAAACTAACATTTGTAGCACTGTCAAAAACATTTTTAAGTACTTTCTGCAACCTCAATAATCGCCATGCAGCTATATTAGATAAAGAGTTTACTTGACTATTTGTAAGATCTATTGCTTCTATACTATTAACTGTCTTTGACAACTCCTTGAAAATACGTTCAAAAAACTCTTCTAGCGTTTCAATTTTTTCATCCCATGGCTTTTTATTAAAATTAGGGGTATGTGCATTTTGAAGAAATGTTTTAATAAACGGAAAATTAGGTGCTAATTTTCTTCTTACTTCAGATTTCAATGCATTCTCATATACTTTAGAGCTATCATTATAAACCCATAAAATCTTTGTTTTGAAACCTCCTCTTATCCCATAAAATGCATTGTTCAAGACTTCGTATTCTTGTTCATGATAGGTTATACCAGGGATTAGTCCATAAAAATCTTTATTTTTATAAGCAACTCCCCTTAAATCAAATCCATTAATATTTTCATTGTTGATTTCGTCAGGAATATCATTACCACCATGCGTTCGATTGGATAAAAGGTGGGTTTTATGTAACCCTTCAATCGTAGCTTTATATGATCTTTGGTTAAAAACCTTACCAATACCATGTCGGCCTAAGAAATTAGAAGGTAAAGTCAAATCATTTTCTCCATTGGTAATTCGAGAGACATCATGCCCAAACAACTGTAATAAAAAACTATCTGCTTTAATTCCAAAAGGAAATCTAGTATCATTTTTTAATGGTTCATCTGTATTAATAAAAACAACGATAGAGCGTACTCTTCTTTTTAAAAGAGGAATAATCCCATAATTATCTGTATATCCTCCATCACCATATGCTCTATCAACGGTTAAGGCTGGATCAAATGGAGATACAGGCCAGGTTTTAAATTTTGGGAATATTTGTAAAGCACTCAAAATATTGGAAGAATAATGATTTACCAGATGAGATAAATACCCTGGCGCCGACCCCGAAACACCCATAATGTCTTTAAGGCTTAACCGTCTATGATCATTTTCTATATTTGTTTCTACCCATTGATCATTCGGTCTTCCATCTATAGGGTTTCTATACGTATCCCAACCTATATTTTCCAGATATCCACCACCAATATTAAAATTAAAACTTCCTCTTTTACGACGATGTATACCACTATATTTTGGAGTAAAATCAACGTGTTCCCAAGTAAAATGGTTGTCTTTAACTACTGGTAATATACCTTCATTAGTAATTTTTGTATAATCTTGATTCATTGCACCATTAACACACATATAAGGTCTACTTTTTTCGACAGTATAAAAATCATGTTGATTCAAATGGTTATTTCTACGGGTAAGTTTTGTAATATCGCGGTCTTTCCATGTTGTATGTCTATTATTATTCAATCTAAACTTCTTAAGAAAAACATCTCCAACAATATTACTAAATGTTTCATCGACATCAGCTCCATCAAACACTTTTGAATACTGACTTAATAATCGATGATTAAGTCTAGAATTTGCGATACAATGAGCAAACATTTCGGATCTACTATTAATGGTATCTAAGCGTCTAGCTGTCATCTGCTCTGGTGCTGTATAAGCTCCTAAAAAATGAGTGTCATTAAAACCTTTTGGCAAATATGTATAAGGTACTATCGCCCAACTTCCTCCAGATATAGAACCAGTATACCTTATTTTAGATTGTAATTTCATTTTATGTATTGCCTGTAAGTACCCCAACGATAAAGATGCTGAGCGTGTGCCCCCACCACTAAATGCTAATCCAACATTTGGTCGATTTATAATCTCTGATTCATCCAACTCAGGAAAATTAAATCGTGAACTAGTCTTATATATTGCAACCTTGGTTTTAGGGCCTATAAGATTTCCAAAAAATCGAATAGAATTATCAAGATATGTCCCTATCTTTCCTGTAACCTCAAGACCAACATCATAAACATTTTTTGCACCTTCTATTAGTGCTCCTCCTATATTTTGTAAAAAACCCATAGCTCTTTTATTTTATGATTTTAGATTGTAACTCATTTATCATTTGTTGCTGTTCTTTTATAGCCTCTACCAGAATAGGCAAAATACCCTGGTAGTTTAAAGACTTTTCTCCATTCGTGTCGGTTGATGCAAGTTCTGGTACTATTTTTTCGACCTCCTGAGCGATAAAGCCATATTGTTTTTTGTGCTCTACATTTTTGGTTTGCTTTGCCTTTTCATTCCAATCATAGGTTACTCCATTTAAAGAAGAAATAGCTTCAATCGGATTTACTATACTTTCTACATTTTCTTTAAACGCAACATCTGATAAGGTTTTATAAGCCTGTGTCCCTGCTATTGATCCGTTTACTTCTAACTCATGTGTTGGATTTTCTACTCCGATACCTACTTTTTTACTTCCTAAAAAGACATTTAATACTCCTTTTCCATTACTATCAAAATGAAAACTATCCTTCTTATCACTATATCTTAACCCCCAATTCGAGAAGTTTTTGGAGTGAGAAAGTACCATTTTGTCAGGATTAGATGTTCCGCTTTCAAATAAATATTGAGCAGGTTCATTTCCATTTTTAAACTGAATATTCTTTACATCTAATTGATTTGCATTCGATGTTTGATTGCCAGATGATGACGCCCCTGATTGTCCTAAGATTCCTTTTAATGTAGTACCATCTTTGAAAATAATATCTTGTTTTATAGGGTCGATAACAAGAAGGTCTGTATTTGATTTTCCTTTAAATACTATCTTCCCAGGAATGATTTCTTCATTTTTCCATCCAAAAATCTCCAAATCTTTAATTTGTCCTTCAACACCATTTAATTTACTAGCATGAACACTTTTTACACGCATATAACTATCACTAATTATTGTTCTGCCACTTTTACCATAAAGGCTAATGTGACTATGGCTAGGTGCTGTTGAGTCTCCAAGGGTTAAGGCCCCATTAGATGATAGTTTAGCCGTTGCTTTACCTTTTGTATTTTCAATAATTAAATCTTCTCCGTTTTTAATTCGAAGATCGCCTTCAATTTGTACTTCTTTGTCTGTTAAAATAACATCTGCTTTTTTCATTTTTATTTGATTTATGGTTTATATAAAATTTGATTTATTTGAATCTGAAGCATCAAAATGCTTGAAATAAAAGTTATCTGTGAATAGGTCTTTATCAACCATGGTAACGTGTAGTTTTCCGTTAATCCCAGGAGTCGATGCGATAGGGTTTTGATCAGGAGTAAGGTTACAATATGTGATTCCTTCTAATTCGTCACCTTCAAAAATAGCTCCTCCTGGAAAAGGAATATAATTGGTTCTTTTTATGATTTTTTTATATACAAATTGTCTTCCTGTATACATATCAAAACCTAATAACCCCGCATCACCATCCCTACTATCACTCAACAAATAGAGGTTGCCATTGGGACTAAAACACCCTCCCTGAATTCGTTTTAATTTGAAGTTTTGAAAATTGGAGTCAAAAAGTGGAAATCTATCCAAAAAATGAACTCCTGTAATCTCTTTACCTTTGGTTTCTAATTGATATACAAACAACCCTTCTTTTGAATCAAAGTCAAAATTACTAGTGAATAATCGTTTAGTCTTTGGGTCAATTGCACACCAGGGAAAACCATGTTGATCATCATTTTTGATATCATAATCATATAGGCATTTTAATGTTTGGCAATCGTGGACAGCAATTTTTGGAGGGCGTTTTCCTTCTAAGGGAACAAAAACCTTGTTTTGATATATATCTATATCCCCCATGTGATCGTATCCTTTACCATTTTGATAAAGCCTTGAAGGAATGCCCGCATTATTACTCTTTTTTGTTTTGGAAGTAATTTTAGTGGTTAGCGGTATTTTAAAAAGATTATGTCGATTAGTAAAATACCAATATTGATCATCATGAGCCGCTCCTTGACTATTATCTCCCCATTCTGGATCAATTTTGGCAGGAAACTCTGCACTTTTTGTTAGTTTGTGAGGAGCTTGACAAGAGATCATCCAATTTTGTAATGAAATAAAATCTCTATTCTTATAAAATGGATTTAACCATTGTCTAAATGCTATTTTTTTATTGTAAAAACTGGTAAATAATTGCCTTATAGATGTCGCCGAATTCATATACTAATATTTTTAACTAATTGATAATCCCTTATTTCAACTCCTTCAAATACATAGGTATCATCTCCCATCCCAAGAACTAAAATGACAGCTCCTTTAGGGGCATTATAAACAGCATACTTAATTGCTTTCTCTCGTTCCCGAATTTTGATAAGACTAGAATCTTCTTGCGCTATTTGATCTAGAATAGAAGTTGTAGATTCACTTCTGGATTGGTCTTCTGTAATAATAACAACATCACTGTAACGTTTTGCAATCTTACCCATCAATGGTCGTTTGGTTTTTGATCTATCTCCGCCACAACCAAACACAGTCCAAACAGAAGCATATGACTTTAGTTGTATATCTTTAAGTAAGCACAAAAGACCTCCTGGGTTATGCGCAAAATCAATTATGATGTCTTTATCATATTTTTTAATACGATGATGTCTTCCGCGGGGAAGTGAGAATCTTTTTGAAATTCCAATTGCTGATTTTATAGATATCCCCGAACTATCGGCACAAAGAATTGCAGCGCAAAAATTAGGAATAAACACTGCTGAGGGGATGCATATCTCTGAAAACCTCTGACCCTTATAATAAAGAGAGAAATACACCCCATTTTTATTATTATTTTCAATTTCATACCGACAATGGGCTTCTGATTCTGGTCCAAAAGTCAACACAACACAATTCGTATGTTCTTTTACAGATGCTAAATATTTATGATTTGTAATTGCGACACCATTCTCTTTGAGATGTTTTGAGAATAATTTTAATTTGGTCTGTCTATACTCCTCATAATTTTCATGATACTCAGTATGTTCATAATTAGAAATTTTGGTAAGAACCGCCATATCAAGCTCAATATCATCATACAAATCATTCTTAAGAAAAGGGCTATGAGCTTCAAAATAGATATCGCAGTTCGGAGTATTAAACCTAGCTTCTTCTAACAACAATGCTAAAGGATCATTTTGTCCTAATCTATCGATGCGTTCCTGATTTTTCCAAAATCCTCTGGAACCATAGGTGTAAATATTTTTATGGACATTTTTATATAACTGCTCTAAGAAATAAAGCGTAGATGTTTTTCCATTTGTTCCTGTAACCCCAATAATCATTTCTCCTTTGTTTTTAGTTTAGTGTCAAAGAAGATTCAAAGGTTAACATCAGGATCTTATTTTTTTAGAAAAAAATTATCTACCCTTTTTTAGTCATAATAATTTCTGGAAAGATTAAATCAATTTGATGTCAGAATCATAATTATGATCTCTTAGCTTCATCCTTTATTATATTATGTTCTTTATCCATTTTTAAAAGGTTAACATTGTTTTTAAGAATTCTTATATTAGTTTTTTGTTAACCTTTACCATTCCTTCTACATTAATGATTGAAGAACAAATACTAATTTTACTAAAAAAGGGAGACTCCCAAACGTTAAAAACCATATATCAAGAGTATCGTGATGCTTTCTTACATTTTGCAAAGCGTTATGATATTGCAACCGAAGATGTAGTAGATGTGTATCAAGACGCAATTATTGTACTGCGAGAAAATGCCATTCAAGGAAAAATAGTTGGACAGAATAGTAGTATTAAGACATATTTATTTGGAATAGGGAAATTCATGATTTATAAGAAATTAAGAGCTTCGAAAAAAATGATAAAGGTAGAAGATCAAAGTTTTTTTGAAAATGAAGAAACGGGACAATTGTTATCATATGAAACAACAGAAACAAATAAACAGCAACAATTAGTACAACAAGCTTTGAAAAAAATAAGTGCTAAATGCAAAAAGGTTTTAGTATTATTCTACAGCCAAGGTTATAGTATAGAAGAGATTATGATTGCTGAACAATATGAAAATAAAAATGTAGTAAAAAGTCAAAAATCAAGATGTTTAAAATCCCTGAAACAATTAATTAACCCCAACATATGATGGATAAAGAAACATTAATCATAAAACATTTTGAGGGTACCCTTTCTACGGAAGAGGCTAAATTATTTGATCAATTTATAAAAGAAGATCCTGAGTTTGAAAAAGAAGTTTATTTTCAAACTGATGTGCAACTCGCCTTAAAAAAAGAGGAAGAATCAGAAATTAAATCACTATTTGAAAAACTCGAAGAAGAATACACTAATCCCAAAAAAACATCCAAAAAATTTGGGGCCGCAAAAATTTGGATTGCAGCTGCTTCTATTGCTATTCTAATAGGATGTGGAGTTTGGTTCGCATTACAAAACAGTACTATTGCCGGTGAAGATCTATACGCATCTTACTTCCAACCTTATCAAAATGTGGTACACCCTTTAATTAGGGGTAAACAAGAAAAAGATCAAAAAACACTAGCTTTTGAAGCTTATGAACGTGGTCAATATGATGTTGCCAGTGAATTATTTGATAAATTATACCAAAAACATCAAGAACCATATTATCTATTCTATAAAGCTAATGCTTTGATGAAATTAAATCGTATACAAGAAGCTATTCCATTACTAGAAAAACATCTGACCACAGATGACAGCTTAAAGGAAAAATCAGTTTGGTATCTTGCTTTGTCCCATCTAAAAACAAAAAACTACCCACAATCTAAGTCTTATTTAAAAGAGATTATACAGGATAAAAAATACAACTACAAAAAGGCAAAAGAGCTTTTAAAAGGGCTAAACAACCTTTGAGTTTTGAAGTTTTGATTTTCTAATTCTTAAAAACAAAAGCAGAATTACGCAAAATGATACTCCAATTACCAATAATCTATTTCTATTCTTTGTAGCTATAGGATGTATAGCACCACTAACTTTAAAACCACCCCAGAAAAAGGGATGTTTCATTGACTCGTCTTCAGTATTTTCTAAATATTTTCTTTTTGCTACAGCCATAGCTACATCTTTAGCATTACCTTGATCAAGAGCTTCATAATAATATTTCATTAAAACTGAAGTTGTCCTATCATCAACTTTCCACAGTGTTGTGGTCAATGAGGATGCTCCCGCATAATAAAACCCTCTTGCCAGACTTAACATCCCCTCCCCTTTCATAATTTTACCATAACCGGTTTCACAAGCACTAAGCGTGACTAACTCTGTACTAATATCATACGCATATAAATCTTTTACATAAAGCTTACTGTTCTCATCATCCTCGATATTTTTACTAGAAAATGCCAAATAGGAATAGTCAGGATTAACATCATCAAAAAAGCCATGAGTCGCCAAATGTAATATATCATACTGACTTGATGTAGTTTTAAATGTACTTAGAGAAGCTTCTTGATCTATAAACACCTTACCTTCAAAGTAGTTAGATATTTGATGAGCTTCATTTGTATTATATAATAATTGTCCTTTTGATTCTTCTCCAGTAAAAACAGGAGCAAACACTGCCATCTTTCGAGTATTTTTAAACTGTTTTTGTTGCTGTTCTTTGTATAAAGTTACAGAATTGGCATAACTAATTGAAAAATCAAAAATGAGATAATCTCCTTGTTTATTTGATTTGGACAAAGCTCCAAAAGGTATATATTGAAAAATTCCATCTGGAATAATTAGTAATGAATTTGTTTCTTCGGGAAGTGCTTTTTCTACAAAATCTTTAAAGATGGGCAGTGATAGTTCTTCATTATTGAATTGACTATTATAATTATATGACACAATCTCTTTATTCCAGTTTTGTATGTTGTCTTTTTTAGAACCGTCTATAGGAAATCTAAAAAACCTTGAATTATCTCTTGATACAGAAATGATATATACATCATTCTGAGATAAAAAATAACTCATCATTCCTTGATTTTTTTTTAATATTTCTCCTTTTACCTCATCTAAGGAAACTACTTTAGAATTATATTTTAGCTTGTAATATTTTGGGTATTCATTTTCAATTTTTTTTATAAAATCATAGTATGTTTTTCGAAGTTGATAAAGCCTAGACAAACTATTTTTTTTGGATACACTATCTCTCGTTTTATATACTACTTTTTCAAGCGAATTTAATTGGGTTTGATAAATTTTTTCTTTCTGAATTATTTTATCCGGAACACCACCAAAATTTCTTGCATTTGTTTTTCGTATTGCTTCTATAAGATATATACTTTTACTTTTCTCTGAGAAATAAAATGCATCGTTTATGTAGTCCTGTTTTTGGGTTATTTGATGAAGATCGAAAGCAATTTCTGTCATTAAATGAAAAGCAGGATAAATATTATTAATCAACAACTCTTTATCTAAAAGGTTTTCAAACTCTGGCTTCATTTGATCCAAAGTTTCTATGATTTTATAAGAAGTAGTATTAGCTTGCCTTAGATATTCTATCTCTCCTTCTTTTAGATACACTTCTTTTAATGCCTTTAGTTTTGAAAATAAAACTTTTATCAAAACTTGTTTTGATAAAACATAGTCTACATTAGGAGAACTCTTGAAATTTTTGTCCTGAAATTCAGGAGCTAGTTGTGTTAAGGCAATTTGATAGTGTTCGAGAGCTTTATGTGGTAATTTCTTGGCAAATAAAAGATTTCCAAGATTAACATAAGCCTTAGCAATGTCCTGATGTTTTTTATGATGATAATATTTTTTTGTCTGAAAGAGATATTCATCATAAAAAAATTTAGCTTTTAAAAAATCTTTTTTCTGCAAATAAATATCTCCATAGAATTGATTGGATGTTCTTTGAAATGGATCGTTTTCTATATAGAACTTATTACTTTGATTCAAAATGATTAATGCACTATCTAACTCTCTCTTTGCAATGTAATCTTTAGTTAGTATTTTTTGAATTGAAATAATTGTGTTTTTAAATCTTTTTTCACCCTCTATCTCATATTTTTGAACATAAAAGTCTAATGCTTGTTTTGCAAATACAATAGATTTATCATATTTCTTTTCATTTAAATATAGTGCTGCAATGTACATTTTCATCCCTGCATTTGCACTCTCACTACCATTATTCAAATTCTTCTGATAGAATTCTCTTGCGATGGCATGTTTTCCAAGGTTTTTATAAATAGAAGCAAGATATATATTTGCATTAAATATCTTTTTTGAAAATTTATTTGATCCTAAAGAATCTGCTACATGTATTAATCTCTTAAATTGATGTTGTGAGCTTGTATAATTTTTCAATTTATAATTATAAACTCCTTTTTTAAATAGTAAATCAATTTTATAGTTTTCCTTCTTCTCGAGACACTCAAATAATGGATCGTTTTTGAAGATTGAATCTGTTCTTTTTAAATTTTTTGATATTCCGTACAAATCAAAATGATAGTTTGCATTAGAAATCAGTTTAAACAACACCTTTAATTTATGAGGTAAATTGTGATTTTTATTAGCTATTTCGAAGCTTTTTTCTAAATAATATTCAAGACTATCTTTATCTTGATATAAGAATTTGACCCCTTTGACATAAAGGGAATCAAATTCTTTTACCTGTTTAATAGTACTACTTTGGCCAATGGCTAAATTGATATAACATAGAAATAACAAAAAGCTAATTTTCAAACTATTTCTCATAGAGTTAACGTATTCAATTCTCTTCATATGAAGGAATCAACACAACATCTGATATATTTATTTGATTCAATTCACTTTCAGATTTAAATGCAAATCTCAAATCAACTTCTATTTTGGTTTCTATTTCTCTTTTAAGATGGAGTCTAGACATAAAAAACTCACTATCCATAAAAGGTTCTAACTCAGTAAAAATACCTAGGAGTTCTCCATTTTTATCTAGTATCTCTCCTTTAAAACCATTATGATTCTCTAAGAAAATAAAATGATCTCCTATATAATACTGTATAGGGCAATTAAATTCTGGGCAAGGAGTATCATCATCGTCAATAGAATTAAAGACAATAAACTCTTCTATGTACTCATATACTCTTGCTTTTTCAATTTCATATTGCAACCACTCTATTTTTTCATTAAATTTTGATTCGCAATACATCGTATCAGATACAGCTCCTTTAACTTTATAGCTTAATAATTCTTCATTAAAAGACAAAACACTATCCTTACATTTATTTTTATCTCGTTCTAATGTTTTTATATACTCTCCTTTGGTTACATAAATATTATTTTGTGTATGTTTTGATACGATACTAAATTCTGTAGTTTGAAATTCATTATCGTTTTGCGAACAAGCAAGCAGTAATACCGTTAGTATTAGTGTTGTAAAAAAAGTGTAATTTTTCATTTGTGTGATGTATTTAATTAGTATCCCATTTCTTTTTTAGTGTATAAAACCTGTAAAGGTTAACACTTGGCATAATAATTTTAATCCTCTTAACATGGATACTATTCTTTATCCAATAAACTCACTAATATGAGATGCACGAATGTAAAATTTATCACACAAAAAAATAAGGGGCAAAAAACCCCTTTTTTATTTCTAATACATTCTGATGCTATAATACAAAAACTATTTCTTCAAATTTTTGGCTACATTTTCAAGTTCTATATACCAGTCTTCGCCAAACTTTCTAATTAAGGCTTCTTTTACAAATTTATAGATAGGCACCTGAAATTCTTTACCTAAAGTACAAGCATCATCACAGATTTCCCATTTATGATAATTCACAGCAGAAAACTCTGTATATTCTTGAACACGTACGGGATATAAATGACAAGAGACTGGTTTTTTCCAATCTACTTCTCCTTGGTTATACGCCTCTTCTATAGCGCACATTGCAGTACCTTTTTCATCAAAAATCACGTATGCACAATCTGCACCATCAATCAGTGGTGTTTCTAACTCTCCGTCGGCAGTTTTAACATGAGTTCCTTGACGTTCGATAGCCTCGATACCTTCTTTTCTTAGATAGGATTTGACTATTGGATATACCTCTTTAAGCTTATCAATTTCAGATTCTTCCAGAGGTGCTCCTGCTTCTCCATCTATACAACAGGCTCCTTTACATGCAGAAAGATTACATACAAAATCCTTCTCTATAATATCTTCAGAAACTATGGTTTTTCCTAATTGAAACATGCGGCTAAGATAATTCTTATGCCAGAGAATTTTTACAATTTATTCACCTTTTTGTAATACCTTTATTAAATAAAGTCTATTTACATTTGCACAAATTTTTGAAATCATTTTCTTATGAACTTTAACCTTAAAGAGATATTAACTGCAAGTATGATTTTATTTGCGGTTATCGATATTATTGGAAGTATCCCTATTATTATTGACTTACGTAAAAAGGTAGGGCATATTCAAAGCGAAAAAGCATCGGTAGTAGCTGCTATATTGATGATCCTATTTTTGTTTGTAGGTAAAGAAATTTTAGGCTTAATTGGTATAGATGTAAATTCTTTTGCTGTTGCAGGAGCTTTTATTATATTTTTTCTTGCTATAGAAATGATACTAGGAATACAATTATATAAAGATGATGCTCCAGAAACTGCAGCTGTTGTTCCTTTGGCTTTTCCTCTAATTGCCGGAGCTGGTACTATGACATCTATTTTATCTTTACGAGCAGAATATCATACTATTAATATTATAATAGCCATCGTAATCAATATTATCTTTGTGTACATTGTTCTAAAATCCTCTGGTAGGATAGAAAAAGTTTTAGGAAAACAAGGAATAAACGTAGTTCGGAAAATATTTGGAGTAATTTTACTTGCAATCGCTGTTAAATTATTTGCAACTAATATTCAAGGACTTTTTTAAAAAAACACAACCATGAAATATTTTATATACATACTCATTATTATTGCTTCGGGTTTAATTATTTATAATGCTACTCATTTAGATTTTGGTAATTTATTAGATGGAAATAGTAAAACTGCCCTCATTAGTATTTTTGCTTCTGCTTGTGTAATCGTATTGCTATCTATTTTACTAGTTTCTAAAGCTATTCAAAAGAAAAAAAATAATCTCTAAGGAGTCTTTTAATACGCTACCAAATGAGAAATAGTATCAAAAAACAAAAAAGCAGGCAATAATTACTGGTGGGATTGAGATCACCATTAAAATCATAAAGAAGTTGTGCAATTTTCTAAACCATAATGCGCGCATTAATGATTTTTTCAATTTAGCATCTCCAGAATTATTAATATGTTCTTTTATAATATCTCCAGAAACGTAAGAGGTATCGACCAAAATATCATGTTTTAAAAAAATCGAAGCGCTATTATCTAACAGCCTAAAAGCTACAGCTATAATAAAGAAAAAAAGTGGTGAACAAATTGCAATTGCAACTAAATACTCTTCTAGTTCTGACATATCAGGGGTTATGATTACTCTTCTTTAGAAAGCGATAATACTTTATTAATCATCGCATCGTCTTTGTTTATAATTCTTTCAAATGCGTCTGTACCGAATAATTGTTGTGCCATAGTGGCTTTCAAATATTTTTTTAATTGTTCTTTATAATTCTTAAGCTGAATTTCTATCCCTCTTCTCCTTGCGTATTGTAAAAAGTCTTCTGCAAAAGTATCATCAACATCTATTTTTTCTTTGAATTCCTCCTCTGATAATTCATTATAATATGATCTATTCTTATCTAATTCTTCAAAGACATATCCTCCCATACGGCCAGAGCGCAACAAATAATCTAATGTTTCACCAACTCTCGTCGTATCTTTACTTACAAATATATCGGGTATAATACCTCCTCCACCATAAACTGTTTTTCCTCCCGGAGTTTTAAACTTCAAAGAATCTGCTACCTGAATACTATCTGCATTTTGTAATTCTCCATTTTTATAACGCTCCATATATTCATTAAAATACTCCTTATTTCCGTTAGCATATGGTTTTTGAATGGAGCGTCCTGTTGGAGTATAATATCTAGAAATTGTAAGTCGTATAGCGCTACCATCTCCTAAGGCCATTTCTCTTTGTACAAGTCCTTTTCCGTATGAACGTCTACCCACAATCAGACCTCTATCATTATCCTGAATTGCACCTGCAAAAATCTCGCTAGCAGAAGCAGAGTTTTCATTAAGTAAGACATATACTTTACCTTGTTCAAAACTTCCTTTATTGGTTGCAAAATTATTTTCGATGGCTCCTTTTTTATTTTTAGTAAACATAATAAGAACATCATCTTTTAAGAACTCATCTGCCATTTTTAATGCTGGAGCTATAAATCCTCCTCCATTATCACGAAGATCAATCACTAAACTCTCTGCACCATCATCCAGAAGTTTATCCATTGCAACTTTAAATTCTTTATACGTAGTCTCTGCAAAGCGGTTTATTTTTACATATCCCAGATTATTATCAAGCATATAAGAAGCATCCACACTTTGAAGAGGTACTCTTCCTCTTTTTACAACCACATCAAATACGCCTGTACCTTTTCTATAGACTCTAAGTTGTACTTGGCTATTTAATTCTCCTTTTAGTTTATTAGCTAATCCTTCTCGTATTAATCCTTCTCCAAACAAGGTGTCATTATCAGCCATTAATATCCTATCGCCTGCCTTTATTCCAGATTTTTCGCTTGGCCCTCCCTTAATCGTATTAATTACAGAGATGGTATCTCGATATGGATAATAGCTTACGCCAATTCCGATAAAATCTCCTTGCATACTTTCTGTTATACCCTCTAATTCTTCTGGTGGTATATATACAGAATGAGGATCTAAATTCTCTAATATTCTATTCACCGTGACCTCTACGATACTATCTGTATTAATTTCGTCTACATATTCATAATCTATATAATCAATAAGTCTATTGAGTTTTTCTTTTTTGGCATTATAAGAAAATAGCTTAGCTGAAGGATTGGTAAAATCAAGTTTGCTGCCTAAAAACACACCTACTCCAACCGCCAAACCTAAAAACAAAGGCAAGTATTTTTTTGAATATCCCATTATTCGTCTAAATCCGTAATCTTTTCTATTTCTACTCCAGCTTTAGCAAGAAAGCTTAAACCAGAATTATCTTTATAATCAATCTGATACACTATACGTTTTATTCCCGCCTGGTGAATCAATTTACTACATTCCTTACATGGTGATAGTGTAATATAAAGCGTTGCTCCTTTACAAGATTGTGTCGATGACGCTACCTTAGAAATTGCATTTGCTTCTGCATGCAACACATACCACTTTGTATATCCTTCTTCGTCTTCACACGGATTTTCAAAACCTGTTGGGGTTCCATTAAATCCATCTGAAATAATCATCCTATCCTTTACAATAACCGCACCAACTTTTTTTCGTTCGCAATGGGATAATTTCCCCCATTCTCTTGCTATTCTTAGATAGGCTTTATCGTACTTAAGCTGTTTTTTATTTGGCATAGGGTAGAATAACTGATGTACTGATAACAATCAAAATACGAATATATTATTACGATGTGGCAAATACAACCATAAATGTTACTTATTTATTTACCAAATTTTATTTGCCATAAGCATTGGGATTACCATTCCGATAACTATCGAAGATACTACAAGAATCCAATCCCGTTTAGAAAACCTTAAAACTGTTAGTGCTATAAAACTTATAATAAAAACAATTAAAACAATCAAGATTTGTGCAACTTCTACTCCTAAGGAGAATCCAATAATGCTTAAAAACTTAGAACCAAACCCACTACTCATTTTAAAGAAGCTCGAAAAACCTAAACCATGAACTATTCCAAATATTAGTGTAACAACATAAAAAATACTAATTCCACTGTTAGAAGGTGTTTTATTTGCTCTCATTACATTAAATATACCCGTAACCAAAATGGTAGCAAGAATCATAAATTCTATTAGATTTCTATTTACCGATATTGCACCATACGTTACTAAGAACATAGATATAGTATGCCCTAATGTAAAAATGGTGACTAGTATTAAAACACGTTTCCAGTGGTTTGCATTATATACTAAAGTTAACAAGATAAAAAACAGTACATGATCATATGCATTTAGATCTAGTACGTGTTTAAAGGCTAGTTGTATATTAAACCAAAATTCTGACATATTTTTTTGGGTTTTTTAGGTATGGGACTAATGTACAATTAAATACAATAATGAAGAAATATGAAAAAAATTCTTACCAAAAAATTAAGAGATTTACCATTGATAAAACACCAAGTGAAAAGCCTCAAGAATCTTTATTCTTGAGGCTTTTTTTTAATGCACACCTATTTCTTTCTTGAATTACAAAAGACCTAATTTTAAAATAACGTATATCCTAAAATAACAGAGAATGATTTGTAATTATAGCTTTGCGCATTGAATCGCCCGTATATTTCACGACCAGTTGCAAATCTTGTTTCTATACTATATTTATTATTATATTTAAAACCAACACCTCCAATTACATTAGTTCTAGACTCCAGATCAAAGGATGTTGGATCAGCAGCATTAATCTGTATCGAATATGTTGAATCAAATTCAAAATCTAATACATAAGCTACATTCACAAACAACTTAGACTTATCATTCAAAAAGAAATAATGTCGTGCACCTATGGGTAGTTCAATAGACTTGTATTCTACCTTATAATTCCGAATTGTTGGCGTTCCTGTAAAGGAAGGATTTGTTTCTGTTTCTATATTAGAATCATACGATTGGTATGTAGGCTCTATAAATATTGCCCATTTACCTTTATTAAACGGTAAGACAAACTCAGCCTCGACACCGAGTTTAAAAGTCGTTTTATTTTCAAAATCACCTACATTACTAGAAGTCCTATTTCTATATGGTAAAGATGCGAAACCAATCCCTGGTTTGATACTTAGGTTAAATAAGTCTCGATCCTCTCTTTTTTGAATGTTTACAAAACTTGGATCTATGCAGGTATTATATTTTGTGAAATATTTTATTAGGCTTTTTCTTTTGTATTCAGTTTTTGCAGCTTCACTTTCTTCTATATTATCACATCGTACATCTGTCCAAAGTTGTTGTTTATATCGATTATTCTTATCAATTTGAATACTGGACACCCTATATACTTTATAAATTAATTGCTGGATATTATCATCTCCTACATTATAAAAATATCTTCTTAGATTCCCATCTTCATATAAGTACAAATTAGCCTCTCCTTTAACCAAATGTTTTAAAAAAAGTGTTTCTTCTTTAAATTCAGGGTTTTTATTGTCACTTAACTTCTTCAAATCTTTACTTGACCTATCTATATCTATAGTTACTCTTATATATCTTAAATCTGAGACAGCAAATTCTTTAATATTTTTTATATACCCTGTTTTGGCTTTGGCATCTTCTGTTATTTTATATTGAATTTGGGTAGGATTATCATGCCAATCGATATTTTTAATTAGACATTCTGTCTTTGATCCATTATTATCTATAAAATATCCTTTTTCAAATTTAATTTGAGCATATCCTGTAACACTAAGGATCATTAATAAAAGTAAAAGTGGTAGTTTTTTCATTTCAATGTTTAGTTTCTGTTTCTTCTCCAAAATTATTATACAAAACTGGGTCCTATTTGACCTAGCAATTGCAACAATACAAACTAGTAGTTTCATTTTTTGATACTGGAAGAAAAAATAATCCTAAATAATTATAATCAACCAACAAAAAGACTCTAAGTTCATTATTATGAGAACCTTATGGTTGTATTAAAATTTTTATTTTTTTTGGGGTGTTTCCCCTGTGTCTGAAATAAATAAAATACTTACATTTATTCCTCTAGATAAATTAACCAACATATTATACTTTCAAAGAAAGTATTTTGAATGGATACCGTAGCAGAAACACAAAAAAACATAAATGAAAATTAATACTATTCTTCAGATCGTTGCTCTCGTATTTTTGGTCATTATTGGATATATATCTTTTAATTCTGGATCCAATTGGAAAATTATAAAATCAGAATTGGATAGAGCTCGAGAAGAATTAAAAATCTCAAAAGATACTTTAGCTGCTACCAAAATCAATTTACAAAAATCTCTAAAAGAAATAAACAAATTGAAACTTCAAAAAGATCTTGTAACCCATAAACGAGATTCTTTATTACTAGATTTTGGAGAGAAAAATGCAATAGATTGGGACCATAAAATGAAACTCCAAGATTCATTAAAGAAAATTCAGGACAAAATAACTGTAGAAACAAAATTGTTAGACAGCTTATTTGGCTTATAAACTCTATATAGAATAAAGTCTATCACTCATAATTCTTAGCATCATGAAAAAATTCTATTTACTTACCTTTTTGATATTCTCCATTTCGATCTCTTATAGTCAAGATCTGCTTGTAGTAGAGTTAGATTCTATAAAGGCCTATGAAATCCCTGCATCTTATGCTAACCGCAAAGGGGTACCGTATTTGGCAAAAAAAGATGTCCCTTATATTTTTAGAACATCAGACATTTATTTAATGAATTCTATTTCTTATGAGACAATGAAAAGAATTTATCAAGGGATGAAAGACAAGGATACCGTTACAGAGGCTATACTCAAAAACTATACAGCAACACTAAGACGTAATGTAGAATTAGAAAATCAATTAAAATCCAATTTTGCAAAAAGCGACAGTTTAGATCAGATTGTTTATCAAAAAACTCAAGCTACCTTAATTAATACCCAAAGGGCGTTAGATTATACCGTAAACAGCTTAGAAAAGGCAACTAATAGTCTTGAAATCGTAGAAAAAAGTACTAAAAGACAACGAAGAAAAAGTGCTTTTGAAAAAGTGCTCTATGCTATTGGAGGTGTAGGAATAGGAGTCTTAGTTGGTGTATCTCTTTAATGAAATTGATATCGATTCTATCTATATCCTAGATTCCGGTTTTGAAATTATCAATACTTACCTTGTTCCTTTCTTTATGATATTCTTTTAACCGATCTTCTCCTTGCTTCTCTGCCCAAGATTTAAGTTGCGTTCTTTCCTCTTTGAAATCCATAAAAGGAACGGCATACCCACATGATGTTTGTACTGTATCCACATTCATTTCAATAATTTGTCGAGAACCTAAAATTTTAGGAAATAAATCAATGTATTCATGATAAGATTCATCTCTTTGATGATGTATCTTAGCTTGTCCATAAAGTCTAAGAATAAGTGGTTTTCCTTCAAAAGAACAAAACAAAATTGTCATTCTGTTATTCTTTAATACATGTGCGGCTGTCTCATTTCCACTACCAGTAAGATTAAGCCACACTACTTTATTTGGTCCTAAAACACGAAATGTATCCATACCTTTAGGAGAAATATTTACTCGCCCTTCTGTCGCAGCAGTCCCAACAAAAAAAATCTTCTGATTCTTTATAAAAGTTTCAAATTCTGGGTTGATCTCATCAAATATCTTAGCCATTTTATCTTTTACGTATTACAACTCTTACTTCTATAAACATTAAACATTGATTATGTTATCAATATTTATAGCATCTCTTTAGTTATTGTAAAAGTAAATAAACTTCCTTCTCCTTCCTTAGAAGAAACAGTAATTTTCCCTCCCAGATTACTAATAATTTTTTTGACCGTTGCTAATCCGATACCCGTTCCTACATTTCCATCTCTATCAGCTACTCCCACTACAGAAAAAAGCTCAAAAATTTTATCTAAATGTTCTTGTGGAATACCATCAGCATTGTCTTTTACAGAAAACTCATAAAAATCCTTTGTATCTCTTAAATCAACCTCTACAATTATATTAGACTTTGTATTATACTTAATTGCATTAGTAACAAGATTGATCAATATCTGCATAAGTGCAGCCCTATTAACTGTGAGTTCTTCTACGTCACTTTGAAAATTAAAAATAACATTTCGTTCTGTATCAGTGATTCTTTTTAATTCATGCATTAAGACATCAAAAGCAACAGTTTCTTTTTTATGAATAATGAGATCATCACTCTTATAAAACTTAAGAATACCATCGATATAATTTCTAAGAGAATACGAGGATGATTTTAGGTACTCCAAGTACTGTAAAGATTCTTTATTTAATGTATCTTTATTATCATAGGCCAAAAGTTCGGTTAAAGAAATAATATTAGCTAACGGAGATTTAAGATCATGAGAAACAACACTTGCAAATTTCTTTAAATCTTCATTTCTACTTTTTAATTTATCTTGAATTTTTTGGAGTTTAAAATTCTGATACCTCTGTTCAAACAAATTGATAACCTGTTTGGCCATAGATATTAATGCCTTTTGTTGTTCTTGAGTAAGTTTTCTGGGTTTATTATCGTACACACATAACATTCCTAATTTAAAACCATTTGAATCTACCAAAGGAGCCCCTGCATAAAAAATGGCTTGATGTTCTGTAACCAAAGGGTTATTAAAAAAACGTTTGTCTTTTCTAGAATCCTCGATAATGGTAATCGTATCATTAGAATTAATTGCGTGACCACAAAATGAAATTTCTCTAGGGGATTCACTAAATGGGACTCCGTGATGTGATTTTAAAAAATTTCTGTCTTTATCTAATAACGTAATTAACGATATCGGAGCATCACAAATATAGGATACCAGCGAGGTTATATTATCATAATCTTCTTCTGGCAGTGTATCTAATAATTGATACTTTTCTACGGCTGCCAGACGTTCTTTTTCATTTTTCGGAATGCTTGGGGAAATCATAATACCGATACTTTAAAGTTAAATATACTACAAAGAACAGCTATCTAAATTAATCATTTAGTAATACATTAAAAAAATGTTCTTTGGTAATATCAACTTAGTATACTTTTTTAGAGAAACATTACAGCAAAGTATATCGCTAAGGTCTTGTTTTTTGGTTTTAGCATATTAATCTTTTGTTAAAAAAACCTATAAAATCACTACCATTATTATTAACGGTAGTGATTTTAATCCCAAAAGTTCTTTATAAAATTATAATATCGCTTCTCCAATAAAGAAAATTAGATTACTTAGTGAAGCATCTCGTTTAGGAAATAATGCCTGCATTCTTTGATCTGTTCCCATCTGTTTCATCCCTTCTGGTGAGTCAAAATAAAACCTATGTATTTCATCAGGTTTTTCGACTCTTCCTTTTGACTCAAATGGAGCAATAAAGCGTTCAAAATGAGTCCCAAATTCAGGAATTATTTTACATGCTTCATCGTGATATTCTCCAAATTGCTTTCTATACTTCTCTCCTTCTTTAAAATACACTAAAGCAATACCGTATGTTTTGGTTTTGTCTCCTGTTTCTTTTTTAAATTTAAAATCAGTATTCTTACTAGTAAAGATCGAAATATCTTTAATAGATGGCATTGCAAATTCCTTTCTTACCTTCATGAACTCCTCGTCCTGATTAAACTTATTAAAGACTTCAATACTTGGATAAGATGCAAAATGTATTTCGTCTGGTAATTCAACATCTCCTTTTACCAACATTTTAGGCTTAATAATTCGTTCTATCTTACCCCCATATTGTTCTAGTATGGCCGCTCCCCTTCTCTTATACTCTTCAAATTTTTCTTCTTGACCATCTTTAAGATATACCAAAGCAACATTTATGATTTCTTCTTTTTTGGATATTGCCATTTCTTCTACTTTATTTTTTTTATTCGTTTTATGCAATGCTATGGTAGATGTTTCTGATTTCTTATTACAAGACATTATCAATACCACTATTGCCAGACTTAAATTCAGTTTTAATACATTCATGTTATTGATTTTTTGAATTAATAAAAGTTTCCATGTCTTTTAAACCCATTGTCCAAAGATTTCTAAATGCTTCCTGAGCAACTGGTGCGTTCTCCTTGTCAGCATCGAATGTTGCCGACCATTCTACTTCAGTCTTTTGATCAGAAATTGATTTTACTTTCATCGTTCCTACTATATTTTCTACGGGTAACATTTCCTGAGAAGGAATTCCATAAACAAAAGTTTTTGTCTCTGCATTAACCTCGATAATATCTTCATCGAGTTTGGACCCATCATGAGTTTCGCAAAAGCGTTTTCCATCTGCTATGCGACAGGTTTTAATAAGCGATGCAAACCATTGATCTACACCTTCAACTTTACTAATAACTTCCCATGCTTGTTGCGGAGTAACATTCATAGCATGGGTGATTTTTTGAGAAAACTTTTCCATCATATATATTTTAATAGTTAATATTGATGCAAAGTTGTTCTTAATTACAAGACATGTTTTTTGCTATTCGTTCAACATTTTGTGTTTTTGGTTCAATTTGTAAATTGAAGGGGAAATACTAAATTTTTGTTTGAAAGATTTTGAGAAATGTGCTATATCATTAAAGCCACAATCATATGCAATATTAGAAATACTTAATTCTGAAATTAACAGAAGATCAGCAGCTCTATTCAAACGCTTATTTCTAATGTAATTATTGGGGCTATCATTATAGATTTTTTTAAACTTTCTTTTAAAAGATGACAGGCTTGTGTTGGTTAACATGGCTAAATCTGAAATATTTACTCCAGAAGAAAAAATATGTGCTTCAATGATTTCATTAAAACTAAATGAGTTTTCGATAAAAAGATTAGATAGTATTTCTCTTATTTTTTGAGAGTTATCTGTTTGTAGTAAAAGAAGTATGATTTCTTTAAGTTTTAATACCAGGATATCTTCATTTACCATACTTGGGTTTTCAAAGTAAAAAAGAATACTATCGATATATTTCTTAATTAATACCAATGCTTCCAGTCTTACCATATTTGATCTTTCTGTGACGGTATACTTTTTCAAGAAAGAAGGTAAGGTAGTACCATAGGCTTTTTTTAGAATATCTGGATAAAAATGAACTGCAATAGCCTCATAAGTACCCTCTTTTTTATCAGGTAACATTTTGGAAACAAAGTTACCGCACTTCATAAGTACAGATTCTCCTACCTTGATACGCAACTTTTTGGTTTCTGAAACAGCATCATATTCTCCTTCTATTACGTATAAAAAACAGGCCTCATTGGGCATAGGATTAGGCTTATTAAAAGGCGGTTTAATCACCGCCTTTTCGAATAGTCTTTTATTATATAAATCCAATGTCTTATGAGAAAGGATCATATCACTTACTTAGTTTTGAGCAATTTTTAAAAGATGCTCCATTTGTAATGTATCTTTAATCAGCGAATTCTGAATAGGAGCAACTTTATCATTGTAGTCTACAAGACCATAATCGATTCCTGATACTATTCTCTCTACCCTTTTTCCATGTGCCGCTTCAACTAATCCAGTAATATCATCTGCTACTAATTGAGGATCTGGAGCGTCTTCTGTCTCAAAGAAACCTTCAAAATTTTTCAACATTGCATGTGGAGTTTCTTTATGATCTCCGTACTCATTAAATACGCCTTGATCTTCTTCTGCTGGACCTGTAAATAAAAGATTCGTCCCAAATGGACCTGGCTCTACAACGCTTACTTCAACACCAAATGGGGCTAACTCATATCGTAATGCTTGTGAGTATGCTTCTACAGCATGCTTACTTGCACAATAAATACCAAAATAAGGAAAAGCCAATCTACCAGCTAGTGAGGTTACATTTATAATAAGGCCTTCTTTTTGTTTACGCATATATGGCGCTACTGCCTTTGTTGTACGTAAAATCCCAAAGAAATTTGTCTCAAATTGATCTTTGGCTTGTTCTACACTATACGCTTCTGTAATACCTACAAACATATACCCTGCATTATTAATCAAATGATCAATTCTGCCGTCTTCATCTACTATTATCTGTATTGCTTCTGATACCGAATCGTCAAGGTTTACATCCATTTCTACAACAGAAATCTTCAGATTTTCTTGCTGAGCAATTTTTAGTAATTCTTCTTTTTTCAAAGAATTTTTACTTTCTACATTTCTCATTGTAGCCCAAACTTTATACCCTTTTCTGGCTAAAGTTAATGCGGATAAATACCCAAATCCACTACTACTTCCTGTAATTACTACGTTTTTCATTTTTCTTTTTTTTAATTTAATCAAAATTAGACCAGTCTACTACTAAATATCTAAAAAAAACTAAAGAATGTATTTTGAGACATATTGAATAAAAACTTCAATAGCATCATTATTTTTTGAAGATTTCATTCTCAAAATAGCTCCTTCCCATCCAGAAAGAATAAAGTTCGACATATCCACAGATGATTTATCAGCGCTAATAACACCTGTGTTCTGTCCTTCAATAATACAATCTTCAAAACAAAACTGCCATTTATCCAATTCTGAAGAAATTACTGTACTAAATGATTCTGAAACATCAGATAACTCCAAACTACAATTCCCTAATAAACATCCTTCTTTGAACCCTTTATCAGAATATACATTCTTCATATCATTAAAGAAAGACAATAATCTTTCTCTTGGATTTTTGCTAGTGTCTTTTAAATAGCTATTTAAAATCTTTAATGAATGTTCTGAATAATATTTGATGAGTTGTATTCCAAAATCTTCCTTACTTTTAAAATAATAATAAAAAGAACCTTTTGGAATCTTCGCAGTTTCCAAAACTTCTAGAATACCCAGGTTATTATATCCTTTTTTTAATACCAAATCGGTACCTATTGCTAAAATATTATCTACAGTTTCTTTTTTCATTTTTATATTAGACCAGTCGTCTACAAAGATAGGAACTATTTTAAAACCAACAATTTTTTGTTCTGTTTTTTTACATTATTCAAAATTATAGGATCAAAAACAACTCATTCAATTCCTTGGTTCTATGAATTTTACAAGCTTTAGGTCAATATATCAAAGGCGTTCTATTTTACAGATAAAACAACATGCCTCAGAATTCCTGGCGTGTAAATAGGAGATATTATGATGATTTTTAAATATTTTTTCGATCAACTCATCAACATCTTCATCACCAACTAATTTTGTAAATACCATTTTTTGCTCTTGATTATACCCTATCAAAGACAAAGGGAAATTATCCCTATCTTTTTTATACCAGGCGGAAAATTGTAAATATCTTCATAAGCTTTAACAGGTTTTTTATGAATAAATACAGGTCCGGGTTGATCAAAGGCATTTTTGATATCAAATGGACTATGTCTAAACACCAATCTTATATCTTTTCCTATTTCAAATGGTTGAAGAGAAACTCGGCAAGGTCCAGCTCCTGTCGATAGCTGTTCCATAACCTCTAGACCATAGTCATCTTTTTTTTCTGTTTTTATCTGCAAAGCATATTCCTCAGAAAGGGGAACAATTTTAAAATTTCTCATCAATAATAGATTTATACATTATACCGTAAATGTAGTATCGGCTTCATATGTATAAAATCCGGATCTTGCTATATATTGAAAAGATAATACCATCATATGTTCTTTATTCTAATGTATATATCACCTTATTTCCTGAAAACTCTGCAAAAACACCTTTAAACATACCATTTACATGTTTAATAAGATGATCTGATGATATTAAGTTTATTTTTTGAGGTTGAATTACAGAAAAACGTATGTTCTTTTCCTGGAGTACTAGCTCTACAAAACGATCTGAAATTTGGCTTTTAACCTTATTTTTCCCATCATTAATAAGCATTGGCCACGAAATACGTTTTTTTCCTTCAAAACCTTTGAACTCGGTTTCAACGATTATTTTATGGTCTTTTATTGAAATGATTTCGGTAATAGATTGTGATTTTTCAGGAGCTATGTCATAGGTAATTTTAAACTCCACACTGTGAGTGTTTTCTTCTAAAATCTCAACATTAGACGGGTCCATTTTAAGCTCGGCTAAGGAACTCCAAGTACCATCAGAGTTTTCCCATAAAGGTCCTGTAGCCATATATGTATTTTCCCCACTAAAGAGAGGTGCGATCCCATTTGAAGGACCTAACTGGGGATGTCCTCCTTTGATATGTGATCGAATAATTCCTGTTGGGTTATATTTTTGATCTCCATTAGTCTCATATTCCAGATAGGTTCCGTTGGCATTTGCAAATATTTTATGAAACGGTTTTAATATTGGAATTACGAATCCTCCTATATCCGAAGGAGCAGGTAATTCATTTATTTCATCATTAGAGAATTGCCATGCCTGAGCTAGCATCGAAGTTGCTAACATATTATAGCAAGTGTGTACAGAATATCTTTCGTATCCATGTTTATTTTCTATCGGAAATCTGTTTTTTACAATATAACCAGAACCATCTTCTCTTATCCATTGTTTAATAGAATTAAGAGATAACATCGCTGCTCTTTTAAAAGCACCTGCTTCTTCTTTTTTTCCTAAATCTGAATATGCTGAAGCATAAATTTCAAACAAAACACATTGTTCTGCTTCATTCCAAATATGGTGACTACTTCTATACCCTGCCGGAAGCTCTCCAAAAGGAGATTGAAGGAACATTGATGTCCATGCACCTCTCCATAGGTTATCTTGTAATACTTCGGCATGTTTTCCTTTATATCCTAGTTGTAAGACCCCTGCTAAATAATGTCGGGCAAAAAGATCGTATGATAAAGGATTTCCTCCTTCATTATACATTCCCGAGTTCGTGAAATTAGAAAGTTGGAAGCCTAACATCCTCTCTACATACTCATGAGAGGTAAACTTATTTTTAGCTCTTAAAAATTCTCCAGAGGCATGCACCAAAATCCAATTCATTGCCTTTTCTTTATTATAAAAAGCATATAATTTGGAAATGTCGATGGATTTTAAACTTGTATTCCAGGAATTTAAAACCTCTTTATTTACAAAAGGTTTAAAGTTTTCGTAAGCTAACATCACTGGCCAAGTGTAAAAATCTCCATGATTTCCATTCACTCGATTGTTAACCATATCGTTTAATGATTCAGTTAATGCTTTTACACCACTTTCAAAAAGAGGATCTGTTTTTTTTAATTTTCCTGAAAAAGCTAACACTGCTACACTATGTGCAAAACAGGGGGTGGTATAATATTTTTCAACTTTTTCGACAGGGTCAATAATGCGACCTTTGCTATTTTGATATTTTAGCATGGCACGCACTTGCTTTTCGATAATTTCTAGATAATCATTCCTCTTCAACCCTGTAAGTTTAAAATCATTAAGATTATCTTGGTTTTTTAAAAACCTATTAATTTTTCCTGATAGCGGATGAGCCTCATTACGAATAGTGGTACTTTGTACTACTTGAGGGATCAATCTGTTTGCTTTTTTAATATTCTCTTTAGAAATAGTTTTATTTTGGTTTTGACCATTTAAAAAACTACTACAAGAAACTATAGTCAAAAAAAACGATAATAAAGAGATTTGTGATGCTCTTTTCATGGGGACTTTAGTTTAAATATTAGCGAGGTCTTTTAGTAAACCTTCAACACCTAAGCTACTAACATACAACGTAAATGCCATAATCAATATCAATATAATGATGTCATGTATTTTGTTTACATTCGATTTCATTAGTGACTTTTTACAAGTTAAGTAAAATACAGACCCTATAGTTATGGGTAATACTATGGCTATACTAGCTTGCGATAGCATTAAAATAAATACAGGTCTAAAACCTAGACCTATCCCTAAAATACTTGATAATGTTAAAAGTAATACGATTACTCGAGAACTTACTGTTTTTGTATTTCTTTCCTGTTCTTTATAATCTATAATGAGCCACGGAATTACAAGCGTATTGGGGAGGTGAGAAGATAAACCCGCGGCAAGAATACCTATAACAAAAACCCCTAGAGCGGCTTTACCAGCAATAGGTTCCATTAAAGGAATCATTTCTGCAACATTATTTAAGCTTAAACCTTTAACATGTAAAGTCGAAGCAGCGGTAATTAGTATAGCAGAACTAATAATAAACATTAAAGAGGCACTTACAAATGCATCACGTTTCTGCAGTTTATTGTCTGACATATCCCAACCTGTGTCCTTTACAATTTGTGACCGAATTACAAAGGCAAATACCGACACTGTAGTTCCCACCATACCAGCTATAATAATAAATGGACTATTATCACTACCTTCTGCAGTTTGTGGAAATCTTGGAATAAACCCTTTTACCAACTTGGATATAGATGGAAAATTTATAAACATGGTAGTAACAAAAGCTAAAGCCATAATTGCTACCAAAATGGCTAAAACCTTTTCGAAGAACTCATAATTTCCAAACCAAATAAGAACATAAATTAACACTCCAATTAAGATTGCCCACGATAAAGATGAAATATTCCATGGCAAAACAGCTTCTGACCATTCTGCCATTACATCTGCCATAATGCCCAACAAGCCAGTAAGCGCACTAACTATTATAGTAGATAAGGCAACAATTAACACAATTGCTAAAGCGGGGTGGATGTGTTTTTTAATCCCTTGAATAACGGTTTCTTTAGTCACCATAGTATAGCGACTAAAAAGCGTAATTAAATAATACGTCATAACACAACTTACTAGAACAGTCCACAGAAGATCTAGACCAAAATTAGCCCCAGCTTTAGACATAGAAGTTACACTTCCTGTTCCGACATTATATCCTATTAAGAATATTCCCGGTAAAACACTGACTAGTATTTTTTTGAATTTTGACATATTAACTTTTTTAGGAAAGAAAATACCGTTTCAAATCTAAAACGGTTTTTCTTTTTTTGTATTTAAAATAAAAGGCTAATCTGTTATGGAATAATTTTTTGAGATAGTTCGTTTTTGTTGTTAGTTAATTATTCTCGTTTTCCATGTACCCCATATTAGCTGTAATACCGCCATCTACATAAATGATTTGTCCATTAATAAAATCTCCTGCTTTTGAAGACAATAAAATAGCAGTACCAGATAAGTCTTCTACAACACCCCATCGTGCAGCAGGGGTTCTTGTCATTATTAAGTTATTAAATGGATGTCCTTTACTAGCATATTCTTCGGTCTTTGCAGTTTTGATATATCCCGGTGCAATACCATTGACCTGGATGTTGTGTTTACCCCATTCTACGCACATATTTTTGGTAAGCATAGCTAAACCGCCTTTTGCAGAAGCATAGGCCGAAACCGAGTTGCGACCATACGTACTCATTAAGGAACAAATGTTGACTATTTTTCCTTCTTTTTTGGTAATCATATCAGGAACTACAGCTTTTGAGACTAAAAATGTAGAAACAAGATTGATATCTAAAACTTCCTTGAAATCCTTTTCTTCCATTTCTAAAATTGGTGTACGCTTAATAATTCCAGCGTTATTGATAAGAATATCAATAGAACCTATTTCTTTTTTTATAGTTTTGATACTTACGTTTACTGCTTTTTCATCACTGACATCAAAAGCAATAGCAAATACATCAAATCCTTTTTCTTTAAAATCTTTTTTTGCTTGGTCCAGTTTTTCTTTGGATCTTCCATTGATGCAGACTTTAGCACCAGCTTGTGCTAAACTAAGTGCTAAATCTTTTCCTATTCCGTCTGAACCTCCTGTAACTAAAGCAACTTTGTTATCTAATTTGAAACTATCTAAAATCCCCATATTATTTCAATTCTATTGCTTTTATAGCATCCATATCTGTGAAGTCTAAGTTTTCGCCAGCCATTCCCCAAACAAAGCTATAGCTCGAAGTTCCAGAAGCACAGTGTATAGACCAAGGTGGAGAAATAACTGCTTGCTCGTTGGTCATCCAAATATGTCTGGTTTGTGTAGCTTCGCCCATAAAATGACTAATCGCATGATTTTTAGGAAGATCTATATATAAGTATACTTCCATACGGCGATTATGCGTATGTGGGGGCATCGTATTCCAAATACTACCGGGTTTTAGTTTTGTAATCCCCATTTGTAACTGACAAGTTTGTACACTCGCCGCAACGATGTATTGGAAGATTTGACGCTCATTAGCGTCATTCGAATTTCCTAGATCTAAAGTAATTCTGTCTTTAAGCTCAATCTTTTTTATAGGATAAGCTTGATGAGCAGGGGCAGAATTAATATAAAATTTAGCAGGGTTACTGCCAGATTTACTTTTTAAGATTATAGACTTGGTATTTTTTCCAATATAAATTCCTTCCATAGGAAGTAGAACGATTTCTTTTCCATCTACCTCTACAATTCCTTCTCCTCCTATATTGATCATTCCAACTTCTCTACGATCACAAAAGTGTGATGCTTTAAGTGGATCGATAGGATCTAATGATAGTGATTTTGAAACTGGAACAGCACCACCTGCGATAAAGCGGTCGTTCATAGTATACGTCAATACTATTTTATCTGTTTCAAAGTTTTTTTCAATTAAAAACTGTTCTCTAAGTCTATCGGTGTCATAATTTTTTACATCGGCTGGATGTGCCGCGTAACGTTCTTCATAAGTGATATGATCCATTTTCTTATTTTCCTTTAAGGTTCATTTTATACATTTCACTAGCTGCTAATAAGAACGTTCCCGTAACATATTCGTGAGAATCGTCTTTAGAAAGATTTACGGGTTGGTCTCCTACCAATTGTCCCCATTGTACTTTTCCTTCTTTACTAATTTCATCAGTCACAGATTTCCATGCTTTTTTAACTATAGGTAAGTACTCTTCTTTATTTAAAATTCCATTATTTATACCATAAGCAAGTCCATAGATAAAGAAGCTGGTTCCACTTGTTTCTTTAAAAGGTGCATGATCTGGATTTGCTAAGTTTGGATACCAAAACCCTTCTTTAGCTTGACATTCTTTTAAAGCTGCTGCCATACTTTTAAGTACGGATTCATAGCGCTTATAATTACCGTGCTCCATTGGTAAATACTCTAAAATTCTTGCAATACCAGCCATAGCCCAACCATTCCCTCTCGACCATACTATTTTTTTGCCATTTTTGTTTGAAGGAAAAAAGCGTTTATCTCTATAAAACAGATTAGTATCTGTATTGTATAATTTACCATAAACATCCCAAAACATAGCATCCATCCAGTCAGAATATTTTTGATCTCCAGTAACATTATACAGCATCGCTAAGGTCGGTGGCCCTGTAAATAAAGCATCTACATATCGTGTGCCATTTTCATAATACCATTGATGCGGGTTCCCTTTTGGATTTCTAAGATTTGGATTATCTAAATGGTCAATAACTCCTCTGATCTTACTCTTTTCTGGTTTTGCCATATAAGACTGAATCATAGATTGTCCTACAGTTAATAAATTAGCTCCACTTGCAGGGTGCACTGGAGGTAGTGTGGGTACTTTCCATTTTAAAGATGTACATAATTTATCTGTTTGCTCTAAATAGGTTTTATCTTCTGTTGCAAAATAACACGCCATTACCCCAGCATAATACGTTCCTCGTATCCAATTATCATCATACTCTTTCCAAGGGTGATTTAATTGATACGTATTTACTCTATCTATAAGCTCCTTAATTTGAGGTCGCTCATAAATAGATTGTGCCATAAGGTTAGATGCTACGAAAAGAATCACGAAGAATATCGCAAATGTTTTAGTAGTAAAATTTAGCATTCCTTTTTTCATTATGGTTTATTTATTATTTGACAATTATGATGCTATAGTATTCTTAATTAGATTCTTTAATTTATTACAGGAATCATTTTACTCCAGAATTACATCAAGAAAGAATAGTACAAACTTAGGGTTAGCGTGTTCTTAGTAGTATATAGATTTTGATATGTTATATATTAATATTATCATTTTACATCTGCTCACTCATTATTTTGATAATATTCATGTATTTCTTAGGGAGAGATTTCTAAAATATATTCTGGGCAGAAGGTAAATACCGAAAAGTCAACATGCTTTATTATAATTTACTTTTACGAGCTGCTACTAGTCAAATCCTAATACTTTTATGCCTTAAACCAATTTAGTAGTTTACGATCATATTAGATTTACGATATTGATTTGGAGTTACTCCTTTGGCTCTTTTAAAAATTTGAGAAAAAGCTGAAGGATTATTAAACCCTGATTCATAGCATATCTGCATAATGGTAACATTACTTTCTAAAAGCATTTTACATGCAAATTCAACCCTTACTTCATATAAAAATTCACTATAACTCTTTTTGACTGCATTTTTGAAATAACGACAAAAGGCACTTTTTGATAAATTCGCAACATTAGAAATTTCATCAAGAGAGATATTCTTTGTAAAATTCAGCATAGTATGCTGAATAATCTTATTCATTCGGTCTTTTTCCTTGGGGTTGGAAGATTTATGCAAATCAAAGTTCGATAATACCTCAACTTCTTCGGATTTAGAAATTAAACTCAAAATTTGGATCAAAGATGCCATTTGCTCCAAAGAGGATTGATCGAGCATTTTGTGTAAAATATTACTAATAATTTCATTTGTTTTTCCTTCAATATGAAGTCCTCCTGAAGCTTTCTCAAACACTCTATTAATAGGATACACATCAGGTATTCTTAAAAAATCTTTTCCTGCAAAATCAGGATAAAATTTTAGCACAATAGCCTTAGTCAATAAATCCGTGTCTTTTTCATAAAATTGTTGATCACTTTTCCATACATGAGTAAGTTCTTCTCCTACCAAAACCATATCCCCTTTTTGATATGATTTAATACTACTTCCTACATATCTTGTCCCGTAACCTTCAATAATATAAGCTAATTCTTTATGATAGTGTAATGGATTCAAAAAAAATGGTAATTCAAAATAGGATACTGAAATCCCAAAATTAGAAGTACGGTCTGAGGAAAGAAATTTAGGCTTAGGCATTATATAAATTTTACCAAAAAAGATAAAAATAAATTATTAAATGCAAATATTCATAAAATACTGGTTAATATCTATCTATTATTGTCAATATCATTTTCTTTTCTTTGATCCTTAAAATCAATGAATTTTTTATGAAACATCATTTTTTAATACTCTTTATAGTATACTATTTTGTTCCATCTCTACTAATCTCTTGTGAAGCAACTGACAAGTTATATACTATTACAACGGTTAACAATACTAATTTAAAAAGAGAGAAAGAAACTATAGAAATTCAATTAAAAGATGTACCAGAATTTTCTAAAGAAGAATATAATAATTTATCAATTTTTGACACTAAAAACAATCTAGTTGTATCACAACTTGTTGATATAGATCAAGATTCAATACAAGATTATATTATTTTTCAAACTGATTTTAATCCTAATGAAACTAAAAAGTTTACACTTGTATATCAAAAAGAAACTCAACTAAATAATAAAGTTGATGTACATACTTTTTGCAGAATAGTTCCAGAAAGAATAGATGATTTTGCCTGGGAAAACGATAAAGTAGCATTTAGAACCTATGGACCAAAATGCCAACAATTATTTGAAGAAGGAAAACCAGGGGGATTAATTTCTAGCGGAATTGATTGTTGGACAAAAAGAGTAGACTATCCAATTATCAATAAATGGTACAAGGATTATTTAAATGGAAAATCGTATCATAAAGATCATGGAGAAGGTTATGATGCATACCATGTAGGAACTACCAGGGGTTGTGGTGGTGTCGCTCTCATTCATAACAACACCTATCTATTGACTAAAAACTTTACAAATTGGAAAATATTAGCAAATGGCCCAATTCGAAGTATTTTTGAATTAGAGTACGCCACTATAAAAGTTGGAAATTCTGAGGTAAGTGAAAAAAAAAGAATTTCTCTTGATTTAGGAACTCATCTATATCATTGCCAAATATCTTATACTTCTAAACGACAGCTCAGCAAAGCTGGTATTGGCTTGGCACTACATCAAGGTAAAGGAAAAACAACAATGAACAAAGCAGAAGGCTGGGTTTCTTATTGGGAACCTATGGAAGATTCGTACATTGGCACAGCCATATTGATCAATCCAAAATCAATAACTGATATAGCTATTAACGATACTTTATCTAAAGATGAAAGTTTTAATAATCTTTGGGTCAATACCAAGATTCAAAAGAATCACTTCAGCTACTGGGCTGGCTTTGGATGGAAGAAAAGTGGTGATTTTAATACTTCTAGAGACTGGGAAAACTATCTTAAAAAAGAAGCTTCTAAAAAAAATACCCCTATAGCAATTACACTCACGAAAAAATAAATTTTATATGTGGAAATCAGATGATGAACTTTTTAGTATCGCCAAGAATGAACTTTTTACAGCCTTAGTTGGTGATATTTTAGATCAATTAGGGTATCAACATCAATTCTTAGACCCTGCCATCAAACCAGTTAAAAATGATATGGTGGTAATTGGCAGAGCAATGCCTGTATTAGAAGCTGATGTATTTGAAGAAACCTCCAAAGAAACGAATAATCCACTTATGAAAAAGCCTTTTGGTCTTATGTTTGAAGCTTTGGATAGTTTAAAAAAGAATGAAGTCTACATCTGTACAGGATCATCATTTTCATACGCTTTATGGGGTGGATTGATGAGTACCAGGGCCATAAAATTAAATGCAGCAGGAGCTGTACTACATGGTTATTCTCGAGATACAAATGAAGTGGAAAAATTAAATTTTCCAACCTTTTCTATTGGGACTTATGCTCAAGATCAAGGACCTCGAGGAAAAGTAATAGATTATAATATACCTATTGAGATAAACCATATAAGAATTAATCCTGGGGACATTGTATATGGGGATCGAGATGGCGTACTTATTATCCCCAAGGTAGTTGAAAAAAAAGCTTTTGAAGGAGCTATAGAAAAAGCAAGAGGAGAGCAACTTGTAAAAAAGGCTTTAGAAAATGGAATGAGTACTGTTGATGCTTTTAATAAATTTGGAATTATGTAGTTTATTTTTTCAACTACTCAAACTCTAAAACATAGCATATTTATGTTTGCCTCATAGAATTTTTTAATCCTTAAAACAAAAACCTTCCAAATCAAATGATTAAAAAGGTTTCTAAAAATACTTGAGGTAGGAATCCAATCTACACTACCGAAGTCACTAGATTTATTTCAGTATAATAATCATGTACATGAACTTATACAACCCAATAAAAGCCTTTTAATAAGAGTATTAAAAAGCAACAACAAACGTGGATCATATAAGAATAAGGTATTGTAAAAGGAAAATAATACCGTAAAGTAATCATTTAATAAGAATTTCTATCCTATTTTAGTCGAACACCAACATCATTTAATCATTAACCACGATTTTTTAAATTTGTTAATAAATACTATGCCGGTATAGTATAGCATTCAAAGGTAAAATCTAGGAAATGAAAAACGAAAATCCTCAAGCAAAGTCACTATATGAATTATATCTTCACTTGGGATTATCTGTGGATTTAATTCAACCTTCTGAAGGTTTTGCTATTCTTAATTTGAAAGACATCAATTTTAAACTTCCATATCAATCACCATCATTCCGTCCAGATTATTTTTCATTTCTTTTTGTAAAAAACGGTCAAGGAAAGTATACCATAGATGAACACTCTTTTGGCGTACAACAGCATTCTATTTACTTTACCAATCCGAGTAATTACCGAACATTCAGTTGGGAAAAAATTGAAGAAATTTATCTTATAACTTTTGATGAAACATTTCTAAAACAATATATCAACAAAGACATCTTCTCTGAATTTCCATTTTTATTAACTGAAACGATCAGTCCTAAAATTGTAAGTGATGAATTTTATAGTGAAGTAGAGCGTGTTTATCTAAATATTCACAACGAATACACCAACCAATCTACTGATAAATACAGAATTGTCGGACATTTATTGGCAGTGATGCTTTATAAAATCAAAGCTTATTTTTGGAAGGATTACAACCCTATTTATGAAGGAAACAGAAGTTCGCAAATTGTTAAATCCTTCAAACGATTACTTGAAAAGCACTACCGCGATTTAATTATGGGAAAAACAGAAACTGTTTTCAGGGTTCAGGATTATGCTTCAGCACAAAATCTACATCCTAACTATTTAAGTAATATTATTAAAACTAAGACAGGAAAAACTGTTACTACCTGGATTGCAGACAAATCTATTTCCGAAGCCAAATCACTATTGCAAAATTCATCCATGTCTATCAAAGAAATAACCTATAGACTAGGGTTCTCTGAAACTGCCCATTTTAGCAATTTTTTTAAAAAACACACCAAAACATCCCCTGCCCAATATCGAAAAGAGCATTCTATTTAATGAGTTAGTTCTTTATTCTTCTTTTCATTTTCTATTTAAATTTTACAACTAATGCTGTATTCTATGCAACAAACAAAGCGTGGTACCTAAATACCTTTGTTCTATTAAACTTAAAAAGATATATAAATGAAAAATTTAAGCAACAAAGTAGCCCTTATAACGGGTGCATCACGTGGTATTGGTGCAGAGGTAGCACTACATTTGGCCGACGCCGGAGCAAAAGTAATTGTTAATTATTCGGGCAGTAAAGAAGCAGCTTCAGCGATTGTACAACAAATCAAAACAAATGGCGGAGATGCCATCGCTATACAAGCTGATGTAAGTAACTCGCAAGATGTAAAAAATCTTTTCGATAATGCCATTGCCCATTACGGAAAAATTGATGTTTTGGTCAATAACGCAGGTATTATGATCAATACGTTTATTAAAGATACCACCGACGAGGATTTTGCAAAACAAATGGATGTAAATGTAACAGGAGTATTTAATACACTTCGTGAAGCTGCTACGAAATTAGCAGAGAATGGAAGTGTTATCAACTTTTCTACTTCGGTCAACAGAATCATGTTACCCACTTATGGACCTTATGTAGCTACCAAAGCAGCAGTTGAACAATTAACTCGCGTGTTTGCAAAAGAAGTAGGAAATAGAGGTATCAATGTAAATTCAATTTCTCCCGGACCTACAAACACCGAGTTGTTCACAAAAGGAAAACCAGAAGCAGTAATCAATAGATTAGCCTCTTTATCAGCATTCAATCGTATTGGAGAACCTGGAGATATTGCAAAAATTGTAACCTTCCTGGCAAGTGATGAAGCCAAGTGGATTTCTGCTCAGAATATAGGTGCCAACGGAGCAATGGCTTAACTACTTTAATCATTTAATTATTACATATTATGAAAACATTTTTAACCGCCCTCGTTATGGGGCTATGCGGAGCATTGGCAGTATTTATCTCATTTTCTATGGGATGGACTACTTGGGTCATGTTTCTTGCCTGGGTAAGTTATTACCTCTTTGGAAAATCGATTAAAATATATACTCCCAGTTTCTTACAGATTATTTTGGGAATAGTAATGGGAGTTCTTATACAGTCTTTAGCAAGTTTACTTTCGCCTGTACTAGGTGTATTGGGATTTCCATTAATCGTTTTTGTCCTTATTGGTTCTTTGGCATATATATCAAAAATTAAAGAGTTAAATAACATTCCTGCTTGGTTTCTGGGTTTGATCATCTTTTTTGGGGTACACCCAGAACTACAAATAATTCCAGTATTGCGCTTACTTGTTCCTACAGTTGCAGGGGTAGTTTTTGCATTGATTAATGACGCAGGACTTAAATACATAAACAAGAAATTTTAAACCACAAAAAATGAATTCATTACAAAATAAAACAGCCTTAATAACAGGGTCCGCAAGAGGTTTGGGAAAAGCCATAGCAGAAAGATATGCTGCTCTTGGCGCCAATATTGCCATAAATTTTTCAAAAGACAACATATCAGCCGAAGAGACATTATCAAATATTGAAGCTATGGGGGTTAAAGCCATAGCTATACAAGCTGATGTCAGTAAAGTAACTGACATTGAAAGACTATTTAATGAAACCAAAAAAGCCTTTGGGAAAATCGATATTGTGGTGGCTAATGCCGGGATAGAAATGGTAGAAACACCAGTAACGCAATTTACAGAAGAACAATTTGATAGATTGTTTAATATCAATACCAAAGGTGCTTATTTTACCATGCAGCAAGCGGCTAAAAACATCGAAGATAACGGACGTATTATTTACATCGCTTCCAGCACCACGGTATATCCCATACCAGGAATGGCTGTATATGGAGGAAGCAAAACTACACCACGCTATCTAGTGGATGTTCTTTCAAAAGAAATAGGGAATCGAGGGGTTACTGTAAATTCTATCATTCCGTTTGCAGTAGATCATTCTGGAATATTTGTTGATCCTAATGCTTATCCAGAATTAAGAAAATCACTAATAGAAAGCTGTCCCATGGGAAGATTGGCAGAAGTTGAGGATGTAGCAAATCTAGCAGAATTTTTTGCCAGTGATCTATCATCATTTGTAAATGGACAACATTTACTTGTTAATGGAGGAGCTAATCAATAAGTATCACAATGAAAAAAACAACTTATTTAATTAGTTTATTAATGTTCATATCCTTTTTCAATACATGTGGACAAATAGGAAACCACGAACATAAAGAAGTAGAATCTATGAATCTAAATAGTATTAAAAACAATATTGTCAAACAGGCATTTGAAGCATGGCAACAAGGAGATTCAAAGCTTTGGTTCTCATTTTTTACTAATGATGCACAGCTGTACGATGATGGGAAACTACGCGATTTTAATAATTTTTCAACTAATGCAATAGGAGAAGAATGGTTTACTAGTCTCGACAAAGTCGAAAATGAAGGTTTGTCTATTTACAGAAAAATTCATACCAAGAAGTGGGGTGATTTTAAAACATATTTTAAATTTTACATTAACGACAAGGAGAAAATTTATCGATTAGAAATTGGACAAGCTGATTACTAAATAGCAATATGAATTTATTATTAATTATCTAAATCCTATTCTAGCACATACTTGTCTATGAAGTTTCAATAGTATTTGTTTAAAGACTTAAATACTAAATTTGGTTTAAACCCAACTTCCTCACTTTGGCTACATTCTCCATCAATTAGGCTACAACAAGGCAAATGTAATTATTGACCTTTGTATTGTTCTAATATTAAAATTTAAAATTATGGAATATCAAAAAGACAACAAAGTTTGGTTCATTACCGGCTCTTCTCGGGGGTTTGGACGTATTTGGACGGAAGCCGCACTTGAGCGAGGGGATAAAGTCGTAGCAACTGCCCGCAGATTGGAGAGTATATCTGATCTACAGGAAACCTACGGCGAAAATGTGCTTACCCTAGCGCTTGATGTGACAAAGACGGATCAGGTAAAGGCTGTACTCGACCAAGCCTACAATCATTTCGGCAGACTAGATGTCATTATGAATAATGCTGGCTATTCACTTGTCGGTACTATCGAGGAAGCTGGTTTAGATGATGTACGGGCACTCTATGAAACGAATTTATTTGGCACCTTATCTGTTATCCAGGCCGCTCTACCACTACTACGTAAACAAGGTAGTGGTCACATATTAGGAGTATCAAGTAGTCTTGGGCTTGAGTCAATGCCGGTAATCGGATATTATTGTTCCACAAAATGGGCATATGAGGCAATTCATGAAAGCCTGGCAGCAGAGGTCGAGTCCTTTGGTATTAAAGTAACACTCATAGAACCTGGTGCCTATGCGACAGAGTTCGGTAGTCAAGAGTCATTGAAGATGGCCAGTGGACTTGACATCTACTCAGGTTTTAAAGAGCAATTTGTGCAAGGTCTGCGAAATTTGGAAAGAGGAAACCCCAACGCCACTCCCGAAGCTATTTTTAAAGTAGTAGATGCTAAACAGCCACCACTACGAATTTTTCTGGGTAACCAATCATTGCCTTCAGTTCGTAAAGCTTACAATGACCGCCTGGCAACATGGGAAGCTTGGAAAGAAGTGTCCGATGCCGTACAAGGTTGATCAAGATAATGACCATTGAAACAAAATACAGTAATATTGTAACTTTAACGATAGCCGATATTTAGTATCTTATCGGTTGTCGTTTAGCTCCTAAAAATGAAAAAAGAAGAGAACATACCTCGAAAATTTAATTCATTATCCGATTTTCATCATGCTTTTGGTCTACCAAAGCCAGCGCATCCTTTGATAAGTTTTATAAATATTGAAGATATTTCAATCTCTACCGAGGAATCATTTGATTTCTTTATATTAAACTTTTACAAGATCGCTTACAAAACGACACTTTGTGGACAAGCAAGATACGGACAAAGCTATTATGACTTTGGTGAAGGTGGTTTGATTTTTACCGCTCCAAATCAAGTATTCGAAAGTCCCAAAAGTTCGGCTTCGGGTTATATCTTTTTTATCCACCCGGATTTTTTACTGAACTACTCTCTAGCTAAAAAAATCAAGCAATATGGCTTTTTTTCATACGCTACAAATGAGGCATTACATCTCTCTGCTCATGAAAAAGAAACCGTCATGTCAATCTTTAAAATCATCGACGATGAATTGAAGAGCAGAATAGATGATTTTAGTCACGATGTAGTTATTTCTCAAATAGAATTATTGCTGAACTACAGCAATCGATTTTACAACAGACAGTTCATTATACATAAAGCTGTTTACAAAGATTTATTATTGCAGCTAGAGGAGCTTTTAGACGATTATTTCAAAGATTCAAAACCATTAAATGAAGGTTTACCGTCTGTTCATTATTTAGCTGGTCAAGTCAATGTATCCCCAAGCTATTTAAGTGACATGTTACGTTCACTGACGGGACAAAATGCTCAGCAGCATATTCATCATAAATTGATAGAAAAAGCCAAAGAAGAATTGTCCACAACAAGTCTATCTGTGAGTGAAATTGCTTATGCTTTGGGTTTTGAACATCCGCAATCATTCAGTAAGTTTTTTAAAACAAAAACTAAACTCACTCCACTGGAATTTAGGCAATCGTTTAACTGAAGAAAAATAATTAGAAAAATTTAAAAATTCGGGTTGTGTTCAACAGAATGGTTCGTGCAACTTTTTCGCCCTACCGTTCAAACCATAGCTAAACCTTTGGTAGCAAGGTTAACGTGTCCACAGCACAAATAGCTTGTCCTTTTTCAAAGACCTTCCACTCTGACTACAACAATAATCGTTTTGGCTACATCTCTTGCTTAATACCATCGCAGCTTTGTATAAACAAAAAAAAAAGAAAAAAATGAATATAGTTTTAACAGGCTCATTGGGTAACATCAGCAAACCTCTTGCAAAAGAACTAATTGCAAAAGGACATACGGTTACGTTAATAAGTAGTAACCCTGAAAGAGCAAAAGTAATTGAAGAGATTGGAGCGATTCCAGCTATTGGCACTATGGAAGATGTAGATTTTTTAACAGAATCATTTGCAGAAGCAGATGCTGTGTATTGTATGATTCCGCCAGGAGACTACTTTGATCAAGATTTCAATCAAATAGAATTTTACAAACAAGTTGGTAATAACTATGCTGAAGCTATTTTAAAATCAAACGTAAAAAAGGTTGTACATCTGAGTAGTATAGGCGGTAATATGAATAAAAATAATGGTCAGCTTATTGCACATACCAATGTAGAAAATATCTTTAAGTCCTTACCAGAAGAAGTTAAAATTACGACGCTAAGACCTACATCTTTCTACTATAATTTATTTGGATTTATTCCTACAATAAAATCTCAAGGAATTATAGCTTCTAACTATGGTGAAGATGATAAGTGTCCTTGGGTATCACCTTCTGATATTGCCGAAGTTATTGCTGAGGAATTAGAAGGTTCATTCTCAGAAAGAAAAGTGCGTTATATAGTAAGTGAAGAGTTAACTTGTAATGAAATAGCAAAAACGTTGGGTGAGGCAATTGGAAAACCAGACTTAAAATGGATTTTGATTTCTGATAGGGATATGTTAAATGGAGCTTTATCAATTGGGCTTAACCCTAAAATAGCAGAAGGATTAACAGAAATGAACAAAAGTATTCGTAATGGCAAACTATTGGAAGATTATTACAGTAGTAAGCCAAAATTTAGAAAAGTAAAACTAAAAGAGTTTGCCAAAGAGTTTGCAAAGGTATATAACCAATAATTGGTACATTTAGATATGGCAAATAAAAAACCATATAGAATTAAAACAATTAGTGAGTTTCATAAATTCAGAGGTTTACCAGCTCCCGAGCATCCTTTGATCAGTGTGATAGATTACGCTTCGATAAGGCATTCGGATGAAAGCAATTCAATGAGTTGGCTACTTGATTTTTATGTTATTTCTTTAAAAAAATCTTCTCACACTAAGTTTAGATATGGATATCAGCAATGCGATTTTGATGAAGGCTCACTGTTTTTTATGGCACCAAATCAGGTATTTCGCGTGGAGGTTGACAAAAACCATACGCCGGTGAACTCAGGATGGATATTACTAATTCATCCTGATTTTATTTGGGGTACAACATTGATAAAAACAATCAAGCAATTCGTTTTTTTTGATTATACCGTAAACGAAGCGCTGTTTCTGTCCTCCAAGGAAGAGTCTATACTAAATGGCATTATTCAAAACATTCAGCAAGAGTATCAAGCAAATATTGATAAATTCGGCAAACAAATCATTAGCACTCACATTGAAAATTTGCTCAGCTATTCTGAAAGGTTTTACAATCGTCAATTCATAACAAGGGAAAAGGTCAATCATCAAATTTTAGAACGTTTGGAGAAACTATTGACAGATTACTTTAACAGTGATGATTTGGTAATAAAAGGCTTACCATCTGTTCAAGATGTTTCAGAAGAATTGAATGTTTCACAAAGTTACTTAGGCAGCCTACTTAGAGTCCTAACAGGTCAAAACACTCAGCAACATATTCACGAAAAACTGATTGAAAAAGCCAAAGAAAAATTATCTACAACAAACCTTACAATTAGCGAAATTGCTTATGAATTAGGCTTTGAACACTCACAATCATTCAGCAAACTTTTCAAATCCAAAACACAGTTCTCTCCTTTGGAATTCCGACAATCATTTAACTGAAAACAAAATTACCAACAAAAGGTCTTGTTGCCAATATTGTTTTTAATAAGACAATCTAAACCATTACTACCATACAAACTGTTATAGTTAAACAACTCATTTTTTTCCTTTGGTTTTTTTGTAAATAGCACGAAGTCTATCCTCCCAATCTACTGACCAATCGTAGAAACTGGACAATGGTTCAACAAGACTCTTTCCAAATTCTGTTAATGTATATTCTACACGAGGTGGTACCTCTGGGTATACCTTTCGAGAAATCATTCCATATTTCAATAGTGTTTTTAGTGTCTGCGATAACATCTTAGGAGAAATACCAATGACCTGTTTTTGTAGATCGCTATTTCGTTTTGTACCCTGCATCAAAGTAGTTAAGATTAAGAGCGTCCATTTATCGGCTATCAACGCGAAAGATACCTGTATAATACAGTTTTCATCAAAAACGGTTCTAGCGTTCAAAGATTCCAAGTATGAAATTTTTTTAATTTTTTTTTCAGCTTCCATTACTATTGTTTATTTATTTACTACCTAAAAGTAAGTTATGTACTATTTAGTACCCTCTTGCGTGATACAAGTATAGCTCATAAATTTGTATAATAATTAGAAATTTAAACAAAAATAAGATGAAAACAAAAACATTAAACCAAATACTAACAATCCTAATTGCTGTATTTCTAACAAATATGTATTCGGGTCAAGCCCAAAAAAAGCAGACCGAAACAAATAGTGAGGAAATAACAATAAATGAAAAAAATCAAGGGAAAATAGTTCAGGATTTATTAGAAGCCTTCAATCTAGGTGCAGAGAATGTACTCGAGCTTTTTGATGAAGGAGCCATTATTGAATATCCATATGCTTATTCATTAGGTACACCTTCCTCTTTGAATAAAACACAGTATGGTGATTATTTAAAAGGTGCTCTCTCGAACATGCCGGATATAGCATTCTCACAAGTGAAAAGTTATATAACAGAAAACCATATCGTATGGGCAGAATTTCATGGAGAGGTAATTATTCCATCGACGAAACAATTATACAAACAAGACTATGTCGCCCGTATAATTCTCAAAAAAGGAAAGATCATTCATTATAAAGAGTACTGGAATCCTATGGCGGTATCAGCTATGGGGGATCATAAAGAAGTTAATAAAATGTTTAATGATAAATCAAAACAATAAAATTATGAAAATAGTAATAGGAGCAGCCGCAGGTAACGTAGGTAGCCGTATCGCAAAAAAAGTAGCGTCAGCAAATCATTCAGTGGTATTATTAGGAAATAAGCTAGACTCTTTACAAAATTTGAACATCCCAAACTCATCTTCACATGAAGTGGATATGAGTTATATAGAACAGGTAGTTGCTCATACAAAAGGAGCAGATGCATTTTTCTGGCTTGTGCCACCAGCACTTGGAGTATCAAGTCTAAAAGAGTGGTATGATGATATCATTTCTTCTGGAGTAGCTGCCATTAAAGAACATAATATTCCTCGTGTAGTAGCCCTTTCTTCTCTTGGTGCTGGAGCTGCCGATAACCTAGGTACTGTAACTTATGTAGGAAACTTGGAAAGAGCTTTTAAAGAAGTAGCATCGAATGTAGTTTTCTTAAGACCTGGATATTTTATGGAAAACTTCTTGTTGCAAAAGAATGACATCCTTAAAAATGGTTATTTTTCATTTCCATATGCCACAGATCATGACATTCCTTTTGTAAGTGCAGACGATATTGGAGATATAGCTGCAGAATATCTTATGGATACCCGTTGGGCAGGTCAATGGAGCAGGAATATTATGGGGCCGAGCAATATTACTCTTAAAGAAGCGGCAGATATTTTCTCAGCAGAGTTACAACAAGAGATTGTATATAAGCAGGTGACTTATAATGATGTAAAAAATCAATTTGCACAATTTGGTGCTAATGATACTGTTCAAAAAGAATTGGTCGACCTCTATATGGCTCTGGGAGATCCCAACGGTGCCTATGCGACTCCTAGAACATTCGAAGGGAATACACCAACAACTCTTGAATATGTAATCCGAAATAAGTTTATTTCAAAATAATAAATATAGAGTAGATGCTTCTAAAAACATCTTAAACAAAGTTATTCATACTATAAAAAATTTGTAGCAAAGAACTATGGTAAAATCTATCTTTTTTAAAGATATCAAAATATATGATTATTGTATCAGGACATAAAAAAGGCTTAGATTTTCATCTAAGCCTTTTTTGTACTCGAGGTGGGAATCGAACCCACACGACCGAAGTCACTGGATTTTGAATCCAGCGATTATATAACATTAACACATTTTAAAACCCTTTAATTCCCATAAACACTAAGCAAATATTGATACTTATGTTTGTTAGCATTAATTTAAATGATACAAAAATCTCAATTTGTTTAACCCATGTTTACCCTAATTTGTTTATATTAGAGTTAAAATAATAATCTTATGTCATCCGTTAAAGTAATTCTTTACAAAAGCAAAAAAAAAGCAGATGGTAAACATCCGATAGCCTTAAGAGTTATAAAAGATCGCAAACCGAGTTATTTTTATTTAGAGTGGATCGATGAAAGATATTGGGATCCTAAAAAATTAAAAGTTAAAAACTCCTATCATAGTGCACCTAGATTAAACAATCTTATCCTCAAAAAAATTACCGCAGCAGACGACTTGATTCTTCGCTTTGAAGCAGAAAATGAAACCTACACTTCATCTCGAATTACTAATGCATTAAAAGGGAATTCGACAACTAGCCTACTCTTCGAATATACTCAGGAGTATTTTGAAAGTTTATATAAACTAGAAAAATATAGTAGAGCCATTACTGATGAAGGCAGAATAAAACAATTCAAAGAATTTCTTGGTAATAGAAATATTTCATTTGAAGAAATTACGATAGCTCTTTTAAATAAATTTAAAGTATACTTGGCTACAAAACAAAAAGTATCTGAAAGATCAATTATGAATAGCTTAGTAGTAATTAGAACTATTTTTAACAGAGCTATAAATGATGGGATTGTAGAACAAAAATATTATCCGTTCGGAAAAAACAAAATACATATTAAATTCCCTCAGACTATAAAAATTGGCTTAGATGAAAAAGAGATGATAGCTATTGAAGAACTTGACCTAAAAAAAGGCTCTACTATTTGGCATTCAAGAAATATATTTCTCTTCTCTTTTTATCTTGCTGGCATGAGAGTTTCGGACGTTTTAAGAGTGAAATGGAACGACATTAAAGGCGATAGATTATACTATCAAATGGAGAAAAACAAAAAAGTAGATTCTTTAAAACTCCCAAATAAAGTAATTGAAATTTTAGGGTTTTATACCAATAACAAAAAAGATCCTGACGATTATATTTTTCCTGAACTCAAAAAAGCTAAAAAGAATGACTCAAAAGATCAGTATAGAAAAACAAAAACCGCAATAAAGAAATTCAATAACTATTTAGAAGAAATTGCTAAAAAAGCAGAAATCGACAAAAAAGTAACTATGCATATCGCCAGACATTCTTTTGGAAATATTGCTGGAGATAAGATCTCTCCTTATATGTTACAAAAACTGTACAGACATTCAAATTTAAGCACCACGATAGGTTATCAAGCTAACTTCATGCATAAAGATACTGATCAGGCATTAGATAGTGTTTTAAATTTTTAAGAGGAACCTTATTTCACCTCATAATTTGACGTTTTCCTATCCTTCAACGACAAGCTTTTTTTCCATTAATTTTTTGGGTATTGTGTAAATTACCACAAAAATCAAAAAACCTAATTTGGTAAACCAATAACAAATTTCCCTGCTTCAAGAGGTTTTAAGGTTTTTTGTAAGCTATAGTTTTAGTGATAAACAAAAGCTTAAAATATTGTGGTAAAACCGTAATTACAATTGCATTATATGTAGTAATTTTAACGTTAAAATATTATTTAATAAGCCAAACTTGAATTTGAGGTAAATTATTAGAAAAATAAAATAGTAGACTTTCTTGAAATAATATCTTTACGATATAACATCAAAAAACTTAAAGTCATGAAAACTATTTTTTATTCATTAGTATTAATTTTTGTTTCATCTACTTTCATTGGTTGTGAAGCCAATTCCATAGAAAATGAAACTTTAGAATTAGAAAAATCAGATACTTCAACTTTCGAACTGGTTGCTATAGATAAAGAAGATGCAGAAACCATCGGAACACGAGATTAACAAAAAAAATAACCTTCTTCGGAATGGGAAAATAAGTATGATTACGCTATTGATAACTGGTGTTTTCACCATTGCGTTTATCGCTGTTTTTTTTCCTAAAAAAAGTCCAGCTTTAATATCAGCTGAGCAATCTTATATCGAAGTAGATGATGCCCGTATAATTGCAGATGATAATCTAAAAATATGTTTGAAAGAATTTCATCAAGGACTTATTTCCAAGGCTTATTTACATTCTGAATTAACTGATCAAATTCCTCTGGTTCTCACTCTTGAAACAGAATCAGAGGTTTTAAAAAAAAACTACAAGACTATAGCTAAAGCCGATAAGGTGTTTGGATTTCGTAGTTCAAAAATATTTCTAGGTCATTTGGGCATGCCTGTAGTATCTTCTTTCATGGGGTTATTTTTACTCTTATTGTTTTTTAAAGAGGAAGACTTTTTCTGGAGAAAAGTAATTCTGGCTTTTGGACTCACTGCTCTTCTTACAGGCCTTTTTTATGTGATCTGGGTCTTTTACCCCAAACCTGATATTCCCGAATCAATTTATATCCTGATGCTTTTCGGTATGGACATCGGTGCAAGCTGCATCTCTTATATAATTGGCAGATACATTTATAACCTATCTCGAATAGATTTAAAATTAAAAATCCACCATTTAATGCACCTCATTATGGGAGATATACGCCAGAAGTATATTAACAAACTGTCCAAAGAAGATCGCACAAAGTACTTGAGTGATTATATAGGAGAAATTAAAAACTTATCACAGAAGTAATGAAAAGTTCAAAGGGGAAAGATATACTAAAAAGAGATCGGGAAGGATTAGCTTTTGTTAGTAGAAGCCTAGCCAAGGAACTTGAAAAAGAAATGGAGGAATGCCTTGCACAACAGGAAAAAGAAATCACCAATTTGAAAACTATGCTTTATGAACATGCCAAACAAAAATTCAACTCTTCCTCCGAGTTTCAATTATATGTATTCAAAAATTTGGAAGTAAAACCTAGCTTTTAATAGTTATTTATCATACCCCTTAACAAGTTTCAACACTCTAAATGCCGCATTCTTATCGATAATATTTGAAAATACTTTGTGGCGCATTAAAGCATCTTCATGTTGTGCACAAAACAGAGCTAACTCTTCCAGATTGGCGAAGTGTAGATTTTCATAAGTGCGCTTGTCATTGATAGCTTTCATTTTTTCAGCGTCTAGGAACATATCCCCAATATCTTTAATCAACCACAAAGGATTGATTTCGTCAAAAGCTTCAATAATCCCCTGGATGATTTTATCTCCTGCATTGCGCTTATCATTAAGCACATCACTTATTGTTTGTGAAGAAACCTTGACTTTCAGAGCAAGCTCTTTCTGATTTAAGCCATAGTAATCCATGATTTCTTTAATCTTTTCCTTCATATATAGGAGAATTATATAAATAAATACAATTTTAGCTTACTAATAAGCAATAATTTTATTATATTTGGGTATACATACAAAGATATTAAAGAAAATAGTTATTTAATGCAAACTGGTTGTGGAAATTTCCACAATGCGCACTAAACTTAGTACAATTGAGACCAAAAGGCAGGAAAAAAATAGAGCTTTGGCTGATTGAGAATAAGCATATTTTAAATATTACTGGATTAGAAAAAGTGTGTGAAATTCAAAAAGGCCGAATTCAAAAGTTCATCACTCACGGTGGTAAATTAAACGACAAGGAAGTTCAGGCGATTGAGCTTCGAATCAAGTGTCTTTGTTAACTGGTAAAACGAGAACAATGAAAAAAGAATCCCTTTCTCAACAGGAGTACATTGTAAGTTTACTTAGAGAGCTACAATTAGAGGTATCCGAATTTATGCTTCAATTGTCTTATGGGAGTACTTACGAAAAAAAAATATACCAATGGATGATAACGTATTACCTACAACAAACCCCATTGGATAAAGCAGCAGCAGCGATACTGGAGCAAAGAAGAGGATTACTATTTCAATCCAATGAATTTCTATCGAACTCTATTAAAAAGAAAAAGTGTTTGGATAAGGTTATGCGCAAACTTAACTCTCAATCTAGTTATACAAGTTTACCTCTTAAAGAACAGAAGGTAATTCAAATCAAAGCTAACGCTTTTGTAGATAGTAGCTTACGAAGCGCTGACGCAATTGCAAAATTTCTATTACATACTATTGCTTTAGCCAAAGAAAATAGTTTCAATACGAAGCATAACACAAATCATGCTAAAAAAGACAGTTTTATGAAATCTATATTTTCACCCCAAGACCAGAGCAAAGTAGGCTACCCCTCTTTATTAAATTTGAGTTTATGTACAATAACCCCTTTAATTTACTTCTGTTTCCTTTTACTATTGTTCTTTTATGCTCCCTGATCAAATAAATAGTATACCTCCAGAAGTACTTTTTGATACACTTCGAGGATTAAATATCGACATTGGAGAATTCATGTATCAACTTCTGAACGATAACCCTAAAGCAATAATGATCTATGCCAAAATATATATAGAACATAATACTAGTTAAGTTTTCCCTATAACCTTAACTCAAGTTCCAAATCACATAAACCTGCTTATGCTTTTTTAATCAATAATAAATCGCACCAATCCTAAAAAGAAGAAACCTGGTATGCTCTACTATTTCTTCAAATAAGGAAATTTTAAGAAGTAATTTCAAAATAATTAAAAAAACAAAGTAACAAATCAAACATTTCTGACATTAACAGTTATATCAATTTCTCAAAATCCAACTTATGAAAATATTACTTTATTACACAATTAGAAAGACTACATAATAGTTTACAACATAGAAACTCAAAACTAAGAGATTATAGCGCTGTAATCAAGTCGTTTTGATTTCCCTGACCCAAAAGGAGCTTCTTCTTTAACAGACCTTATAATGACTTTAGGTCTGATGTTACCCCAATATTTAAATCAATACTAACTATTTAAATTTAAACAAATGAAAAAATCAGTTGTATGGGGCTTGCTATGTCTTGCCCTAACCTTTGTGCAAATCAATTATGCGCAAGATTGTGCCGATAAAGTTGAAGTCGCCAAAGACTATATGGAGATCGTAGATTCCCTTAGTCCAGAAATAAAAGAACAATTAAGACAGAATATTTTGCCCTGTATATCAGATAATAATCAGGATGCACTTTTAATCGAAGCTATTCTTATTCTCTCAAATAATCCCACAGAACAACAAGAACGAATATCATTTGCCACAATTAAACGCTCCGCAGAGAGTGGAGAAACTATAGCATACAAACAACTTGCTACTCTTTATAAACAAGGTATTGGCACTCAGGTGAATTTAAAAGAGTCAAAAAGATGGTATGACTTAGCAGCTAATGAAGGTGATTCTTTTGCTCAGTATGCGTTAGGATATTATCAAATGAAAGGTCTTGCAGGAGAACAACAAGATTATCAAGCGGCTCGAAATAGTTTTCAATCATCCACATACCCTATGGCAAATCATTGGTCTGCCATAATGGATTATTTTGGGTATGGAACAACAGCCGATCCAACTAAAGCATTAGAAACATTAGACGCTAATGGTATTAAAAACAGTGAGATATTAGCGGCTTTTCTTCGAGCAGAACAAGGTAATCCAGAACCAACCATTTCAACCCAAGAATTAAATCTTATCAACTCTTTTGATGATGCTATCGAAACCATAACATTTGATGATATCAATAAGAGATTCGAAGCCAAAATTGTGGAACTGGATTGGAAAGAAGAAAAGGTTAAACGAGTTGAAGATGTAAAATTTAGCTTTAGTGCCGCTAGTAGTGGTTTAGCGTATGATATAGAAATAGCAGGAACTATTCTACAAGGCAATGCAACCTATGGGGCAGAAAATACCATGACGTTAGAAGGGGTAAGTTTTCCCATAAAAAGATTATATAAAGACTCCGATAATGATAACGTTACCTATATTGTTAAAGATATTAAATTTGATTTAATACCTATTGGAGATATAACATATGTAGTTGGAAAAATCAATGCAGATATTGTAGATTTTAAAGAATCTTCACCTCCTCTATTTGTGATTTTAAAACCTTTACCACCACTCCCTCCAGACGTAAATTTTCATATTTCTCCTAATCCATCGAAAAGAAATACTTTTTTATATTATACTCTTGACAAAGCTTATGAAACCTATTTTGAAATATTCGATTTTGCAGGACTCCTTAGATATTCCTCTCCAAAAGTAATGAAACCAGAAGGGAGTCAAACAGTGTATCTAGACTCAAGAGGATTAGGGCTTAGAACAGGAATTTATTTTGTCATTTTGCATACAAATGAACATCAACATCAAGCTTCTTTAATAATAAAATAAACCAACCTAAATATAAAACATGAAATCTATATATAAAATATTGATCATAGGTGTGGTATGCCTATTATCTACAAAGGTTTTTGCTCAGTTTGAAGTAACATCAGACCCTTCAAATAAACAAGTACAGGGTAAATCAGGTTCAATTGCAGCCTGTAGCTGCGCAGAAGGTATCGAAGGAGATTGGACACGTTTTCAAAGTATTTTAGCACAACAAGCGGCACGGGAAAGAGACAAATGGTTAGCCGACCAACAAGTGATCCAAAAAAATGAAATAGAAAGACGTTTAAGAAAATCATTCCCTTCTTTTCCAGAAGCTCAAAAAGAATATTTTAAAGAAACTTCTTATAGAGAAATCTCAAAAAATATTTTAGATGGTGTAAAAAGAGAATTTGCAAATGCATCTATTGATAATAAAGGTAAAGTAGAACAGAAAAGAATAGAAATAAACACCTTACAATACAGAGGTCAAGTATCAGATGCTTTGGCTGCCTATACCTTTGGGGATTTAAAAAGCGGTGGAAAACCTATAAAGGATTATTTTTCCGTTACTGGACGTATAAATGAAATTGCAAGTGAATTAAACAATAGTTTAAAACCTGCAGCAAATGATGCATCAAAAATTAAAAACGGATTACTTAAGGTAGAACAAAGAGATTTGCTTCTTGATAGAATGGTTGAATTAGCAATAGCTAGATTTAATTCTTACAACGTAGAGGATAAGGTAAAAGTTATGACAAAATACCTGATTAGTGCCAATGCTAATATCGGTGACTATGGTTTGTTATATACTTCTCCTCCATTTATTTACAATCCAGAAGAACATAATCCCCGACAAATTGCAATTGATCAAGCAAGAACTTTAGGCACATCAGATGCTTTACCCGATCCTACAGAGACAGGTGATCAAGCTGTAGGCCTTCATGCTATTGCTTCTATTAGTAACACAGCTTATAATTATACTATAGGAAAAACCGATTTACGACAAGAACTCGGTAGGTATTTTAATCATAATAGATATAATGCTCAATCTGTGACTATGATGCAAAGGGTTATGAATCCTTATTTGAGTAATAATAATATAAGTGCGTTTAGCTCAGAACTTACATCTAATATGGTTCCCCCAACCCTGCAATCAAGTTCAAATAGAGAATTAGCATTGTCATGGAGAGCAGACGGATTACTAGAAAGTGTAAACCATCCTTTTGATGGAGTAGGTAATGTAATGGCCGAATTATACACAAATGAAGAAAGAACCTTTCCCAGAGAAGGCAATTCAATACGACAAATGTTTAATGCTAATGGTCTAAGTGTTCCCAGTACTATATCAGACTATGATTTAGGAAGGGTTTTCGATTTTAACAAAACTCCGTATGGAGGAAAACCTGGTCCAAACTTCTATTATAATGTTGAAATTATATTTAAGCCTACTATTGGTAGAATTCTTTGGAGTCAAGGAGTAAGAATGGATAATATTTATTCTGATCCGATTAATATGCAAGCAGCGGTAGCTGCATCAAGAGGAGAAAGTTTTGACATCCAATTTTTTAAAGCAATTTCAAATGTTTCAGATAGGTTAAACTTAAATAGCACACAAAGAAATTGGTTAGGACAAATTGAGAATAGAGACACGGCAATAGAATTAGATACATTTATTAATAAATCTCTTGAAGGAAATTCTTTACCAACTGAAGCTTTGGAAATAGGTCTTGAATTATTCAATTATATAAATGGAGTTAACACTACTCCTTTGGGAATTCAGTTTTTTCATGATGCTTTATTTGCCTATAATAACAATAGAAATCTTGATTTTTCACCATACCTTAATCAAAATCTCCTCATAATTGGGTATGGAGCAACCGTAAATTGTCCAAACCCTCCATGCGACATTACTCCTAATATTGATACTTTATGGGAATTTGGTCCTAAAATTTTCAGAGATGCAGCTGACGCAATTGGCTCTGCTGTATTAAGGCTAACAGAATATCAATTTTCAGACAACATTGAAGGAGCATTTGTTCGTGCTGTTTTTATTGATCAAGGGTTAGATCCTACAGGAATAACAAATAGAGATTTAGGGGAGATATTTAGTATTAGAAGAAATGATTTATCTTTTGAAATAAGATATGATACTAGTATTGCTCAGGATATGCTAGATACTAGTATGGGACTATTCGATATTGTTGCTCTTTTAGCACCAAGTAGAGGTGGTGGGGCGTTTTTAGCTGCTAGAGGTGGCGGAGTTATAACGAAACAAGTTTTAAAACAATATTTAGCAACAATAGCTAAAGGGTCGTGGAAAGTGGTAAATGAATCCATGAGTGAAGCCGCTAAGAGATATCAAGAGTTTATTAGTGGAAGAAAATGGAATGAAAGTTTTATATTAGACGATATCAAATTTGATGCTTTAAAAAATGGTGTTTTAGGAGATGCTAAATCAGGATTACGTAACTTTGTAGACCCAAATACAGGACAGTTTAAACCCTTTTTTCAAGGTGCTCAATCCTTAATAGATCAAGCTAAAAGACAAACAAGAGCAGCACAAGGAAATCCAATAGAATGGCATTTTCAGTATGAAGAGGTTCGAAAAGCAACAGAGCTTCTGTTTAACGGTATAGACGATATAAAAATAATTTTATTACATACACCGAATTAAATATATAACATTATGAGTGATACGTATATTTCAATAGTTCCAACTAAAATCGAAAAAGGTAAAGCGGCTATGTTAGCTGAAAAATTCAAGTCTAAATTAATCACTGACAAAATTATTTCTAAAGATTGTACTCCAAGTGAAAATGTTGCTTCTATTTTAGTAAACAATGATGATAAGTTTAAAAGTTTAGAAAATAATAAATTAGAAATTGTTACTAATAGGAAAGTTTTTGAAAATGGAGGAAATGGTCTAGTTGAAATAACTTGTTCAAAATGTGATTTTGATATAATAGAAAGTAATTGGATGGATGCTGTTGAGGAATGGTATTATGATTCAGGAAAAGATGATTTTAGATGTCCGAACTGTTCAAACCAAACATCAATAACCGAATACCTTTTTAATCCTCAATGGGGTTTTAGTGAACTAGGATTTACTTTTTGGAATTGGCCTGAATTTACTGAAAAATTTGTATCTGAAATAGAAAATTTGTTAGGAAGTAAAGTCGGGATTGTATATGGACGAATATAACAATAAGCCAAGTCTAGTAAAAGACTTGGCTTAAAATTAAAGAAAATGGAAACACAAGACAAGGCATTGCTATTTGGAATTTTATCATTCGGAACTTTATTTCTTTTTGCTGTGATAAGTTCTTTTAAAGCTCAAAACGATTTATTTATATTGATAGGAGGTGTTTTTCTAATCATTGGTATAACACTTAGTGGCTTTAGTATTATTCTAAGTGTAAAATCGATTAGAAATGGACATAAAATAAAAGGATGGATTTCAATGTTGTTTAGTTCTATACTTCCTCTTTTTATTATTGCAGTAATTGGAGTATTATTATTTGATATGTATAAATTAATTATACGATAATGATTTTAAAGAAAATGGATAGATCTATCGTTTTTTGTTCCGTTTATTATCAAAGATTGATCCTGTTGCTTGTGATTCGGTAATGCTGTATAAATTTATACAGCATTACCGAATCATCTATTTTCAGAAATCAGTTCATTTACTTCTCTTTGCTACCCAGCCACTACTCTACAAGCATCAGTCACTAATTTGAATTGGTAAACAAAAATATTCCTAGTAGTTTTAAAAGTAGAAAAACACAAACAACGATTTATCTCTTAGAACCATTTGTATATTTCACGCAACCATTTTGAAACCACAACATCTATATAACACTGATATTACATAAGTTAACTCGTTTTTACCTCAAATCGAGTGTGAATTAAAGGTTGGTTTTATGAAGTAATCCTATACTGTAAGTTTTAGTCGGGAGATAGCATCTTCTACGAAAAGATTAACCTAATTCTTTTATTGCTATGAAGTATCTTTCAATTTACTACCAGCTATTTAATCAAGACCTTAACGAATTAAATACAGGTTTTATTCCTAAAAGAAAATACCTGACCTTTTTAAAACAACAACACCCTTACCTTTTTACCAAGTATTCGGTACAAATCAACCAGAAAGATAAAGACCTGTTTTCACTGATTCGATTTGTAGAGACCCCTTTTTACGATCAGGAATACCTAACTACTAAAAATGGATTTGCCATTATCTCGCCTAAAGAGGTTTCTCAAGATGTATTTGCCTTTGTTCTCAAGACTTTAGAACTAAAGTCTAGTGAAATTTCAGAATTACACGTTAAAGAAGAGGGTAACATTTTTCATTTTGAAATTATTATCGCGCGGTGTTTTGCTAAATTATCCGAAATTGAATTGTGTTTTTATTACTATTCGGTACTTATGTGGAAATTCTTGCCAAACTGACCCACCTATTCCTATTATATTGACCCAGTAAATCCTATTTAAACTGACCCACCTATTCTTGTTTAAATTGACCCACCCCCAAAAGTGTGTGTATTAAATAACTTGTAT
>NZ_VLNR01000240.1 GCF_007489275.1 Aquimarina algiphila
CTCCAATAGCACCTGCATAATCTCCTCTTATATCATTGTCTGCACCAAATACAACATTATATTCGCCTGCTACAAAATTGTCATTCCCAGTTACAAAAGCAGCAAATGCATTTGGGTCAATTTCATTACCTCCATGAAATGCAACGGATAATGTAGCTACCGCACCTCTTGCAGTTGAAGGACTTGTACTAAAAGAAAAATCAACTGCAAAAGCTCCTATTTCACCAAAATTATTTGGATCAGATCCTACAAATCGATATC
>NZ_VLNR01000241.1 GCF_007489275.1 Aquimarina algiphila
CAGATCCTTCCCATATGCCTTCAACTCATCGGTATGTAGCAGACTGGAATCCAGAGAAATTTTTAAACTGGGCAGATGCCATAGGCGACCATTGTAAAACTTTTATCACTCTGTTGCTTGCTAAAAGACAGCATCCAGAACAATCTTATAAATCTTGTGCTGGCGTACTGGGATTAGCCAAAAAAGTAGGTAAAGATCGTTTAGATAATGCTTGTAAAAGAGCCCTAGATTATGAACGCATCAATTACCAAAGTGTTAAAA
>NZ_VLNR01000242.1 GCF_007489275.1 Aquimarina algiphila
GTATATCCATATCTTTTTAATCCTCTTTTATGCAGGGCTATCCGTTTTTGTTTTAAGTAAATCTCAACAGTATCCTTAGTGTAAATAATACGTACCTTTTTACCAATATAGTTGTAAGGAACACTGTAATAATGTTTATCTTTACTGATATAGATATGAGAAGTTTTATAAACAGTACCCATTACATATTGTCGTAATCTGTATGATTCTACTGGTAAGGCTGTTAATTCTTGTTTCTCTATAGATTCAAACAACTCTAAA
>NZ_VLNR01000243.1 GCF_007489275.1 Aquimarina algiphila
TCAGGGGATATTCCGGCAGAGCCCAGAACTCCAATCATTATTGATGTCTTGCAACTAGGGCAATGCACTCCAGAAAAATATTACCTGTGGAGTTACCCATTTTATGGATATGCTTTTATCTCGTTCAACCCACCCATACCCTAACTAAAACCAAAAAAGATGATCCTGGGAACACTATCTCTATTTCAGAAAAGAGGAATTTTTTATAAAGAACATCAACTTACTTCTGAAGATAAATTTTCGGCAATGATTGATTCGGCA
>NZ_VLNR01000244.1 GCF_007489275.1 Aquimarina algiphila
GAAACCTCTCGAAACCTAATCTTTAGATATTCATCATTGATAACAACACAAGTTCCATTATTAAATTCAATATGATGCCCCCTCTTTTTTATTAGTTTTATGAAAGTATCCATAAATCTTAGAGCTCTAGGAATATTTGGTTTAGCAACACAAATATTAACAACACCGTTTGAAGAATCTATTAATCCATTAGTATTACCCCATTTATTAACTTTTTTGTTTTTCAGATCTTCTTTAACCTTTTTTATTAATGGATCAGGA
>NZ_VLNR01000245.1 GCF_007489275.1 Aquimarina algiphila
TAGGAAAGGCTGCATTATCCTTACTCGCAAATCCTGTGGTTTTGGCTGCTACTGTTTTGGCAGGGGTTGGTTTAGCAGTTAAAGAATGGTCAAAGTATAATAAAGAGGTTTGGAAATCAGCCAAGCTTACGGAACAAGTGACAGGATTGGTTGGTGAGCATGCTCATGAAGTTCGATTACATGCACAAACCATTTCAGAAGTTTTTGACCAGGATTATAAGAAGACTCTGGAAACCGCTAATGTTCTGGTTAAAAAATTTA
>NZ_VLNR01000246.1 GCF_007489275.1 Aquimarina algiphila
AAAAGTATACTGGAAAAAGGACTGGATGCTATACAAGAAGATACCAATACAGAATCTAATATCCCTAAGCATACTAACATTAGAGGAGGAAACTATTACAAATAATTAAAATTAATAAGCAGATATGAATACACAAACATTATTACAAATGAAACAGTTAAGGCTTTATGGGATGCATAGGGCTTTTTCTACAACTCTTGAAGCTAATCACGGGAATTATACCAATGATGAATTAATCGCTTATCTATTACAATCTGAATG
>NZ_VLNR01000247.1 GCF_007489275.1 Aquimarina algiphila
ACACCCGCTTTGAAATAATCAAGGAGTTAAAAATTAAAGAAAATGAAACAGATAGATTACTAATAGAGCAAGATTTGGAGGTGAGCTTATTTAATAAGCATAATAAAAAAACTATCTCTTATTTACGTTTAATAATTACAAAAGAAAAACAAAATGGAGAAGTTTTTTATTTTTTAAGTAATAGCAAAGAATTCACCTCAAAAGAGATTGTAGAAATCTATAAACAAAGATGGGAAATAGAAGTCTTTTTCAAATTTATCA
>NZ_VLNR01000248.1 GCF_007489275.1 Aquimarina algiphila
ACTTCACGCTGTTTGTTCTGCACAAGGTGTTATAGAAAGTATGGACATTAGTCCTGCTTCTGTACACGATATCAATTATTTAAAAGACATAAAACATCAACTCAAGGATTGTTTACTGCTTGGTGATAGAAGGTATTTATCAGCAGAATATCAACTAAATCTATTTGAATCTCATAATATTAGGCTTAAAACTCCGATGCGTAAGAATCAAATTAATTACAAAGAACAACCCTATATTTTCAAGAAATCTAGAAAACGTAT
>NZ_VLNR01000249.1 GCF_007489275.1 Aquimarina algiphila
CATTTGTCGAACAAGTAGAGCAACAACGACAAATAACAGAATCAGAAAGAAAACAACGAGTAGTTATCCAGAAATATTTATCAGATAATTCTTTAACCGCCAAAGAAACCGGAACAGGTCTGTATTACATAATTACAAATCATGGTAATGGTCAAAAATTAACAACTAACTCTATTATAAAATTTAGTAGTAAAATGTATTCCTTGGATGGAGAACTTAACAACAACCCTATAATATTATTTGATAAAATTGCACATCTTA
>NZ_VLNR01000025.1 GCF_007489275.1 Aquimarina algiphila
AGGAGAGTCGATGAGAAGAAAAAGAAAAAAATCGTAATTTTAACACTGAAATAAACACGCTTTTGGGAACTGTTTTGCTATGCTCTATTTAAACAGGAATACCCGGGTCAATTTCATAGGAATCTCCAACATAATTCACAAAGAATTACTACGTGGTCTATCTAAAGCAAAACCTCCACAAGAATTTTGCGATCTATTTGAGGTCATTCTTAAAGATGAATATGAGAATACAATACAGAATACAAAAATGATCATTGAAGCAATAGATAAGAAGTTATCTACTTTAAAAGAAAATCAACTGATGGTTGTAGAAAAGTATGCTTTGGGAAAAATAAAAGATGAACACTATGAAGCATTATTAACCAAGATGAATACTGAAATCAAAGAAACTGAACAAGAAAAAACTAATTACGCGGTAGATGAAAACATGAAGGAGTACATATCTTTTGGGTTAACCCTATTAACTAATTTAGACAAAATCTACAAAGACGCTTCTATTGACGTAAAAACTAAACTACTCGGTTCATACTTCTCAAATAAGTTAATTTTCGATGAAAATAAATTCCGAACCCTACCATTTAGCGACCCAATAAAGCTTTTGTGCAAGTATAGCAAGGGGTTTAAAGATTTTGAAAATGAAAAGGGAGGCAATTTTTCAATTACCTCCCAGTCTGTACTGAAGGCGGGACTTGAACCCGCACGGCCTTACAGGCCATTGGATTTTAAGTCCAACGTGTCTACCAATTCCACCACTTCAGCATGGTATATATTGTCTCAGAGCGAAAGACGGGATTTGAACCCGCGACCCTCACCTTGGCAAGGTGATGCTCTACCCCTGAGCTACTTTCGCAGTTTTTTAAGAACTTCGCAATCGTTATTGCGGATGCAAATTTAAAACATTTCTAGTAATACCAAAGTCTTTTCGCAAAAAAGAATAAAAAAATTTACACTTGCGATGCTTTCTTCCTGGTTAACATACGTTTAATCTCATTAAGTTTCATTAATGCTTCTACCGGAGTTAACGTATCTATGTCAATATCCAGAATTTCTTCCTTAATTTCTTCTAATAATGGATCGTCAAGATTAAAGAAACTTAATTGTAATTCATCTTCTTCCTGCAATCCTTTAATCTTATCTGTTAATTCTTCACTACTGTGGGATTTCTCAAGCTTTTTAAGCATCTTATTTGCTCTATGCAACACTTGCTGCGGCATTCCTGCCATTTTTGCTACGTGAATCCCAAAACTATGTTCACTCCCCCCAGGAACTAGTTTACGTAAGAAAAGTACATTATCTTTAAGCTCCTTTACGGATACATTATAATTTTTAATACGGTCAAATGTCTCACACATCTCATTCAATTCGTGATAATGTGTAGCAAACAAAGTTTTTGGTCTGGCTGGATATTCATGAAGAAACTCACTAATTGCCCATGCAATAGAAATTCCGTCATAAGTACTGGTCCCTCTACCTATTTCATCTAATAATACTAAACTACGATCTGATATATTATTAAGAATACTTGCAGTTTCATTCATTTCTACCATAAAAGTAGATTCTCCCATAGAGATATTATCACTGGCTCCTACTCTTGTAAATATTTTATCTACTACTCCTATTCTAGCTTCTTCTGCTGGGACAAAACATCCCATCTGTGCTAACAATACAATCAAAGCAGTTTGTCTTAAGATCGCAGACTTACCACTCATATTTGGCCCTGTGATCATGATGATCTGTTGATGATCTCTATCTAGCAATACGTCATTTGCAATATACTGTTCTCCAGGAGGAAGTTGTTTTTCTATAACCGGATGACGCCCATTTTTAATTTCTAAATCATAAGATTCATCCATTAGTGGTCTTACATATTGATTTTCCTGAGCCAATTGAGCAAAAGAGCACAAACAATCCAATTGACCTATCAAAGTTGCATTAAGTTGTACTGGTTTGATATACTCATGCATCCAAACGACCAGTTCACCAAATAGTTGCTGTTCTAACGCTAGAATCTTTTCTTCTGCCCCAAGAATTTTGGCTTCATATTCTTTAAGTTCTTCTGTGATATATCGCTCTGCGTTTACCAATGTTTGTTTACGTATCCAATTCTCGGGTACTTTATCCTTATGCGTATTTCTTACTTCTATATAATACCCAAAGACGTTATTGGATGCGATTTTCAAAGATGTAATCCCTGTGCTTTCTGTTTCGCGCTCCAACATTTTATCCAGATAGTCTTTTCCAGAGTAAGCAATTAACCTCAATTCATCTAGCTCATCCAAATATCCATCGGCAATAGTATTTCCTTTCAACACATTTACAGGAGCTTCTTCATTTAATGTCTCTTTGATCTTATCCCTTAACAATTCGCAATCATTAAGTGTATCTCCTATAATTTTTAGCGCTTCATTTTCACTATGAGACGCCTGAGATTTTATGGGAACAATAGCTTCCAAAGAGTTTTTAAGTTGAATTACCTCTCTCGGATTCACTTTTCCGGTAGCTACTTTAGAAATCAATCGCTCAATATCACCAATCTGCTTAATTTGATGCTGAATTTTTTGATGTAAAGCTGAATTGTCTAGAAAAAATTGAACAACCTCATGACGCTTTTGAATTGCAGTAATTTGACTAAGTGGTAACGCTAACCAACGTTTTAGTGTACGTCCTCCCATTGGCGAAATCGTCTTATCAATAACATCTAGAAGGGTTACTGCATTGATCGCATTTGGATTATACAATTCTAGATTACGAATAGTAAATCGATCCATCCAGATATATTGATCCTCTACAATACGCTGGATTGCCGTTATGTGCTGTAATTTATGATGTTGCGTTTCACCTAAATAATGAAGAATTACCCCTGCTGCAATGACACCTTCTTGTAAATGATCTACACCAAAGCCTTTTAGAGTTTTGGTTTCGAAATGGTTATTTAAAGTTTCATCTGCATAGTCTGGTTTGAAAACCCAATCTTCTAAAAAAAACGTATGAAAATCGTTTCCAAAATCCTCTTCAAAATCTTTCTTTTTTGGTTTACTAATCAAAACCTCACTTGGCCTAAAGTTTTGCATTAACTTATCCATATGAGAAGCATCACCCTGCGCCGTTAGAAATTCACCAGTAGAAACATCTAAAAAAGCAACTCCTAATTCTCTTTTACCATAATGTAATGCGCATAAAAAATTATTGGTTTTACTTTGTAACACCTCATCATTAAGAGCAACTCCCGGAGTAACTAACTCGGTCACTCCACGCTTAACAATGGTTTTGGTTTGCTTAGGATCTTCTAATTGATCACAAATAGCAACGCGTTCTCCAGCTTTTACCAATTTAGGCAAATAAGTGTTTAAAGAGTGGTGAGGAAACCCAGCTAATGCTGTTTCCTGCTCACTACCATTACCCCTTTTGGTTAAAACAATATTAAGAATCGCTGCTGCTTTGATCGCATCTTTACCAAAAGTTTCATAAAAATCTCCTACTCTAAACAGTAACAATGCATCAGGGTATTTCGCCTTTATTGCATTATATTGCTTCATTAACGGAGTAACTTTTTTATCGTTTTTTGCTGCCAAAAGAATAGTATTTATGAATACCGCTAAAGTAGCTATTCTTCTATTTTTTTTGAAATATCCACATTAGGAGTTATTCAATTTTATTCACAATTTTCTAAGCAAATAGTTTTTGTATGTTTTAGAATAAAAAATAAATCCTTACCCTACTTATAATATGGTTTTTATTGCTAAATTTCTTACACTTCCTTTGTCTGGTCAAAAAACAAATTACGATCTGATACTCAGAAAAAAATTATTCCTTTTTCTTTGCGTTTGCTTTTTCTTTAAGTTTTCTATGTTTTTTAAGAACGGAGTTATAGATTATAAACTTTATTTTTTGGATATTTTTTCTGATTTTCAACTTAATATCATCATTTGCAGAAACATATTTTCCTTTATAAATAAAATCTCCATCTTCCTCATCCAAACTTAGTGTGACTTTTTCTCCTATAGCGTTAGCTGTTTCTACCACCATATACATAAATTCGTCCTCTACTCTTAATTCTGTAACTCTTTCATTATAACGATTCACAAAATATATTTCTTTAAATTCTGGACGTGGCTTCTCTTTTTCCTGAGCACTTACTGTTATACTTACTAATGCTAATGCTATGAGTATTAAAAATTTGAATTGTTTCATTTCTACTATTTTTTGACAAATGTAAAGTGAAGGTTAATTTCATTAAAACACCTATCAATATTCGTAGAGTATGGTTTTATATACGTAATGATTTATGGATTTAAACACTACTATTAATTGAAGTTTGCTTTATGAACAAGCTTTTTAATTTTACTTTTTTCTTCTTCTGAAAACGTATTTCCTTGAAGTAAAAACTTTTCCAAATTGGTTAACTTTTCTATAGAATTAGGAAGATGTATTAGTTGGTTATTTTCTATAAAAAATCTTTTCAAATTAGTTAATCGTCCTATTGTTCCTGGAAGACTTGTTAGTTGATTTCCTCTAAGATTAAGATGTCTCAAAACTGTTAATTCCCCTATTCCTGTAGAAATACTCGTTAATTGGTTTTTGCTGAGATCAAGTGCTTTCAAATTCGTTAATTGTTCTATTTCTGAAGGAAAATTAGTCAATTGATTTCCTCTAAGATGAAGACTACTTAAATTCGTTAATTTCCCTACTCCTTCAGGAAGATTTGTTAATTGATTTTCTGTAACAGTAAGAAAACCTAAATTAACCAAATTCACTATTTCTGAAGGAAGGCTTGTTAATTGATTTTCACTAAGGTAAAGTGACTCTAAATGAATTAACTTACCTATCGTCATAGGAAGATTAGTTAATTGATTTTTCCTGAGATTAAAGCTTTTCAAACTAGTTAACTCTCCTATATCTTCGGGGATATTTGTTAATTGATTTCCTTTAAGGTAAAGCGTTTCTAAATTGATTAGTTGACTAATCTCTACCGGAATGTTTATCAGTTGATTATCATCAAGATCGAGCACTTCCAAACGAGTTAATTTACATATTGCTATTGGAAAATTTGTTAATCGATTTTCTTTAAGATGAAGGTTTCTCAAATTAACTAACTTCTCTATATTTACAGGAAGGCTTGTTAATTCATTTTCTAAAAGATAAAGCGATTTTAATTGGGTTAATTGCCCTATTTCTTCAGGAAGACTCGTTAATTGATTCCCTCTAATATTAAGAGTTTCTAAATTGATTAATTGTCCTATTTCTAAAGGAAGGCTTGTTAATTGATTATCCTTGAGGCTAAGGGTTTTTAGATTCGTTAATTGCCCTATCGTTACAGGAAGAACCTTAAGGTTTTTACCCGATAAATCTAATCTATACACGTTATTAGGATGTCGCAAAGCCTTTTTTAAAGAGTGAAACATTTTATCCTCTTGTGCTATTGCACCAAGTACAATAAAAAAAATCATTGCTACTATTATTCTCTTCATTAGTTTATTTTATTTAAGTATCCCAAAACAGTACACCAACTCACCCAATATTAAAAAATGATTTTATATTTGATACTTACTATTATTAATAGGGTTCATCTCTAGTTTTTAGATTTTTTGGCAAAAGCATACACCCTATAATTCTTCAACTGTAGATGTTACTAATTCCCACTCATCCTTTGCTATTTTCTTATAGGTTATGGTACTTATTTTACAACAACCAATAGGATGCATTTCGGTAATCGTTTGATTTTCAAAATCAATAGAAGTTGGAAAAAAAGAGAGTTGAAAAGGAAATGAATCCTCTCTTAAGAAAGTACCATTTTCTTGTTGCAAGAAAAAATCATAAATAGACCCTGCACTTCCTCCCACATCATGTAAAACTGCAAAATCTTCTAAACCATCCATATTAAAATCCCAAATAATAAAATATCCATACGCTCCAATCTCTATAGATCTATTATCACTACTGACTTCAAAATAATTTCTAACATCACAAGACACTTCTCCATAAGAATACCAAAGCGAAGGAAAATAATCCAAACGTTGAAAAATACTATTCTCATCCGTAATTCCTTGAATTTCTATTCTTACTTTGGACGGACGACCCTCTTCATTATACACTAACGCTTGCATACTATAGATAAAATTACTAGAAGCATTATCCATAACACATTGCTTATCCAAACTAAACGATTTTTTAGCCTGATCCAAAGAATCATAGAGTATTGAGCTATCTACACTGTAATTAATAAAATAATCATAGATATAGCCTTTAACTTCTTTATTAGTTATTGAAGAAAAGAAAGAAATATAAACCCATTGTCCATGGGCAATACGTCCATTGCCTAAGTTTAGGTTTTCAAAATTATTAGTTCTTCTTAATACTTTTACACTTGCTTCATAGGGAATTGTTCCTATTTTATCACTTTTTAGACTTGGTTCATTTCTAATATTCAATCCATTTTCAGAATTTACATATCCTTCATACAACAATGAAATACCTAAATCTCCTTGATCCTTATATGTTTTGCTTTTAACCAAATCATACTGATCATTAGGAGGGTTTATCATATAAATCTCAGAACCACTAACCTGATAATAACCTGGCTCATATTGGCAGATATAATAGTCAATATCTTCTCCGTCTTCAACAACTTGTAAAACTAGAGTATCATTAGTTTTTTTTTATTATTTCGCCAAAGTACTTAACTGGTTTTTCATCATTGACTCGAACCGTTAGACTAGACCTGGTTTCATTGACATCAAAAGTCAAATAAACACTATTAGCTTCCCCCATATGAGGTATATCTTCCAAATCAAGATGATACCTCCCCATCCATGTCTTTTTAGAAGGAATATTTATGTCTTTTTCAGAAGTTTCAAGGTCATTATTTTCTTTGGTATTAGCTTTAGTATCATTTTCTTTACATTGACAAAGCATGATAACTATATTTACAAGAAATAATGCTCTAAAAACCAATCTACAATTAGTCATTCTCGTGATCTTTAAAAATAAAAGTCGTTTTCATTACAAATATCTTATTTGAACACCCTAAAGATAAATAGCAAACCATCAAATAGAGAATCATCAATTTATATTCGATGAAGCTAATTGTATATTTGATCAATTTTTGATGTTACAGTGGTTTAAATTTCTCCCATTGGACACAAAACACTTCTCCTCGTTCTTTTTCTCTTCTGTGAATAAATGATATTTTTGCAGCAATGAAAAATAATAGAAAATTAAAAAATAACGAACTCGATCGCAAAACAATAGCAGAATTTAAAGCATCTACAAAAACACCATTACTTATTATTTTAGATAATATCAGGAGTTTGAATAATATCGGATCTGTTTTTAGAACTGCAGATGCTTTTTTAATCGAAAAAATATACCTCTGTGGTATTACTGCAACTCCACCTCATAAAGATATTCAAAAAACGGCTCTGGGAGCAACAGAAACAGTGGATTGGGAACACCATGAAGACACATTGAAATTAGTTGAAGATTTAAAATTAGAAAACATAAAAATCCTTTCGATAGAACAAGCAGAAAATGCAATTCTACTAAATGACTTTATCCCACAACCCAATCAAAAATATGCGGTTATCTTTGGAAATGAAGTAAAAGGTGTGCAACAAGATGTGGTTTCAGAAAGCGATGATGTAATTGAAATTCCTCAATATGGAAGCAAACACTCCTTAAATATTTCTGTAAGTGCTGGAGTTGTAATTTGGGATATATTCAATAAAATTTAAATAAAAATCCCTTGCTAAAACTCATGATTTAATCTTTTACATTTACTTTTTAAAGGGTTCAAAAAAAGTCGTCAACCAATCATTTCTTTGAAAAACAAGAGTGCTTTATAAAGAAAAATGAATACTCATCCAATCAACAATTTTTAAATTGTCCGAAATCCCTTTTCGGGCAGTTTTAGTTTCAGAAATGATGATCTAAAATTTGTTTCGTATGTTTATAGTTAACTGATTTTCAACGACAATAGCACTCAACATGAGACACATTTCATTATTTATCATTTTTATTTCTCTTTTTGTTTCCTGTAAACAAGAAACTACCATGACAGAAAAACCAACCGAAGATCAACTCATAGTCAAAGCAAAAAAAATTCACAATAATGTCATTACATTAGACACGCATTGCGATATCAATATTAAAAATTTTACAGATTCTATAAACTATACTCAGAACCTTAGTTCTCAAATAACACTGCCAAAAATGACAAAAGGAGGACTAGATGTCGCCTGGTTCATTGTGTATACTGGTCAGGATTCTCTTACTACCATTGGTTATGAGAAAGCATATGAGGTTGCAATGTCTAAATTTGAAGCGATACATAAATTAACCAAAGAAATTGCTCCAGACCAAATTGAACTAGCACTTACTTCTGATGATGTACGACGAATTCATAAAGATGGTAAAAAGGTAGCAATGATAGGGGTCGAAAATGGGTATCCTATTGGCACAGACATTAAAAATGTAAAGAAGTTTTATGATCTCGGTGCCAGATATATGTCACTTTCTCATAATGGTCACAGTCAACTTTGTGATTCTAATACTGGTGAAGCAGATGGTATTTGGTTACATAATGGAGTAAGTGAATTAGGTAAAGAAGTAATTGTCGAAATGAATAAAGAAGGAATTATGATCGATGTCTCTCATCCTTCTAAAGAATCTATGCGACAGATCATTGAACTTTCTAAAGCACCGATAATAGCATCGCATTCTTCTGCGAGAGCTTTATGCAATCATAGCAGAAATCTGGATGATGAACAACTGCAATGGTTAAAAGAAAACGGAGGTGTAGTGCAAACTGTAGCTTTTACTTCATATCTAAATACAGAAAAATTTGAAAAAAGAAATAAGATAGAAGTTCAGATCGCTAAGCAAATTGCGGATTCTATGAATGTAAAATGACTAGAACGAGAAGAAGTCATGGTTTTAACTACAGAAGAGAAAGAAGAATATTATGATTTCTTGGGGAAAATGGCGGCTATACGAAGAGGTAAAATAAAAAATATGAATGATCTCCCTCCTGCTGTAGATGTTGTGGATTTTGTAAATCATATTGATTACATGGTAAACAAAATCGGAATTGATCATGTGGGGATTAGCTCTGACTTTGATGGTGGCGGTGGAATTGAAGGATGGAGTGATGCCTCTGAAACCTTTAATGTAACCCTGGAACTGGTAAAACGAGGATACACTGAAGAGCAAATCGAAAAACTTTGGAGTGGTAACTTGCTTCGAGTTCTGGATGAAGTCCAAAAAATTGCCCAGGATTTATAATCGTTAACATAAAATTATTTAGAAATCTCGTCGAGAATGGAAATATAATCAGATCGATTTGCCACAAAATCGCGTTCTGAAACATCCACTACCCTTACATTAAATTCTGGTTGTGATTTTATAAACTGTAAATATCCCTTATTGATCTTATCAAGATATTCTGGAGGGATTTTTTGCTCATAATCTCTACCCCTTTTTTTTATGTTTTCCAAAAGACGTTCGGTATTTTGGTATAAGTACACATACAAACCTGGTTTTGCAAGGTTTCTATACATTAAATCAAACACCTTTTTATATAACTTAAATTCTTCTGACTGTAACGTCACCTTAGCAAAAATTAAAGATTTAAAAACATCATAATCGCTTACTACAAAATCTTTAAATAAATCAAACTGAGCAATATCATCCTGTAAACGTTGGTAACGATCTGCTAGAAAAGACATCTCCAAAGGAAAAGCGTATCGCTCCATATCTTCATAAAACTTTGGTAAAAAAGGATTATCAGCAAAACGTTCCAGAATTAATTTTGCATTAAATTCTCTTGCTATTAATTGTGCCAAACTTGTTTTACCTGCTCCAATATTTCCTTCAATTGTTAGGTATTGAAATCTTGACAAAGCATATCTATCCTTTGGGTTTATTATTTTATCCTGTACTAATGTTACTTGCGAGTCATCAGAAGTTTCTCTCAATAACTGCTCTACTGTTTTCTTCAGAGTTGGATGCATTATATTTCCTGCAATTTCTGCTAATGGCTCTAAAACAAATTTTCGATCTTGCATTGCCGGATGGGGAACTTTTAATGCTGCAGTTGATAGATTTCCTTCGGAAGAAAAAATAATATCCAGATCAATTGTCCTAGCTTCATAACCATTACCTTCCGTCCTATTTCGACCTAAATCATTTTCAATTTCCAAAAGAAAATTTAATACTTTTTCTGATGGAAAAATTGTGTGAATACATATACATGCATTATAAAAGTCATCGCTATTAAACCCCCAGGCTGGTGTTTGATACACACTAGAAATAGAAGTCACGTCTCCAATGCGTTTATAAATTTCATGTACTGCATTATGAAGAAAACTTAGACGATTTCCTATATTACTTCCTAACGAAATATGTATTTGATGAGGTGTTTTCAAGGCTGGATATTTATATTCTGGTAAGAACTCCTTATTTTTAAGAGCAAATTAAGCAAAACAAAACCACTTCACCTTATTTTTGCGTGAACTATTATTAACTATTATTTTATTTTGAACGAAACTCTTCTGGATTTAAAAGACAAACGTATAGCTTATCGAATATACCTTATTCTGGGAGCACTTTTTATCTCATCATTGGTAGTCTCTAATCTTATTTTTCAAAAATTCTTTTATTGGGATTTTTTTGGGATGTATACTTTTGAAATTTCTGTGGGTATTCTACCCTATCCTATTACTTTTCTAATTACTGATATCATAAGCGAAATATTTGGTAAAAAAAAGGCAAATCAGATAGTAACAGCAGGAATCTTTGCTTCTTTCTTTTCGCTACTTATTGTATCTGCTTCATCATATGTTCCCGCCACAGCTTGGTCACCAATAAATGATGATATATTTAACCAGGTTTTTGGAGCCACTGTAATTGCTGTATTTGCTTCAATGATGGCTTATCTTTTTGCACAATATATAGACATTCAGGTTTTTCATTTCTGGAAACGCTTAACTAAAGGAAGACATCTTTGGCTTCGAAATAATTTTTCTACTTTTTCTTCACAACTTATAGATACTTTAACCGTGTTACTATTACTATGTTCTTTTGGCATCATAGAATGGGATCGTTTTGGAGTTTTATTACTTAATGGATTCTTATTCAAAGTACTTGTTGCTGCACTAGATACGCCTGTTTTATATGTAGCTGTATATATAATTAGAAGACGATTTAAACTGCAACAAGGAGGCGAATTGGATATGGAAATTTAAAATCTAACAAATAGTTAACTTAAAATACGTAACATAGTATCTTTGTAAATCGTTATTTTATATAAAAGTTATGTCATCACGATATGAGCTGATCTCATTAAAGGGATCATTTTATATCGATTATACATCAGTACAAATCTGATCTTCGAAAAATAATAAATTTAAACCGATGAAAAAAGCCCTAAAAGTTCTTGGTATCCTTATACTACTTCTCATTATAGCCGTTATTTCTATTCCATTTTTATTTAAAGGAACGATACAGGACAAAGTACGATATCTTGTAAACGAACATGTAAATGCAAAAGTAGATTTTGCTAGTTTAGACCTTAGTCTTATCCGTAGTTTTCCTCAGGCGTCTGTTGTAATTGATGAATTTTCTATTATTAATTACGCTCCTTTTGAAGGAGATACACTTGCATATTCAAAAAGAATTGCTTTGGATATGTCGATAAATGAATTATTTAAAGATGCTTCAGAATCTATTAGTGTACAAAAAATCATTATTGATGAAGCGCTCATTGCCATTAAAACAGATTCTTTAGGGAATTCTAATGTAGATATTACCAAAAAAGATGATACCGTTGAAGAAACACCAATAGAAGAAGAAGGTAATTCTTTTACTTTTGCTTTGGATCATTATGAAATCAATGAAAGCAAAATTTTATTTAAAGATGATGTAAGTAAAACCATTTTAGAAATGACCGGACTTAATCATAGTGGTGATGGCTCTGTATCTGGTTCAACAATAATTCTTGACACCCAAACTTCATCTGAAGCCTCTTTTAGTCTAGATAACTCAAAATATCTAAATAAAAATAAGCTAAAACTTGATGCACAAATAGAGCTGGATCTTAAAAACCAACGCTATTCTTTTAAAGAAAATAAGGCAGAAATTAATCGATTACCTTTAGAATTTGCCGGGTTTGTTCAATTATTCGAAAAATATACCGAAGTGGACCTTAGTTTTAAAACTCCTTCTTCAGATTTTAAGAATTTTCTTGCTGTGATTCCTGAAACTTACGCCAAAAATCTAGATGGTGTACAAACAAGTGGTGATTTCTCAATTAATGGCATAATTAAAGGGAAATCTGATGATACTTATATTCCAAAAATGGATATCAAAATAGCTTCAAATAATGCTTCTTTTAAATATCCCGATTTACCCAAAGGAGTAAAAAACATTAATATAGATACCCAAATTATAAATGAAACTGGCCTGGTTGATGACACTTATATAAAAATTGGCAACCTAACGTTTAAAATAGACCAGGATTCATTTGCAGCCAGAGGAAGTTTACGCAATCTTACCAAAAATATGATTGTTGACATGATGCTAAAGGGTACATTAAATCTTGCTAATATAAATCAGGCATATCCTCTACAATTAGAACAAGAGCTAAATGGGATTGTAAAAGCTGATATCAAAACCAAGTTTGATATGCAATCTTTAGAAAAAGAACAATATCAAAACATAAAAAGCTCAGGAACTGCCAGCATTTCTCAATTTACATACGCTTCGCCTGATGTCCCTAATGAAATAAAAATTGAAAATGCCAACGTAAGTTTTAATCCAGAAACCATTTCACTTGATAAAATGGAAGCGACTACAGGTAGATCAGATCTGGCCGCCACTGGTACGATCAATAATCTTATGGGATTTTTATTTGCAGAACAAGACTTAAAAGGAAACTTTGATGTAAACTCCAAGGTATTCGCTGTAGATGATTTTATGGTCAACGAACAAGAATCAGAAGAAGGAGAAGAAGTAACAAGTACTAAAGGTAATGAGGATGACACTATGAGAATTCCTTCTTTTCTGGATGCTACTTTAAATTTTGATACCCAAACTGTTTTTTATGACAATCTGGAACTTAAAAATACAAAAGGTACAGTAAGAATAAAGGATGAAACTGCATATCTGGACAATATAACTTCTAATATTTTTGACGGAGGTATGGCACTTAATGGTAACGTATCGACCAAATCAAAAGTTCCGACTTTTGATATGGCTTTAGATTTAAGCAAGATTGATATTGTACAATCTTTCAACAATTTAGAGCTGATAAAAGGCCTGGCTCCGATTGCAAGAGCATTAACCGGTGATCTCACTACAAAAATAAACTTAAATGGTAGCCTTAATGAAAATCTCATTCCGATCTTAACATCATTGAAAGGGAAGGCGCTTGCAGAGATTCTTAATGCACAAGTATCGACCACAAAAACCCCATTCCTTTCTAACCTGGATAATCAGCTTAATTTTTTAGAATTAGACCAATTAAATCTAAAAGATATCAAAACAAAACTAAGTTTTGATGACGGAAAAATTAATGTAAAACCTTTCGAATTTGATGTTGAAGGCATAAAAATTACTGCTGGTGGTGATCATAATTTTGATCAGAATATAAATTATAATATTAAACTTGATATTCCTGCTAAATATTTAGGTAGTGAAGTAGGAAGTTTGATTTCTCAACTTGACGCAAAAGAAGCAGATGCAATGACTGTTGGACTACCTATAGGCATTTCTGGTAATTTCAAAAACCCAAAAATCAACCTTAATACCGGTGATGCTGTAAAACAACTAACACAACAAATAGTCGATAAACAAAAACAAAAGGTTAAAGGCGAATTAATAGGTAAAGGTCAAGAAGCATTAACCAATTTATTGGGAGGTTCAAAAAAATCAACAGATTCTTCTAAAACAAATGCTAACAATACTAAAGAAACATTAGAAAGCACTGCCAAAAATATTTTAGGAGGTTTTCTTAAAAAGAAAAAGAAGAAAGATTCTACAAAAACAAAGAATTAGAGAATAGAATATTTGATATCTAACTGCAATCCTTAACTCAATATAAATTAGTTAAGGATTGTTAATGATGCATTTACAAGTTCGTAGAACTAAAAAAAATCTAAAATTTACATCAAAAGAATCTGAAAATTATATTGTGATGCAGTAAATTTGAGTATCCACACTTAAAACTATTGCCACAATGAAACTACTTCATACTATTTTCCTCACCTGTTTTATCATAAACCTTAGTTATACTCAAACAAACAAAAATGTTTTTTTTGATCAAAAAGCCATGATAGGTAAATTTCACACTATAGATGAACTAGAAAATTTAAAAAAAGGAGAGCTCATCAGACTATATACAGCCCGTGTTAATGAGATTGTAACGATTTTACCTTTTTTAGCCTTGACCAATGAACCTAATGTTAAACTATCTGATATAGGAATCAAAGAAAATTCTGATCATTTAAAAACACTCAATAAACACCGAGAAAGTACTCTAAAAACTTTTGAAAACACCAAAGTTTTGATTTCTGATTTTATTCCGTATGCCGATACTGAAAAAATTATCTGGACTATACTATATTATGAAGAAGTAATCAAAAAAATTAGGATAGGCGCCAACGGAAATTTTTAACTTTAAAAAGAAAAATGAATAAAAAAGTCAGCTCGTACCGCTGATTTTTTTTGTTCTAAAACATACGTTTTAATGTATTTTTCTAAGCTTGAGTTAACACAAAAAAATGTTAATACCTATTTAATCTTGTAATCTTAGCCTTTTAATATCGACAACATAAACAAGTTTACAAACTACGAATTGTAAAATTTGAATTGATGTTTACAAAGAAAAGTCAGTGAAGATTTCTTTTAAAACTATCACCAAAAGATTAAATCATGAAAAAAATATACATAATTACCGGATTATTACTTTTAGCCATTTCCTTCAATGGATTTTCTCAAAATGATATTTTTAGTATGAAATGGTTAAGAGGATGGACTAATTTCGAACCAAATAAAACCGACTATGAAGATTACGATAAAGTATTACCAAATATAATATCCGAAGATACTTTTTTAAGAAGCGATCTGGTATATCTTATGTCGGGTGATATTTATGTAACTAATAATGCTACCCTTACAATACAAGAAGGTACCGTATTAAGAGGTGATGTTGAGAATTCTGCTAATCTGATTGTAACCAGAGGAGCTAAACTTATTGCTAATGGCAGTAAGGCTTATCCTATTGTCTTTACATCTAACAAGTCTCCTAATTCAAGAAGTCATGGTGATTGGGGAGGTATTACAATTATAGGTTCAGGAAATGCTTACAGCACAGAAGGAGAAGGAGTAATCAAAGGAAAATTTGATCCCCTTTACACTTCTTATGGAGGAACAAATGAAAATGAAGAAACAACAGTGTTAAGATTTGTAAGAATCGAATACGCAGGCAAATCAACAAACGGACTTTCATTATATGCATTAGGAAAGAAATCTATAATGGAAAATATAATGATTAGCTATTCTGCTGACGATTCTTTTCAATGGACTGGCGGTGAATCTGTTTCTAAAAATCTAATATCCCTTAAATCGAGTGATGACGATTTTGATTTTACTCAAGGCCATACATCAGAATTAATAAACATTCTTGCTATTAGACATCCATACATTACGAGTGATAATGGTTCTTACGCCGTCGAAATTGATGGTTATGACAATAAAGTTGGATTTAAGAATACAAAAAAGTTAACCACCGTAGATATAACGGGAGCAACTTTAATATCATTGACTGATCAAATGAATTATAGCCATTCTAGAGCTGCTATATCGGTTAACAATCTTGCTGAACTTTATATTAATGATTCGACTATTTCTGGCTTTTCTGATGTAGTTCGATTAGATAAAACTTTTTCTACTCTAAAAATGGTTGACCATGCATTTAAAATGGATAATAGCTTTTTAAATGTTCATAAAGAAGGTGTCTATACTGAAAATAAAATAGCAAACGCTACTTTTTATTTACTTAAGTACAATCGTTTTACTAAGACTTTTCAAAATCCTGAAGAATTGTTTGAAGATCCTTTTGATAAAGGCAATCCAAAATTCACATTAAAGAATTCATTAAATAACTATATGGTAATTCAATAAACGTATATCATTTTTAAAAAATCTAACAACTAGAATAAACAACTTACCTGATTATAATACTACTAACATGAAAAAACTAACTACTATAGTATTACTATTACTAAGCATTACTTCAATAAATGCCCAAACAAAAAATCAAAGATCAGTCTTGTACACTCCTGATAAATTAGTCACAAGGTTTCATACTATTGACGAATTACAAGAACTTAATAAGGGAGCTTTAATTCAGCTGTATTTAGAAAGAACTAAAGAAATATTTATTGCAATACCGTATCTATCCCTTACTAATACCGCAGGAACAACACTAAGTGATCTTGGTATTGAAGAAAGCTCTGAGAATATCAAAGTGGTTGAAAAAAATATCGAGATAGCTCGTAGAGCCTTTGAATATACAGAAAACACGGTCAAAAAACTTGTTCCATATTCGGATACAAGTGATATAATTTGGTCAATTCTATATTTTGAAGAGATGATAAAAAAAATGCGTTTAGGACCAAATGGAAACAACTAAACCGTAAGACATGTACAACTTTTATGTACTCATAAAAAAACAGCGCCGATAAGTGCTGTTTTTTTATAAGTACACCTCAAATAAAGAGTCTTAAAAAGTTACATTTTTATCACAAAAAACACCATTTTAAGATAATTTTTGAATAATTAGTGTTAAAAATACTCGTTTTTTTAACGATTAAACACCTTTTCAAAGAAGATAATTGAGCATAAAAAGGTTCAAAATGAGGGGAAAAGACCCCTTTTTTGTCAAAAACCTTTAACATTTACAAATTACTTTCAGCATTTACAACAAAAACACCTAAACAACCTAATTTACTGATATTAAGATCAATAAATATTTATCTAGTAGGAATTTTACTCATAATATTTTACTAATTTAAGTTAAAATAACGACCAACGTACAAAGTTTACGGTAAACACGTAACCAACTTTGATCCAAACTCCCATATCTTAGTATTCCGAAAAATTGAGAGAAAGAAATTTCTTCCAAAAGTTTAACCCCAAAATAACCTATTATGAAAAAAAGATGTTTTCTTTTAACAGCTTTTGTATTACTATTATTTCCTTTTTTAACCACAGCACAAGATTTTAGCGAGAATAACGATGGATGGACTAAAGGCTGGACAAGCTTTGCTCCTAACAAAGTAGACTATCCAGAAGCCGATGAGAAATTACCTAACGTTATTTCTAATCATACTTATTTAACAAATGATAGCGTTTACTTAATGTCTGGAGATGTATATGTTACTCCAGGTGCATCATTAACAATACAAGAAGGAACTATAATCCGTTGTGATTATGAGAATCCTGCAAATCTTATTGTCTCTAAAGGGGCTAAATTAATCGCAATTGGATCAAAAGCGTATCCTATTGTATTTACATCTAGTAAAGCATCTAAATCAAGAAACAGTGGAGATTGGGGTGGTATAACTATTGCTGGATCTGGAAAAGTAAATACTGTTTCTGGAAATGGTATAATCGAGGGGAATTTCAATCCTCAGTATTCTGTATATGGAGGAAATATGCCAGACGAGGAAACTACAATTTTAAGGTATTTAAGAATTGAATTCTCTGGTAATACAGCTAAGAGAAAAAAAGGCACAAGTGGATTATCACTTTATGGTATTGGCACCACATCAATCATAGAAGATATCATGGTTAGCTATTCAGGTCAAGATTCATATAACATTCATGGAGGAAAAAACAGTATAAGAAACCTAATATCTCTTAAAGCCCAAAAGAATGATTATCATATCTCAGAAGGGTTTAAAGGAACATTAAGCAGTATCATCGCAGTACGTCACCCATACATTAATAGCCCTCAAGGATCTTATGCCATAGAAGTAGATGGTTATAATAAAGAACTTGGTTACATAAGACCAAATACTGTAACAGATGTTACTATTAGCAATGCAACGCTGGTAAATCTATCTGACAAAACTAACTATCAACATACAAGCGCAGCTATTTTTGCATCAAACTCTGCTCTAACGTATATTCACAACTCTAAGATATCTGGTTTCTCTGATGTTGTAAAATTTGATAAATCATTTACATCATTAGCGGTAATGCAAAAAGCATTTATGATGGATAATAGCTTTTTTAATATTCATGGCGAAGGCGTAGACTCGAGCAACAAAACAATTAACAACACTTTAGATATTTTAAAATATAATAGGTTTACAAAAAGCTTTGTCGAAGTTGCTAACCTATTTAGTGATCCGAATAATTCAATATCTCCAAAATTTAAACTGAAGCAGTCTTTAAACAATTATATGGTAATGCAATAAAAAATGTGAACTGATTTATATAATAGGGTCAATTCAACACTATAATTTAGTATACACTATGTCAAAAATTTTAACAAGCTTTATTTTATTTATAACAACAAGTATAACTTTTGGGCAACAAGCGAACCCAGCTGTATTTTTTACCCAAAGAGATCAAATCAATAAATTTCATACCATAAGCGATCTTCAATCATTAAAAAAAGGAGAACTAATTAATTTGTATCAAGATCGAGTAAAAGAAATCATGACGATACTACCATTCTTATCACTCACCAATGAAGCCGGTGTTCGATTAGGTGATATTGGTATTAAAGAAGATTCAAGGCACCTTAAAGTTCTAAAAAACACTACAGAATCGATACGTGATAATCTGGAAACAATAGACACAATGGTCGAAGAATTAATTCCATACGCTGATACCGAAAAAATTATATCGACGATTTTATATTATGAAGAAATCATAAAAAAAATAAGAATCGGAGTCGACGGAAATTTTTAAAAATAAATTAGTAATGTATTCAAATTATCATTTTTACTAAGGGTAGATATAGAAGCGACAATTGTCGCTTCTATTTTTTTATAAAACAAAATATGTAAGATTATTATATTTGCAACTACTAATCAACCATGATACTATTATATCTTCTATTTGGAATTCTTATTGCTATAGTAGGTGCTTTACCTCTTGGGGCAGTTAATTTAGCCGTTATCAATACTTCTATAAAAGAAAGTATCAGAAACGCATCATACATAGCTTTGGCTGCAGGAATTGGTGAAGTAGTACTCGCTCTCTTTGCTTTACACTGTAGTATGGAATTATCAGATTTTTTTCTGGCAAACCAATGGATCCAAATCGTATTTATTTTTCTTTTCTTTAGTATCGGATTATATTTTTTAATTTTCAAAACCAAAACAAACACAAAAAATAATACCAGGAAAATAAAAATATCCAGCTCCAAATTTCTTACCGGATTTTCTCTATCTATATTAAACCCACCTGTAATTATCTATTGGATTTTAGCTATTTCATTAGTAGACAAGTATATTTTTGATCTCACTAGTCAAAACCCTTTAACATCTCTTTTTCTTTTCTTTTTTGGTATATATTTGGGTAAAATAGGAACATTATATTTTTATGGAAGATGGGGAAATAAAATGGCCCAAAAATCCGAGGATTCTAAAAACAAACTATCCAAAATCATTGGAATAGTATTAGTAACTCTCTCTATTTTTCAAGGCATTAATTTCTTAGTTGGATAAAATCTCTCTTTACTATTAAAATACCATTTTTTTAAAAGATTATACAAGTAAATTCTATTTAAGTATCCTACTTTTGTTATTCTGTACGATAAAAATGGCAACAAGATGATCAAAGATAACCTCAATTCTACACTAAAGCTGTCAAAAGAAGAAATGCAACAATATGGATATAAAATCATAGATCATATTGTAGAACATTTTGAAAATCAGAATTCAAAAAAACCAGTTACGATGGCATCACGAGAGGAGATGGATGCTCTATTGACAGAACAGATTCCTGATCAACCCACACCTGCAAACGAGGTTTTAGATTTTGTAATGGATCAGATTATTCCGCATAGCAATATAGTATCACATCCAAAATCATATTCGTTTGTTCCTGGACCAAGTAATTACATAAGTGCAATGGCTGATACAATTGCTACTGGCTTTAATATATTTTCGGGAGGTTGGGCAGCATCTCCAGCAGCGGCTGAACTAGAAATAATAACGATGAACTGGTTGCTGGATGTTTTTGGTTTTCCTACCAAAAAAGGAGGAGGTATATTCACCAGCGGAGGCTCGATGGCTAATCTTACGGCATTAGCTACCGCAAGAAGAATACGATGCGGAGATGATTTTTCAAAAGCTATAATTTATCTTTCTGATCAAGCCCATTCTTCAAATATAAAGGCAATCAAAGTACTTGGATTCAAAAAAGAACAAATTCGTATCATTCCAACTGATATGGAATTTAAAATATCCATAAACAAATTAAAAAATGCAATTGCCAGAGATCGTTTAGAAGGATTGCAGCCTTTTTGTATTATTGCCTCTGCCGGAACTACAAATACGGGAACAGTAGATCCTTTAAACGATATTGCTACCATATGTGAAAGAGAGCATCTATGGTTACATATTGATGGTGCTTATGGCGGAGCGGCAATTTTAGCCAATACAGGAAAGACTCTTTTAAATGGAATTGAAAGAGCAGATTCTTTAACTGTAGATCCACATAAATGGTTTTATCAACCTTATGAAATAGGGTGTCTATTAGTTAAGGATCATAATTGGTTAAGCAGCACTTTTAGCGAAAAACCAGAATACCTCAGAGACATAGAAGGAAATGAATCTGAAATTAATTTTTATGATCATGGTATTCAATTAACGCGTCGTTTTCGTGCCTTAAAGTTTTATATGTCCTTAAAAACATTTGGCTTAAATTCTTTTAGAAAAGCTATTCAATACAACATAGATCTTGCCGAGCAGACAGAGGATATTTTAAGAAGGAGCAGTCACTGGGAAATTACATCCCCCGCTACACTTGCCATAATTAACTTCAGATACAATCCAATAGGTCAACATTTATCAGAAAAAGAGCTAGATCAGATTAATCAGAATATTTCAAATAAAATAGTTACTTCGCGAGAAGCATTATTAGTTACTACCATATTACAAGGTCAAATTGTTCTAAGAATGTGTTTAATAAATCCTAGAACAACTATAGAGGATATAAAAGATACACTAGAAAAATGTGAAATTCACGGAAAAGAGGAGCTGGTAATTATACAGCAATCCTGTTAAGAAATTGTCAAACTCACCACATACCCTTCGTTATTTCTTACGTTAAAGACCGTATTATCTTCAAAAATGAGATACTGGCCTTTAATTCCCTTAAGAATTCCCGAAAATTCTGGTGTTTTCTCAAGATTTAAGCTTTTTAACTTATCCGGATATCGAAGTACAGGAAAATGAAGTTGTGTTTCTTTTCCATTTTCAATAAAATATTCTTTAACCTCATCAGGAACAAAATTTTTGATTTTATTTTTAAATGCAATCAAATCTTCATCGACCACTTCATTCTTAAGCATTGTTCTCCAATTTGTTTTATCGGCTACTTGTTCTTTTAATGCTACTTCTGTAATCCCTGCCAAGTATCTATTTGGCACTTCTACAATCTCTATAGCTTCATGCGCGCCCTGATCTATCCATCTAGTAGGCACTTGAGATTTTCGGGTTACTCCTACTTTGACATTACTAGAATTTGCTAAATACACTATATGAGGTTGAAGTTGAGCCTTTTTTTCAAAATCCAGATCTCTATCTTCTATACCTAAATGTGCAGTACTTAATTCTGGCCTCATAACCCAATCTCCTACCTGAGGCTGATTATAGAAATCATCATAACAATATCCTTGTCTAAATATTTTTTTATTCTCGCCACAAGCAAGACATTTGTAACCCACAAATTCTATTTGTATTTTTTTATTTAATAATTGATTAACTTGTATAAAATCAGACTCAAAAATCAAATAGTATTGAATAGGATCTCCTATTTCTGTCTGCATCTTAGTAAGTACTCCCTGATATTGCATAAAATTTTGTTATATAACAAGCTTATAAGAAGAATGTAATTATTTTTATTATTTTAGTTGACAACAACCAAAGATAAGGTATACCGAGTACACCTGTTTAAATATACATCAAAAAATGCCAATCCCATTAGTTAATTCTATTGCCAGCTGGTTCTTGAAAAAACGTTTTCATCAAATGGAGCTTTTTCTCAAATACCCTAATGAAGTACAACTAGAGTTATTACATGTACTTTTAGATATGGCAAAAAGTACGGAAATTGGAAAAGCTTATGATTTTGCAACAATAAACAATTACGAAATTTTTAAAGAACGTGTTCCAATACGATCTTATGAAGATTATGAAGCTATGATCGAAAGAAGTCGTTTAGGAGAACATAATATTTTTTGGCCCACGCCTATCAAGTGGTTTGCAAAATCCAGTGGTACAACAAGTGCTAAAAGCAAATTTATTCCGGTTAGCGAGGAGTCCTTAGAAGATTGCCACTTTGCGGCGGGTAAAGATCTTTTATGTATGTACCTTAACAATAATGAAGATTCTAAACTGTTTACTGGCAAAAGCTTAAGATTGGGAGGTAGCAAAGAGTTGTATAAAGAAAATGGAACGTCTTTTGGAGATCTTTCTGCCATTATTATCGACAATATGCCATTTTGGGCAGAGTTTAGCTCTACTCCTAGTAATGAGGTTTCTCTAATGAGCGATTGGGAATTTAAAATGCAGGCCATTGTTAATGAAACCATTCAGGAAAATGTAACAAGCCTAGCTGGTGTTCCCTCATGGATGCTGGTTTTACTTAACCAAGTACTAGAAACCACTGGAGAAGAAAGTCTTTTTGAAGTTTGGAATAATTTAGAAGTATATTTTCATGGAGGGGTTAATTTTGCTCCTTATAGAGATCAATATGACAAAATCTTGCCAAAAAGCTCTTTTAAATATTATGAAATATACAATGCTTCTGAAGGCTTTTTTGCAATTCAAGACCATAACGACTCCTCAGAACTATTATTAATGCTGGATTATGGGATATTTTATGAATTTATCCCAATGGATTCTTATGGAACCAATAATGAAAAAGTTATTCCACTAAGTGAAGTAGAAATTGGGAAAAACTATGCAGTAATTATAACTACAAATGCCGGGTTATGGCGTTATAAAATTGGGGATACTGTACGATTTACATCAATCTCACCATATAGGATTAAGGTATCAGGAAGAACCAAACATCATATTAATGTTTTTGGAGAAGAGCTTATCATAGAAAATGCAGAAGAAGCCCTTAGAAAAACAACCAGAAGCACAAATAGTGAAATTGTAGATTATACCGTTGCTCCTATTTTTATGAAAGAAAAAGAGAAAGGTGCACATGAGTGGATTATAGAATTTAAAAAACGACCTAATTGTATTAAAGAATTTACAAATATCCTGGATCAAAATCTACAGCAAGCGAACAGTGATTATGAAGCCAAAAGATATAATAACACCACCCTAAACCTACTTCAAATAAGAGAAGCAAGACAGCATCTATTTTATGACTGGCTTAAAAAGAATAACAAATTGGGAGGACAACACAAAATCCCTAGACTATCGAATAAGAGGACTTACATTGAAGAACTAATTGAACTTAATCAAGTCAGCCCTATTGGCTCAATTATAAAATAACGAAACTCTTCATCAATTTGACTTTTTTTCAAGAAAACACAGACAAAAGAAGATGTGTTTTTACGGTTTAACCGTAAAAAAACTATGTAAGAATTGTCTTTTTTAACAAAATTATCAGTATTTCATCGTCCAAAAAATGCGTTTTATCTAAAAAATATAAAATCACTTTTTAGCGTCTTATTTTCATATTAAATTTGTTCTCAGATAGTTATAATTTTTCAAGACCCCATAATATGAAAACTACGATATCTTGCATTCTTTTTTTATTCCTAATTGCGGGAGTTACTGCACAAGAAATCAAAACTACAAACAACAATGATAAGGCAAGTGTAAACAATGACATTTCTTCATCTGATAAAGATTCAAAATCTGATGTTAATGTAACATCAGAAGAAGATGTTTGTCATGCAGAATTATCTAAAGTAGCATTTTATGAGGCTTTAATTCGTCAAAATGGATTTGATATCAACCTCAAAAAAAATAATATCATAGCATTAAAAAACACAGAAGATATTATTGCTAATAATAAAGAACGTATATCATACTCTGAATAGAAAATAGTAAACATCACATTAACTAATCAACCAACAAAAACACCGTTATACAATTGTATAACGGTGTTTTTTTATTCTATTTTTTTATATAAAAGCTACTAAACTATATACTAAGAAACTGCTTTAAGCTTCTTAATAGTAGATTTATTTAGTTTCTTTTCTGCATAATCTTTAGTTACTCTAAACTCAGTCTCTTCACTCTCTGGCATTTCATACATAGCATCTGTTAAAATCGCTTCACAAAGTGATCTTAAACCTCTTGCTCCAAGCTTATACTCCATTGCTTTTTCTACAATATACTCTAATGCTCCATCGGTAATCGAAAACGTAATACCATCCATCTCAAACAACTTCTTATATTGCTTTATAATAGCATTCTTAGGAGCAGTAAGAATTGATCTAAGCGTATCTGCATCTAAAGGGTTCATATATGAAAGAACCGGGAGTCGCCCTATAATCTCTGGGATTAATCCAAAATCTTTTAAATCTAACGGAATAATATACTGAAGCAAATTATCTTTTTCGATAGTATCCTCACTTTTTGAAGCACTATACCCTACTGCTTGCATATTTAATCGTTTCTGAATATTCTTTTCGATTCCATCAAATGCTCCTCCTGCAATAAAGAGGATATTTTCTGTATCTACTTCGATAAATTTCTGATCCGGATGCTTTCTTCCTCCTTTTGGCGGAACATTAACAACAGTACCTTCTAAAAGCTTTAAAAGTGCCTGCTGAACTCCTTCTCCAGAAACATCCCTGGTTATACTCGGATTATCACTCTTACGTGCTATTTTATCTATTTCATCAATAAAGACAATACCTCTTTGCGCTTTCTCAAGATTATAATCTGCGGCTTGTAATAATCTGGTAAGAATACTTTCTACATCCTCGCCTACATAACCTGCCTCGGTAAGCACAGTAGCATCCACAATTGCCAGAGGCACATTAAGCATCTTGGCAATAGTTTTTGCCATTAATGTTTTACCAGTACCTGTTTGACCAACCATGATAATATTGCTCTTCTGAATCTCTATATCATCCTCTGTTTGCGGCTGCAACAGACGCTTATAATGATTATATACTGCAACAGACATTATCTTTTTAGTAAACTCCTGTCCTATTACATACTCATCTAAGAACTTTTTAATTGCCATTGGCTTACGCAACATTAACTCATTGCTAAGTTCTCCTGTTTCTTCATCTTTGGCTTCCTCTACAACAATACCATGCGCCTGTACAATACAACGGTCACATATGTGAGCATCTAACCCAGCGATAAGTAAATTAGTTTCAGGTTTTTTTCTCCCACAAAAAGAGCATTCTAAGTCTTCTTTGGCCATAGTTATTTAGTTTCTATTTCATAACAATTCTTCTATCTTATTATACAACAAGTATAAAGGATAACTTCCCCTTTATAAGACAGAAAAAATCACATCATTCTCTAGTCAAAATTTCATCAATCATTCCGTATTCCAATGCTTTGTCAGCTTTCATCCAATAATCTCTATCACTATCTTGATAAACTTTATCGTAGGTCTGTCCAGAATGTTTGGCTATAATTTTATATAATTCTTCTTTTAATATTAAAATCTCACGTGCCGTAATCTCTATATCACTAGCTTGTCCCTGAGCACCTCCTAATGGTTGGTGAATCATAACACGACTATGCGGCAATCCTGAGCGTTTTCCTTTTTGTCCAGCGCATAATAACACAGCACCCATAGAAGCAGCCATACCTGTACAAATCGTTGCAACGTCTGGCTTTATGAATTGCATTGTATCATAAATACCTAAACCTGCATATACACTCCCGCCTGGAGAATTAATATATATCTGAATATCTTTTGTTGAATCTACACTTTCTAGGAATAATAATTGTGCCTGAATAATATTAGCCACCTGATCATTAATTCCTGTTCCCATAAATATAATACGATCCATCATTAACCGTGAGAAAACATCAAAAATAGCTATATTCATTTGACGCTCCTCAATAATATTAGGAGTCATTCCAGCTGGATACATACTACTTATAATATCACCATAGTAATTACTATTAACCCCATGATGTTTTGTAGCATATTTTTCGAATTCTTTACCGTAATCCATATTTCTTTTTCTGAAAATTTTATTTATAAAAAAGGCGTTAATCTAAAGATAGTTTAACGCCCTAAATATAAGTATAAATTCGTTAGTAAATTACAACATTTACTATTTGTAAACTTCTTTTATGAATTCATCAAAGCTAACTTCCTTCTCCTTTAATTTAGCATTTTCTTTAAAATAAGTAAGAAGTTTTTTACTCATCATTTGTTCAGAAATTCTTTTCACCTCATCTTGATTAGATAGTATTCTAGCCGCAATATCTTCTAATTCTTTATCCTCGGGTGAGTTTTGCCCAAACTGAGCCATTTGACCTTTAATCAACTCCTTTGCAAAGTCTTTTAATTCTTCAAAAGTTACTTGTAGATTATTATCATTAATTATTTTTCCTTCAATTAATTGATAACGCAATCCCTTTTCACTTTTTTCATACTCATCCTTAGCCTCATCTTCTGTTAAAGGTTGTTCTCCTGTGGCGCGAATCCATTTTTGTAAAAACTCAATTGGAAGATCAAATTTAGTATTCTCCAATACGTTTTCTGTTATATCATTAAGCAACTGTTGTTCTGATTGTTGCTCAAACTGACGCTCAGCATCTTCTTTTATCTTATTTCTAAGATCAGTAACCGTTTTTATAGTCCCTGGCCCATATAATTTATCAAATAAGTCCTGATCTAAATCAGCAAGCTCCTGAGTATTGATTTCTGAAACTGTAAAAACCACTTCTACATTTAAATCATGAGCATCATCGTGATTTATTTTTAAAGCACTGATTAGATCATGATCATCACTAAATAATCCTTTTGTTTTTACTTTTATAACATCACCAACTTTTGCTCCGATGAATTTATCTAAGTTTTTCTTTCCCTTGATTTTATCTAAAGAAACTGTAGTTGCATTATCAATCTCCTTTTCTTCATTAACAAAAGTACCAGCAATCAAATCATCTTTTTCTGCAGTATCCTTAGAAATAAGTTTACCATATTGTTTTTGGATGGTTTTGATCTGATTATCGATCATTTCATCATTTGCAACAATTTTATAATGTGTAATTGCTTTTTTACCATTAAGCTTAACTTCAAACTTTGGAGCTAATCCAAGTTCGAATTCAAAAGAATAGTTATCCGTATCCCAATTAAAATTTTCTTGTTCCTTTGGTAAAGGATTGCCTAAAACATCAAGTTTTTCTTCTGTAAGATACTTATTCAACGCATCTTGTAATAGCTTATTTACTTCATCGACTAAAACAGCTTTCCCATATTGCTTTTTAACAAGCCCCATAGGAACATGTCCTTTTCTAAACCCAGGGATGTTAGCATTTTTGCGATAATCACTAAGAATTTTATCTACTTTATCGCTATAATCTTCTTTAGCTATATCTACAGTTACTACAGCATTTAATTCGTCTAATTGCTCTTTTGAAATATTCATTATCTCTACGTTTACTACTAAAAATTGGGTTGCAAAAGTAATACTTTTTTTATACCACAACAAATTTTAACTCCCTGAAAAACAGTTAGCTTTTATCTTTCTTTAAAATAGAATGTAGTATCGATTGAAATACTGATAGCAAAACACTAAAGATCAGTGCCCACAACCACCCATTAACACTAAAACCAGATATAAAATAATCTGCTAATAGAATAATTGCAGCATTAATAACAAGAAGAAATAACCCCAATGTAATCACAGTAGCGGGTAATGTTAAAATAACTAATATTGGCTTCACTATACTGTTTAAAATTGCTAGAACAAGAGCAACTATTAACGAACTCACATAACTATCCACTCCAACTCCAGGTAGGATTTTAGCCAAAACAATTACTGCTACAGCGCTTAAAATAAGTTTAAGTAAAAAATTCATATCTCAAATATAAACTTTATCTGCTTTAAAAAAAAGCCTGCTAATTAATTAGCAGGCTTTTTATATATCTATATAAAGAGGAAAAAATTAATTCACCTCATTACTTAATGTAACTGTACCATAATCAGCTGGATCCACCCTAGGTAAAACCGAACCATACGTAGCCTGAATAGCATCTAAAACACCATTTGTAACCAAGGCATGTGCTCTTGGAGTAGGATGTACTCCATCTAATGAAAATCCTCCTCCACTTACAAAAGTAGAAGTAACTGTTCCGCCATTAATACGAATACCACCACTAGATGCTTGCTCCAGAACACTTGCCACATCATAAAAAGCAAGCCCATTAGCTGTTGCAAGTCCAGAAATAGTAGCATTAAATGCCACACGTGCATTTTCTATTGCCGTTTGTTCTTCTGGTATTAATACATACTGGTCTCCTAATGGTAATGATACTCCGCTAACAGAAAATTGAGCCGCTGTTTCTTGTGGCACACCAAGCATTACTAATTCTGCCACCCTATCTGTATTTAATTGCCCAATAACTCTAGAGCTAGGAAGCACTAATAAATCTTCAGCTGTAGCCTGTCTTGCTTGTCCAAATTGAGCAGCAATAATAGGTGCCAGAGGACCAAAAGCCCCTGCAAGAACCGCAGAAAGATTAGTAGTGATATCAGCAAGGGATTCATCCTTAATCACTACTGCACTAGCAGCAGTTGTTGAAAATTCAATTGATCTTTCAGGAAAACCTAAAAATGTAAATGCCATATTTAATTGAGAATATACTCCATTAAGTGTTGGTATTTGAGGCCCAAAATTAGGATCTAAAGGACTTAGCGGTGCATAAGGAACCGTTGTAAAGAATGGTAATGAGGTTACACTTGGTAAATTTAAAACCACACCTTTAGCACCATTTGCGGTAAGCCCATCTATTAATTGACTATATACACCTGCAAACGTAGTTGTATTTGTAATATCATTAGATCCATATGTTGACGGATCAAGATTAGGGATTTCGTTATGATCTACACCTACACCTCCTGAAGTTGCATAACTAAGAATATCATTATTCCCAATCCATAAAGAGAAGAAGGTAGGGTTTTGTGCAACTGCATCTCCAATTACAGTTGATGTTGCAGAAGAAGCAAATCTCGCATAATATGGATTTGCTAATCCAGCACTTACACCCGCGGCATTACCATACCCTGGAGCAGCTAGATGATAACTCTTGGCTCCCGGAACTCCCATATTATTAAAAGAACTCCCCAGACTAGTTGTAAAATCTGTAGAAGGCGCAGCTCCTGTAAATGTAGCTGGCCCAACAGGATTACCATCAGCATCAAACACCAATACAAATCTTGGAGGGAAACTTACAGGATCATTACTAAACCCTCCTACATTGTCTGCCATTAATGGCTGTGTAAAATCTCCTCCGCCTGCAAATGCAAACTGTTGAGATAAGATATTAGGATATGAATTTTCTTGTCCTGTAATATATAATGCTCCATCAGCAAAACCTGCTGTAAGCGAATTTCCTAATGCAACAAAATTACTAAAATCAGCCTCACCACTTGCGTATGTTCCTGCCTCATCAATTGGATTATCAAATTCTGGTTCACAAGCTACTAATCCTAATGCCAGAATTGCCAAATATTTTATATTTTTCCTCATCATCTTTATTACAATTTATAAGTTAAACCAAGTCCAGGCGCAAATGCGCTTGATTTATATGTCCCACCAAAAGTTTCTGTACCTCCTGTTGAACTTGTACCAAAATCATAAGAAGCATCAGTTTCTTCAAATCTTAGGTAAAAGAAAGAAGCATCAATTGCTAATTTAGATGTTACAGCAAAGCTTAAACCACCAGAGAATCCATCAGAATCATTACGTGGCGTTTCAGGAGCAAAAAATCCAGGTTGTACTGGTGTTTCATCTCTGTAATATCCTGCTCTTAATGTAATCTTTTCTGTTGCCGCATACTGGACACCAAAACGGTACACAGAAGAGTTTTTATAGTTACGAGGGTTTATAGAATTTCTACCGTTTCCGAAATTAATATCTAAAGACTCATAGACATCCCAATATTGTCTATTATAGTCAAAAGCAAACAACCATTTGTTATACTCATAAGAAAGTCCTACAGTTAATTCTGCTGGTAATGGTAATTCTGCGTTAAAAGAAGTTGTTCCATTTGCAGGAGCTCCTGTAGAATTAGGGAAATTAGCAAAAGTAGCTTCCCCACCATCTGATTCTAATATAATTTCGCTTCGGTAACTAAATCCAAGTCTAAGATTATCTACAGGGTTAAACATTGCACCAATACTCCATCCCCAATTAGAAACACCAGAATCGTCTATAGTGATATTCGAACGAACACCTTCTATATCTGTTGTTGTTCTACTGGCATTACGGTTAAAGTTTACATTACCCGTAACATAAATAGGACCACCACCAATACTAAAATGATCAGAAAGTTTAAACGATACTACTGGTTGAATATAAATAGCTGCCAAATCAATATTATTTACTAACTGAGATCCAGCCCAATCAGTTGGCCAGGTAACCTCACTACCATAAGGCGTATACACTCCAAGTCCAACAGACATCCAGTCATTTACTTGATATGAAGCATATAAGTTAAGAGGCGTCCCTACAGAATTATCGGTTTCTGCAGAAATTCCTAGTTCTTCGTTTTGAAAAATTACATCAGTAAAAATCGCACTCGCACCAACACTCACGTTAATTTTGTTCTCTAAGTACACAAGACCTGCCGGATTAAAGAACACAAGCTCAGCACTGTTCACCACCGCTACTCCCGTATGTCCCATAGCCATTGCTCGCTGACCTTGTACACTAACTCTATATCCACCTGCATATGTGACCATAGTCACCGAGACGAATAGAACTAATAATAAAAGTTTTCTCATAATTAATTTAGAATTGTTTTGTTATTTTAGGATTATGTAAAATTGATTTTCCAAATTTAATAGAAAATACTAATTATCCAACGAAATCATCAAAATATTATGCATACATAGCATTTTTTATCTATTTTTTGATAAATTCTAACACTCTGGTCAAAAATTCCGTTGGATTTTCTGCGTGTAACCAATGCCCAGCAGCAGAAATTTCCCCAATCTCTGAATGCGGGAATTGCTTTTTAATCCTAATTACATCTTCACTAACAATGTAGTTAGACTTTTCCCCTTTTAGAAATAAGGTTTTACCATTGTAGTTTAAATTTTCAGGGAGCTCCACACCTATTTCAGAAGCATTTTTCATCAACGCTTCAAGGTGTATTCGCAATCCTAATGTTCCTTTATCTATCCAATACAAATTTTTCAATAGAAACATTCGCACTCCTACATCAGGAACATACAAACTAAGTTCCTTATCTACTTCTCCTCTTGATTTTAATACTTCAAAATCCAAAGCACTTAATCCATCCAAAATGTCCTGATGATGCAATGGATAATATTTTGGTCCTATATCTGCAACAATAAGATGGTCAATAAGAGTAGGATATTTTACTGCAAAAAGCATCACAGTTTTCCCTCCCATTGAGTGCCCTAAAAGATTAATATTTTTTAAATGATGTATTTCACAATACTCAGCCAAATCATTAGCCATCAATTCATAATTAAAATCATCACTATGTGAGCTTCTACCATGATTACGCTGATCAATAAGATGCACCTGAAAACCTTGTTCAGCAATCTTTTTACCAAGTGTTTTCCAATTATCTCCCATCCCTAAAAACCCATGAAGGATTAGAAATGGTTGACCTTCTCCAAAAACGTTAGCGTGTAATTTCATAAAACAAACTATTATTATTTGAGTCGATATAAATACATATTAATCACATTCTCTAATCCTAGATATATAGATTCACTTATTAAAGCGTGACCAATTGAAACTTCAAGCAAATCAGGAACATTATCCTTAAAAAACTTAATATTATCCAAAGAGAGATCATGCCCTGCATTAACCCCTATACCCAAATCGATAGCTCGCTGAGCACATAATGCATATGGCTTTACAGCTTCCAGATTTCCTTTTGCATAAGACGAAGCAAACTCCTCTGTATACAATTCTATTCTTTCTGTACCGGTAGCTGCAGCCCCTTCGATCATTTCTTCTACAGGATCAACAAAGATTGAAGTCCTTATATTATTACGTTTAAATTCTGATATCACATCTATCAAAAAACCTTTATGCTTTTTTGTATCCCACCCGGCATTACTAGTAATAGCATCTTCTGCATCAGGAACCAAAGTAACCTGGGTTGGAGCGACAGCCAATACCAATTCTATAAATTTAGGAATTGGGTTTCCCTCTATATTATATTCTGTGGTTACAATAGGCTTCAAATCATATGCATCTCTATATCTGATATGTCTTTCATCTGGTCTTGGATGTATTGTAATTCCCTGCCCTCCAAAATTCTGAATATCAGACGCCACCTGAATCAGATTTGGTGTATCTCCTCCTCTAGAATTTCGTAAGGTTGCAATTTTATTTACGTTAACACTTAACTTTGTCATGGTTTTTGATGTCTTTATCTAAAAAAGCAAAAATACAAAGTTGAGAACGCCTTGATTGTATATTTTTTGATTATTTTGCATAATATAGCTCCCCATAAATTATGAAGACAAATTTGTATATAGTTAATGAAATAGAGCCTCTAGATGTGTCTGCCAAAGTTACAGACACACAACTGTTGTTTAATGAGCTTACCTACACTCATTTTCCAGTTTTAAAGAAAGGCATTTACCTTGGATGCATCTCTGAGGCTGACATTAGGTGTTTTGAAACTGACAAAAATCTAGATGCATATCAATATGCCCTTGAAGGTTTCTATGCGCGAAAAGATGATAATTGGTTAGACATTCTAGAGTCGTTTGCTCAGAACAACTCCAACATCATGCCTATACTTGATGATGACAATAGATATTTAGGTTTTTTTGAACTTGGAGACATCATTAATCTTTTTAACGAAACTCCTTTTTTAAGTGAACCAGGAAACATTTTAATCGTAGAAAAAGGGATTTTAGATTATTCATTCAGTGAAATTTCGCAGATCGTGGAATCTAATAACGCCAAAGTGTTAGGGTTATTTATTTCTAAAATGGAAAATGACGTAGCACAAATAACACTAAAAATTAGTGATAGTGATATCAACAACATTGTACAAACATTTAGAAGATACAGCTACAACATTGTTTCCAAACACCATGAAGATTCATTTTTAACAAACCTTAAAGAGAGATCACAATATTTAGAAAAATACCTTAATATATAGTGCTATTTAGCTAACCAATACTAACACAAATCAAAATATAATGAAGATCGGTATATATGGCCAGTTCTATCATAAAAACTCTGGAATCTACATACAGCAATTATTAGAAACTTTAGATAAAAATGGTGCAGAAGTCGTAATCGAGAAGAATTTTCTTGAATTGATAAACCTTCATGACGAAATCGACAAGACCTATTCTCATTTTAGCACTTTTGAAGAACTAGACACTTCTTATGATCTTTTTTTCAGTATAGGAGGAGATGGCACTATCCTTAAAACCATAACATATGTTCGAGATTTAGGAATTCCAATAGCCGGAATAAACACAGGGAGACTAGGTTTTTTGGCAACTATTCAAAAAGAAGAAATCAAAGATAGTATAGCATTAATACTTGATAAAAAATTTTATATATCCTCAAGAAGCCTGGTTACCATAGAAACCTCTCCGTCCAGTGAAGAATTTGGCGTTTTAAATTTTGCCATGAATGAAATCGCGGTAAGTAGAAGAAATACGACATCTATGGTTACAGTACACACTAGCCTTAACAACGAATTTCTAACTTCATACTGGGCAGATGGTTTAATCGTTTCTACCCCTACTGGCTCTACAGGATATTCATTAAGTTGTGGAGGACCAGTAATAACCCCTGATGCAGAAAGTATGGTCCTCACCCCTATCGCACCGCACAACCTTAATGCCAGACCTTTAGTAATTCCTGATAATCAAGAAATCGAATTACAGGTTTCTGGAAGAGAGGATTCTTATTTAGTTTCTTTAGACTCAAGAATTCACACTTTACCAAACGATACTACTATTATTATTAAAAAAGCATCTTTTAAAATTAACATGGTAGTTCTTCAAGACAATAGTTTTCTAAAAACATTACGTAAAAAGATGTTATGGGGAGAAGATAAACGTAATTGAACAATAAAACTGATTAAAAAGTGTTTTTTATTCATACTATTTTACACAAATTCTTGTGTAGTAAAGTTAATTGTTATATTTGCAAACTTTTGAAAATCTATGAGATACTTAGCATCACTTATAATTGTAGTATTTTTTACACAATCTATAGCATCACAAACTTATGAAGTAGGTTTGATGTTAGGAGGTTCTAATTATATAGGAGACGTGGGGTCTACCTACTACATTTCACCAAACGATATTGCTTTTGGAGCTATTGGAAAATGGAATAGAAGTAAACGACACGCTTTTAGAGCTTCATTTCTATATGCAGAACTTAATGCTGATGACGACAAAGGAGATGACAGAAGAAAACAAAGAGGGTTAAGTTTTAACAATTCTGTAAAAGAATTATCATTAGGAATGGAATTTAACTTCTGGGATTGGTATCTTTACGACGGAGAATCCCAATTCACCCCTTACCTATATACTGGAATAACTGCATTTAACTATGGAGCATTAGCTGTTGATCTTAATAATGAGATTGACGCTTATGCAGATAAATGGAGTTTTGCAATCCCTATGGTATTAGGTATTAAAAAAACATTAGGTAGAGATTTTGTACTTGGTGCCGAAATAGGTGCTCGGTATACATTTACAGATAATCTAGACGGTAGTGACCCTGATGATAGATTCGGTACCGGATTTGGTAATTTAAAAAATAACGACTGGTATTTATTTACCGGCATAACAATATCTTACACTTGGGGTAGGGTACCTTGTTATTGTGCTTTCTAAAAATGATCGATAAAAAACAATTAAACTCTAACATTCCTCAGCACGTTGCCATTATTATGGACGGTAATGGAAGGTGGGCTAAAAAGAAAGGGCTATTTAGAGCCGTTGGCCATGAAAATGGAACCAAAGCAGTTCGGGAAGCTGTAGAAAGTTGTGCAGAATTAGGAGTAAAATATCTTACATTATATGCTTTTTCTACCGAAAACTGGAATAGACCAAAACTTGAGGTAGAAACCTTAATGAAGCTTCTCGTAAGCTCACTAAAAAGGGAAATCAAAACACTTCAGGACAATAACATCCAACTTAATGCTATTGGTAACTTACAAACACTTCCTAAAAAAGCAAGAACAGAGCTATTAGAAGTTATTGAAAAAACTAAGTCCAATAACCACATGACACTTACTCTTGCCCTTAGCTACGGCAGCCGTGAGGAGCTTATAAAAACTATTGAAGAAATAAGTATTAAAGTTAAAAATGGTGTAATTTCGCCACATCTTATAAATGAATCAGTCATTAATGAGCATTTGTATACTAAAGACCTACCAGATGTGGATTTATTAATACGTACCAGCGGGGAACAACGTATTAGTAATTTTTTACTTTGGCAGATTGCGTATGCAGAATTATATTTTACAGAAATTTTATGGCCAGATTTTAAAAAATCAGATTTATTAGAAGCCATATTCAATTATCAAAAAAGAGAGAGAAGATTTGGAAAAACTAGTGAGCAGCTCAGTTAAAGAAATGACAAAAAAATTACCTATTACGTATTTTACGTTACTCGCCTTATTAATAAATTCAATATCACTTTCTGCACAAAATTTACCTGGTGCTAACGGGAAAGAATATATTATTGGAGATATTAAAGTTACCGGTATTACCAGTTATAATGAGAATACTGTAATCACTTTTACAGGCCTTCAAAAAGGAGAACGTATTTTTTTACCAGGAGACGAAATAAGTAAAGTCATCAAAAAATTATGGGATTTAGAGCTATTTAGTGACATTAACTTTTATATCACCGATGTAGAAGGAGAGGTTGCAAATCTTGAAATCAATATACAAGAAGTTCCAGAATTAAATGAAGCACGTATTGAAGGAATAAAGAAACGTAAGTCTGAAGAATTAATCAAAGACAATGGACTTACAAAAGGTGCCAAAGTGACCGAAAACCTTACAACTACGACACGTAACTTTATTACCAACAAATACAGAAAAGATGGTTATCTTAACACAAAAGTTGTGATTAATACCATCCCAGTAAAGGATACTGTGGCTAGTAATAAAGTAAATATGGTTGTCCGTATTGACAAAGGTGATCGCGTAAAGGTAGATAGAATCAACATTGAAGGAAACGAACAGTTGTCTAATGCTAAAGTGCGCAGGGCAATGAAAAACACAAAACGTAAGAAACCTCTAAGATTCTGGAAACGCTCAAAATACATCAAAGCAGATTATGAAGAAGATAAGGATAATATTATAACAAAATATAAAGAAAAAGGTTATAGAGATGCTCGTATAACTTCTGATAGCCTTATCGTAGAAGATGACAATAGCATATCTTTAAATCTTAACATTGAGGAAGGAAACAAGTATTACTTTGGTAATATTACATTTCTTGGTAACAGTGTGTATACAGACAGGCAATTGGCTAGACAACTGGTTATCAAAAAAGGGGATGTGTATAACGGTGTACTTTTGGAAAAACAAATTGCAGACAACACAAAACCAGATGCAAACGACTTGACAAACTTATATCAAAATAATGGATACCTATTCTCCTCTATTGATGCAGTAGAAACCAAAGTATACAATGACACTCTTGATTTTGAGATAAGAATTCGTGAAGGAAAGCTTACGTTTTTTGATCATATTACTGTTACAGGAAATGATAAAACAAATGACCATGTAATTTACAGAACACTAAGAACCAAACCTGGTCAACGATATAGTAAAGATCTTGTAGTACGCACAGTTCGTGAATTAGGTCAATTAGGATTTTTTGACCCAGAACAATTAGAACCTCAATTCCAGAATGCAAACCCACAAGCAGGTACTATTGATATCAATTACCCGGTTGTAGAAAAAGGATCCAGCCAGATTGAGCTTCAAGGTGGTTTTGGTGGTGGTGGTTTCGTCGGAACATTAGGACTAGCTTTTAGTAACTTTTCTATACGCAATATTTTTAACAAAGAATCGTATAGTCCTCTACCAATGGGTGACGGTCAAACTCTTAGAGTTAGGGCTCAAGCCAGTAGATTTTTTCAAACGTATAGCCTTTCATTTGTTGAGCCTTGGCTAGGAGGAAAAAGACCTTACCAGCTTTCTACTTCATTTTCTCACACCATACAATTCTTATTAAATAATAGAACAAGGAATGTGGATAGAGATAGTAAATTCCTGATCACAGGTGGATCCATTGGTATTGCAAAAAGATTAAATTGGCCCGATAATTATTTCACACTATCTCAAGCTATTAGTGTAAGACATTATAATCTAAAAAATTATAACACAAGATTATTTACCTTTGGTAATGGTTCATCTAATGATTTATCCTATACCATTGGTATAAACAGAAACAATACTACAGTTAACCCAATTTTCCCAACGGGAGGATCTGAGTTTAATATTGTAGCTAAACTATCTGTTCCTTACTCGCTTTTTGACGGAGTTGATTATAGTGAATTAGCAGAGCGTAGAGCAATTTTGGATCAAGAAATAAACGACCCCAACACAAATCCAATAACGCGTCAAGAAAAACAAACTGAAATCGGAGAAATTGATCAAGAGCGTTTTAAATGGTTAGAATACTATAAGCTTAAATTTGACGGAACCTGGTATACTAGTTTAATTAATATAGGGACAAAACCTTTAGTTTTAAGAACAAGAGCAGAGTATGGGTTCTTAGGAGCTTATAACAATGATAGAGGTAATATTCCTTTTGAACGATTTTTCTTAGGAGGAGATGGTCTAGGCGCAACGAGTTTGGATGGTAGAGAAGTTATTGCATTAAGAGGATACCCTAATCAGTCGATTACTCCTCAAAGCAGAACAAATAATCAAGATTTTGATGCCGATGGGGCAACAATTTATAATAAATATTCGTTAGAACTTCGTTATCCTATAACGCTAAAACCTGCAGCATCCATATATATGTTAGGGTTTTTAGAAGGGGGTGCTTCTTATGATAGTTTTAAGAGATTTAACCCTTTTCAACTAAGTCGTTCAGCTGGTGCAGGTTTACGTATCTTTATGCCAGCTTTTGGATTACTTGGTATAGATTTTGGATATGGTTTCGACCCTATTCCTGGAACAAATCAACCAAATGGATGGGAAACCCACTTCATTATAGGACAACAGTTTTAGTTTTGGCACGATTATTTCAATATATACACAAAATTATGAAAACAAAGGGTCTTTTACTAGTTGCAGCAATCAGTTGGCTATTTTTTACACAAGCAATAAACGCACAGAAAGGTATCAGGATTGGTTATATAGATATGGACTATATCCTTGAAAATGTTCCTGAATATAATGAAGCTTCCTCTGAGCTTGAAACCAAAGTTCAAAAATGGAAAGTTGAAATCGAAGCAGAGCTTAAAGAAGTAGAAGAAATGCGAAAAGACCTTAATAGTGAAAGGGTTCTATTAACCAAAGAATTAATTGAAGAAAGAGAAGAAGATATCTTTTTTAAAGAAAAAGAAATATTAGAATATCAACAAAAACGTTTCGGTCCTAATGGAGATTTATTTATCCAGAAAAAGAGGCTAGTACAGCCGGTACAAGATCAGGTTTTTGTAGCAGTGCAAGAAGTTGCAAAAAATAAGAAATATGATTTTATCTTTGATAAAACTGCCGATTTAGTAATGTTATATTCTGCAGATAGATATGATATTAGTGATCAGGTACTATTAAGAATAAATAGAGTTTCAAAAAGAAAACAACTTAATAGCAAACAAGAAAAGAAAGCTCTGGAAAGAGCCGAAAAGAGAAATGCAGAACAAGAAAAAGAAGTAACAGATAGAGAAAGACTGGCTCAAAAAAGGCTATCAGACAGAGAGCAACTTCTAGCAGAACGTAAGGCAGAAAGAGACTCTATACGAGCTGCAAAAAAGAAAGAGTTTGAAGCAAGAAGAGCAAAATTGTTAGAAATACAAAAAAGAAAAAAAGATTCTATAAAAGCATTAAAAGCTAAAAAAGAGAATCTGGATAATAACAATGCTGAAGATAACAATAATTAAAAAATTAATTTTATAAATTTATAACACCCTTTAATATTACTTACAAATGAAACAATTTAGAACATTACTAGTAGCTATTGCGATTACTATAGGAACATCAAGTTTTGTAAATGCTCAATCAAAAGTAGCACATATAGCATCCCAAGAGCTTGTAGAGGCAATGCCTGCTTTTAAAGCAGCCAAAAGTGAAGTGGAGAAACTTAATAAGACTTATGATGCAGAGATAAGAAATATGGTACTAGAGCTGCAAAATACTATAAAGAAATATTCTCAAGAAGCAGAAACTAAAACTGATGAAGAGAACCTAAAAAGACAACAAGAAATACAAACTACAGAAAAAAGCATTAATGATTACAGACAAAATGCTTTACAGGATCTTCAAAAGAAAGAAGTTGAGCTTTTAAAGCCAATATATGAAAAAGCACGTACATCTATCCAAAAGGTTGCTAGAGCACAAGGATTTCAGTATGTACTTGATTCAACCACAGGAACGGGAGTCATTATGGCTGACGGTAAGAATCTTATGGCTGATGTAAAGAAAGATCTAGGAATATAAGTATAACTTTATCTTTTTATAAAATTTAGAAAAACAGTGAGTCTCTTCTCACTGTTTTTTTATTTTTGGAATAAACTATCTTGTACTCATGCAAAAACAGCCTATCGGTATATTTGACTCTGGTGTTGGAGGGACTTCTATCTGGAAAGAAATCACATCACTACTTCCTCATGAAGACACTATTTTTTTGGCCGATAGTAAATATGCCCCTTATGGCAAACGAAGCAAAGAAGAAATAACTTCGCTAAGTATTAAGAATACTGAGAAATTACTAGAGTTAAACTGTAAAATTATTGTAGTTGCATGCAATACAGCTACCACCAATGCAATAAAAGTATTAAGGTCGACTTACAACATCCCTATTATAGGAATAGAGCCTGCTATAAAACCCGCGGCGATTAATACAAAAACAAAAAAAGTAGGAGTTCTTGCCACAAAAGGCACCCTTTCTAGTGAGTTATTTGCAAAGACATCAGATTTGTATGCTCAAAATATAGAAGTAATAGAAGTAATAGGTACCGGCTTAGTAGAACTAATAGAAGAAGGCAAGAAAGACACTAAGGAAATGAGAGCCCTTTTATATTCGTATATAACTCCAATGATCAACAAAAATATTGATTATCTCGTTTTGGGATGCACACACTACCCTTACCTTATACCTATTTTAAAAGATATGCTTTCTGATCAGGTTACCATCATTGATTCTGGTGAAGCTGTAGCAAGACAAACAAAAGCCATATTAATCAAAAACAATCTTCTGAATCAAAAATCAGAGATTGGAAATCATAGCTTATATACGAATAGCGACACAAAAACGTTAAAAGCAATACTCAACACAAATCACTCCATTAGATATACCGTAAATGCTTTAGATTTTTAACTCTTATTTAAAGTAATCTAATAAAGCTCCTTTTTTAGAAGAAGACACAGGTAACTCCTTACCCGAGGAAAGTTCGATACTCCCCCCCTTCCCTTTTCTATACCGTATAATTTTACTTACATTAACCAAATAACTTTTGTGAATCCGTGCAAATCCATGAAGATTCAAAGATTCCTCAAAATATTTAAGAGTTTTGCTTACCAGCTTCTGACCTTTGTCAAGATAAATCTTGGTATAGTTATCATCAGCTTCACAATACAAAATGTTAGAAATTTGCAACACCTCAAAACCATCTTGTTGAGGAATCGTAATTTTACCTTCTGCAGCAGTAACTTTAGGAACTAGAACAGCATCCTGAAGCACCGCCTCTCGTTGTTTAATATGAGTAACATGATCAACAGCCTTAATAAGGTTATCTATCGCAATTGGTTTTAACAAGTAATATGTTGCTTGCGCATTTAAAGCGTCTACCGCATAGTGGTCATATGCCGTCACAAAAACAATTTCGAATGTACGATCAGGAACTTGCTCCAGTAAATCAAACGCATTACCGTAAGGCATTTCTACATCCAGAAATAATAAATCAGGAGTATGAGATTCTAACTGTTCTAATGTTTCTTTCACACTTGCAGCTTCGCCCAAGATCGAAACCGAGGGGCAATATTTACCCAAATAATTTCTAAGAATAGTTCTACTATTTGCTTCATCGTCTACTATAATTGCAGTTAAGTTCATTTATTTATCTTTCTTAAGCATTAATTTTACCTGAGTTCCTTCTTGATCATTTTCTAAATCGGATATAAATACATCCACCTTATCTTTATACATTTTATTAAGGATTGCAATTCTCTTTTTTATATTACCCATTCCTCTGGACTTCTGTAATTTTTGATTTTGTGTTTTTAGTTCTTTAGATTTCTTACGCCCAATACCATTATCCATAATTGTAATTTCTATGCTATCCGAAGTAATTTTTTGAAAACGTATCGATAAAATTCCTTTTTCAGATTTATAACGTAATCCATGCCATACCGCATTCTCTACATAAGGTTGTAACAGCATTGGCGGTATCATATACTCATTAACATCAATTTCTGAATCTACTTCAACCGTATATTCAAATTTATCTTGAAATCTAAAATGTTCCAGTTGTACATATAGCCTTAAGAGTTCTATCTCTTTTTCTAGCGGAATGAAATCTTCTTCGCTATTTTCTAAAACAGCTCTCATTAATAGTGAGAAATCTGTTAAGTACCTATTAGCTGTTCTCTCATCACTAGTAGCTATAAAGGTATTTACAGAATTTAAGGCATTAAATATAAAATGTGGATTCATTTGGGATCGCAATGATTTAAGTGCCAAAAGATTATTAGCATAACGTTGTTGTTTCATGTTACGAAACATCAAATACGCTGCAAGAAGTAATAATAATGTTAGCCCAATTAAAAAATAAATCACATTTTGTTGCCTAAGACTCTGTTGATTTATCAATTGTTGTGAGGCAAATGCCAATTCATACCTTGCTTCATTAAGTTCCCTATCCTTTTCTAAGGTAGTAATACGATTTGCTCTTTGAGCTAATTCTCTACTAAAACGAGCCGCTTGTGAGATCTCTTGATCCTTTTGAATATATAACTTATCAATAATTACTTCGTATTCTTTAAACGCATTGGATGCTTTTTCTAACTCTCCTTTTTCTCGATATACTTCTCCTAATTTTCTAGTAGCATCTTTTTGGACAATCAGGTCATTTTTTGATTCTGCCTCTTTAATACTTTCTTCCAAATAAGGAATCGCCTCATCATACTCTTCTTGCGCCGCAAAAGCTCTAGCTATTTTATAATTTTGTACTTGTGGAGTCAATGCATTATCCTCTTCCACTGGAGCGACACCACTGGTGATCTCCTGCTCCTGTATCTCTTCAATATCTTCAAGAGCTTCTTTTCGCAATTGTATTTCTTTATCAAAACGGTTACTCTTATTATAAAAATCTGCAGCCACAGCTCTTTGTCTGGCAGATGTTTTTTTATCCTTTTGATCAGCTAACTGTACCGAATTATCAAGATATCCTTCTGCATCTCTTGTATTCCCTTCTTCCTGTAATACTCCTGCCAGTAAAGAATTCAATGAAATAACAATATCATCAAAACCCTTTCTTTGACTTATAGACAATGCTTTATTATAATTTAATCTTGCATTAGCAAAATTCTGCAACCCCTTATAACTATCTCCTAAACCTTGATATACCTTTACTTTTTGTTCAGAATTTAATCTAGATCGTTCTAATTGAGAAAATGTATTTAAAGCACCCTGAAAATTCTTGTTTTCGAGTTGAGCGTTCCCTAATTTGATTTTTACTGTAGTATTTGCTCTATTTTTAAGACTCATCAAATAATTACTCTCAGCCAGATCAGGTTGTTTCCAATGCCTATAAATATCTGCAAGCGTCTCAAACAATTCGGCTTTCTTATTATCTGATGATGGATCATCATCACGTACTGTTTCCAGTGCATTCGTTATATATTCGATACTCGTTGCGGCATCCTTTTTTAATGCGCCTTTTGCTGCTTTTAGATTTTTCTGATACGTAGATTCACGTTTTTTTTCAGAAGCAATTTTTGATTTTTTTACAACCGGATGATCATCAACCTCTATATCAATCCTTTGTCCATCTACAATAGTATATCTTACGGTATTAAAAGTATCATGAGAAATCACCAGTTCATCACCAACCTGAGCTTGAATTTTAAAATCTCCAAATATATCTGTTGTAATTGTTCCTTTTCCAAGTATTGTAACTTCTGCACCTGGGATAGCTTTTCGAGTACTTTTCTCCTTAACCGAGCCCTTAATACTCATGGATGCAGATCGTCTTGCAGCAGCATTCTCTTGCCCCAAAATCAACACTGGCAAAAACAAGAGAAATATTATTATTAAACCTATCTTCTTCATTATTCACTATTAAATCTAGGTAAACTTAATCCATTTAACTGGGAAAATAAAATCAGCATTTACAGATTATATCGTTTTATAGCAGCTTTTTAGCATAAAAAAGATAACTCGCTAATTATATAAGAGTGTTCACTCATCCATCATACACAATCCCTCATTATAGGTTTTTATACAGAAAAGTTCGATATAATTTTATCCAGAATTAAAAAAAGAAACTATGAAGACATTTTTTACATGGAGTATGCTGAGTGTATTAATTACTATTTCTTGTAATGCAAACCATAAATCAAACTCCGAACTAGCATTTCAAAATGAGAAAAATCATTTAATAGAAACCACCAAAACAGATCCAAATACACGTAATATACAAGTAGCACTATTATTAGATACTAGTAACAGTATGGATGGTCTTATTGATCAAGCCAAAGCACAGCTTTGGGAAATTGTAAATGAATTATCATATGCCAAGTGTGGTCATAATACTATAAAACTAGAGATTGCATTGTATGAGTACGGCAACGATGGCTTACCTTCTCAAGAAGGTTTTATAAGACAGGTATTACCTTTTTCTAATGATTTAGATGAAATATCAAAAGAGCTTTTTGCATTAACTACTAATGGCGGAAATGAATATTGTGGTAAAGTGATCACTACGTCAATCAATCAATTAAATTGGAAAAAGAATAATGATCATCTTAAACTGATATTCATAGCAGGAAACGAACCCTTTACTCAAGGACCTGTAAATTATAAAGATGCTGCTACAGATGCGTCAGAAAAAGATATTACAATCAATACTATCTTTTGTGGTAATTTTAGACAAGGGATAGATACCATGTGGAAACACGGAGCAGATCTAACTCGTGGAGAATATAGTGCAATAGATCATAATAGAGAAACTATTCATATTGCAACACCATATGATGATATCATTCTTGAGTTAAACAATAAACTAAACGGTACATATATTTACTATGGCCATCGAGGAGCTCAAAAAAGAGAGTTACAGGCAGAACAAGATCATAATGCTAGATCATATAGTCCTGCAAATGCGGTAAGCAGAACCATAAGTAAGAGTTCTGGTTTTTACAAAAACAAAAGTTGGGACCTGATTGATGCTGTGGAAGATGAAAGTTTTGAAGTTGAAAAAGTAGCAAAAGAAGAATTACCTGTAGAGTTAAAGGATAAGTCTGAGAAGGAATTAAAGCAATATATAGCTGAAAAAAGTAATGCTCGTAAAGAAATACAAGGCAAAATAAATGACCTAAATAAGAAACGTATGCAATACATTAAAGAAAACAGTAAAAAAGACGATTCTAATCTGGAAACCGCATTACTAAATGCTATAAAAAAACAAGGTAGAGAAAAATCATTTTCTTGGGAAAATTAAAAAACACTATAACTATGAGAGCCACAATAACCATAATGATACTAACGCTAATGCCATTATCCATGCTATCACAGAAAAACAGAGAGTATCCTAAAGCATATGTGAATTTTAGTTTTTTTGAAGAAGTTGTAAAAGATGCAAAATTGCACAGAGCAAACAGACTTATAAGTTTCGCAAAATTCAATAAAATGTCAAAAAATAAAAACACTATAATTTTAGATACCCGTTCAAAAAAAATGTACGATAAGATGCATATAAAAGGTGCTGTTCATCTCAATTTTTCTGACTTCACAATAGAAACCTTATCTCGTATTATACCTACTAAAGACACGAGAATATTAATTTATTGTAATAACAATTTTGAACAGAAATATCCTTTTTTGGAAGCTTTCCCCACTAAGAAGATTTCACCAAAAAAGATTTCACCAAAAAATGAACCTTTCCCCGAAAAAACATTGGCTTTAAATATTCCAACATTTATAAATCTATTTGGTTATGGTTATACAAATGTTTACGAATTGGATGAGTTGTTGTCTTCTGATAGCGCAGTAGAACTTGAAGGAAATCGCCTTCCAATAGTGCCTAAATAACAAGAAAAAAATGAAGCTACAATAAAAAAAGTAGTGTTTAATGACAGCACATGAAGTAACTTCTTTAGAATTCTGAAACATATTACGCTTCTAATAATTTAGAACCGTAATATGTTTATATTGTTATTATACGATTTAAAAAATTAATCCCTTAATAAAATATAGCACATGAATCTAAAGGAAAACAAAAAAAATGCAATTGCATTTTACAAAACGGCATATGAAGGAAACCCAAAAGATGCCATCACTAAGTATGTAGGTAAAGAATATATTCAACACAATCCTGATGTGGCAGATGGCATCGAAGGATTTATCGCATATTTTGAAAGAATGCAAAAAGAATATCCTGATAAATCAATTGAATTTGTGAGATGTATTGCTGAAGAAAATCTAGTAGCGCTTCACACACATCAAAAATGGCCTGACAATGATGAGTATGTAACCATGGATTTTTTTCGGTTTGATGAGAACGGAAAAATATGTGAGCACTGGGATTCAATTCAACAAATCCCTAAAGATTCTGCAAACCCCAACACAATGTATTGATATTAGATTTAAAAGTATTGGATGCGAATATGATTTTTAATCATGAAAAATAAATATCCTAAAAGAATAATTTATGTAATTAGATTCACAAAATTTCAGCAAACCTGTTTCTGATTTTATTTAGAATTAACGGCAGGACATTTACAATTCCATCTTTCCTTACGTTCTCCAAAATCATACCCCAAAGTAATTTGGTGAAAACCACCATCACTAAGTACAACAGAATTAGATTGATAACTATAGGTATATCCAACCAACCATTTTTTATAATTCACCCCTACAAATGGTGTTATATACTGTAATTGTTGACTTTCTACCGAGGTTCCATTTTGAGAAAATTCTGCTCCATCCAAACTACGTCTGTAAGAAATCCCACCCCATAAAGTTCCAAAGTTAAAATCTTTATATGCTTTTAAATTAGCATCAATAGTACTTTCTTTGGTTTCATCTGTAGCCTGATACAGAATAGAAGGCTCTAGGCTCAAAATATTCCCAATACCAAATAAATATCCTAGTGAAAATACATATCTACGTTGATTATTAGATTCCTGCACCGGAGTATCATTATTAAAAGTATCTCGAGTTGTCGGTAAGATATTTTTGACCGTAAAATGAGCATACCATTCTAAAAAATTATATGACAATCCTACATCTACATTGTAGTAAAAATCTTTTTGAACTCTATCTAATATTACTGGATCAGGATCAGAAGGATCATCAAGCCCTCTTAAATCTAAATTAGACTGTATGAAGCCTGCACTCATACCAAAGGATAGCATATTTAAATCTGTTCTATCTCTAGAAAACAATAGATGATACGCATACGTAGCATAAAACCCCGTTTGAGAAAACCTTCCATTTTCATCTCTATACAGGATTCCTCCCCAACCAGATTTATCACCGGTTCTAAAATTAAGATTCAATGTTTGTAAGCTAGGCGCATTATCTACATCAAACCATTGCTTACGAGCTGTAAGTCTGATCTTATTGGCATTGGCTGCACCTGCCATTGCAGGATGCACCAGATATAAGTTATCTGAAAGATAATCAGAGTATATAGGTATTCCTTCTTGCGAAAATCCAAATTGAAACACTAACGCTAAGAAGACTACATAAAATATTTTTAAGTTCATTTGGGCTCTATCATTTACGGGGCTAAAATAGAATTTGTGAATTTAACCTTAACTAATAAAAACAGCTTATATTGTAGGGATTCACATTTTTTTTCACTTCATCGCTACTTAACGACAGCTCCAAAGATATAAATTTTTGTCAGAATACCAGATTTACAGTTTTATAAGAACAATACGTTAAAAAGTGTTAGCAATATAATTACACTACTTATATCGTTTTGCTTTTTAGTAAATTTGCCAAAAATTAGCGCATGGAAAAGAACTTTGAAATAAAAATAGAGGCGACTTCAAATCCAGGAATTGTTAAGTTTGAAGCAAACTACTTTTTGACTCAACATACTAGTTATGAATTTGAGAATATAGATCAGGCTAAAAACTCTCCTCTAGCCCAACAATTGTTCTACTTACCTTTTGTAAAGAGAGTATTTATCGCACAAAATTTTGTTGCCATTGATAAGTATGATATTGTAGAATGGTCAGATATACAAGAAGAGGTAGCAGAACAGATTAAAACATATCTTAATAGCGGAGAACCTGTAATCAATGAAGTAGAAACCGAAGTCACAAAAAAGGTTCCTATTACAATCTATGCAGAAAGTACTCCTAACCCAGCCGTCCTTAAATTTGTTGCAAACAAGAAATTAGTAACTACGGGACACGAATTTAAAAACATAGATGAGGCGACAGAAGCTCCTCTCGCACAAGAATTATTTCATTTCCCTTTTGTTAAAGAGGTATATATAGATGAAAATTATATTTCTATTGGCAAGTACGATATGGCCGATTGGAATGATATCACTACAGAGATAAGAGAATTTTTACGCAATTATCTCGAACAAGGCAAAGAAGTACTATCTGCTAATGCCACAGTATCCAAAAGCGAAGCAGAAAAACAAGCTGATGTTGACTTTGAAAAGCTAGATGACGTTTCTAAGGATATCATAAATATTATCGAAGAATATATAAAACCAGCGGTTGCAAGTGATGGAGGGAATATTCTATTTGATTCTTATGATCCAGAGAGCAAAGGAGTGAAAGTGGTTTTACAAGGAGCATGTAGTGGATGTCCTTCCTCCACTTTTACTTTAAAAAATGGAATTGAAAATATGCTGAAGGAGATGTTGAAAGATAAAGTAGAGTACGTTGAAGCGATCAATGGGTAGTTCATCGAAAAACCTTTGATTACATCGAAAAAACTGTTAAAAGAATACCTGTTTTTTATTTCAAAAGAGTAAAGTATCTCGTATCTTAGAGATTATTCGTAAAACATTAACTAAAAAATCATTAAAATGGCAATTGTTAAAGTAATTGAAATAATAGCAAGCTCTGAAAAAGGTTGGGAAGATGCAACTAGAAATGGAATAAAACAAGCTGGAAAAACGGTAAAAAACATCAAATCAGCTTGGGTATCTGACCAAAAAGTTATGATAAAAGATAACGAAGTCTCAGAGTATAGAGTAAACCTTAAAGTATCGTTCGAAATAAAATAGTATTCTCAATAGTATTTTCTAAGATAATCCATATTTGTATATTGAAGTTTAGATATACTTAAAATGAAGAAAATCTAATTTATTTCATAAAATTAGACAGCATCTCAATATTCTTGGGATGCTTTTTATATTTTTAAGGATTACTAAAGTCAAACAAAAATGAAATATTGGTTTCTCATCTTACTAATTTTAAATATCTCTTGCACAAGTCAAAACAAACCACAACCCATGGAACACGAATACACTAATGATTTAATTCATGAAACCAGTCCATATTTATTACAGCATGCACATAATCCTGTAAACTGGAAACCTTGGGGAGAAAAAGCACTGGATCAAGCCAAAAAAGAGAATAAGCTTATCATTGTAAGTATTGGGTATGCAGCTTGTCATTGGTGTCATGTGATGGAGCATGAAAGCTTTGAAGACCCAAAGGTTGCAGAGATCATGAATACTAATTTCATTAATATTAAAGTCGATCGTGAGGAGCGTCCGGATATTGATCAGGTATATATGAATGCGGTACAATTAATGACCGGTAGTGGTGGATGGCCTCTTAATATGATAACGTTACCCGATGGAAGACCCGTTTGGGGAGGAACATATTTTCCTAAAGGAAACTGGGTTGACGCACTCGAACAAATTGCTGGATTGCACGAAAAACAACCTGATAAACTTGTCGAATATGCTGATAAACTTGAACAAGGTATAAAAGCCGTAGATGTTATTGATGTAAATACTAATGAAATCAATTTTGAAAAAGAATTCATTGCCTCATCTGTTAAAGAATGGAGTGCAAATTTTGATCATCAAAAAGGTGGGACAAAACGTGTTCCAAAATTTATGATGCCAAATAATTATCAGTTTTTACTTCGATACGCCTACCAAACAAATGATGAAGAATTATTAGCTTTTGTAAAAAACACATTACAAAAAATATCATATGGTGGTGTCTATGATCACATTGGAGGAGGTTTTTCAAGATATTCTACAGATGACAAATGGCACGTTCCGCATTTTGAAAAAATGCTATATGACAATGCTCAACTAGTAAGTTTATATTCTGATGCATATCTCATCACTAAAGATCCATGGTTTAAAACTGTTGTATATGAAACTTTAGATTTTGTATCACGAGAACTCACTAATGAAGAGGGTGCTTTTTATTCTTCATTAGATGCTGATAGCAACACTCCAGAAGGCGAGTTAGAAGAAGGTGCTTTTTATGTATGGACAAAAGAAGAGCTTAAAAAACTTTTAGAAGAAGATTATGAACTCTTTTCTTCATATTACAACATAAACGCATATGGCTTTTGGGAAAAAGAAAATTATGTCCTAATAAGAAAGGACACTGATCAAAAAATATCTGATGATAATAATATAAATTCAGAAATACTTGCTGAAAAAGTTTCAAATTGGAAAAAAGTTTTACTTCAAGAACGTGAAGAACGCTCAAGACCAAGATTAGATGATAAGACATTAACTTCCTGGAATGCTTTAATGTTAAAAGGTTACCTCGATGCTTATCGTGTTTTTGGGGAGAAAGCATTTCTTAATGCAGCAATAAAGAATGCAACATTTATTACAAAAAATCAACTTCAAAATAACCAATCATTGTTTCATAATTATAAAAATGGTAAAAGCACAGTGAATGGCTACTTAGAAGATTATGCACTTGTTATCGAAGCATTTATTGTTCTTTATCAAAATACTTTTGATTCTGAATGGCTCGACATAGCGAATCAACTTACAGAATACACGTTAACACATTTCTTTGATAAAACAAAAAATATATTCTACTTCACTTCAGATGAAGATCCAGAACTTATTTCACGAACCATAGAGTATAATGACAATGTAATTCCTGCATCCAATTCTATAATGGGTAAAAACCTATTTCTACTATCTCATTATTATGACCGTTCTGATTATAAAGAAATAAGCGAGAAAATGCTTCATAATATTCAACCACAAATTGAATCGTATGCTTCTGGATATTCTAATTGGTTAGATCTTATGCTTAATTTTTCTTTTAATTTCTATGAACTAGTGATTGTTGGAAATGATGCTGAAAATAAGTTAAAAGAATTAAATCAAACATACATCCCCAACAAGTTATTGGCAGGAAGTGTATCTGATTCTGACCAGGCATTACTTAAAAATAGATTTGATCAAGATAGAACATTGATTTATACCTGTGTAAATAATGCATGTAAATTTCCGGTTGAAGACACAAACGAGGTCCTTAAAATGATCGACTAGTGCTTTTATAATTTCTCTAAAAATGCATCAAAATTAGCAGATAATAGAGGATTTTAATCTTTTAAACTTACTGATTAACATGTATTTGTGACTAAAATCTTACAAAAATTACGGTTTTAACGTAAAAAATCTATGTGAATTTTCTGTTAAATTGCTTATTTTTTTCATAATAATTGATTAAGCAATGCCTTTTCAATGAATAATCCGTAAAAATTGTACTAAAAAACCATAAAAATTTTATTTAAAGTGTTATTTTTTTAAATTTATCACACCTAAATCGATGAATTATGAAGAGAATACTACTTGTTTTATGCCTAGCAGCATTTTCTGCTTCGTTTGCTCAAATACCAACAAGTTTACTCGTACCCACCTCAAGAGTAAACACTTTTGATGAATATGATGGAAGTATTTATCTAAAATCTCGTTATAAAGAATCTAGCGTTATTGATGAAAAATCCAGCGCTTATGATGCCAAGTTAAAATATAACATTTATAACGATGGATTAGAACATACATCTAGATCAGGTGAATTGTATGAATTAGTTAAAAGACCAACCGTACATGCCCGAATCGATGGTGATTATTTTTACTATTGTAATTTTAAAAGTCCTAGAGGACTTGATAGAGAGGGATATTATGTATTAGTAGAGTTAACAGATAGATATCGTATTTACAAAAGATTTACGCTAGAAATTAAAGACCCTGAAAAAAAAGCAATAGTAAGTAGTGGTATTGCAGAACCAGGATCAATTAGAACTATTACTTCTTACTATATAGAAGAGGCTGAAGTGATTATGGAATTGCCTCTCAATAAAAAAGAAATGCTAGCAACTTTTAGCGATAAAGAAAATGAACTTAAGGAATATATTAAGAAAGAAAAAATTCGTCTAAAAAAGGAAGAGGACCTTATTCGCTTTGTTGCCCGATATAATGCATTAAAAAGTGATGAAACTTCCCAGAATAGAAGTCTCCTAAGCAATGCTACTTCAGGTAGAAATTAATGAATACTTTGTTTTTTTACTTGAAATGATCTTAGACCATATAGATTCTTATTTTTCAATACAATTATTTTTAATCGTCTAACTATAAATAGAAATTTGTAGTTAGACGATTAAAATTATATGGATTTATTAGTACAAATACCTTTTTATCTTAATATTCAAAAAAATTAAAAAATTCTCAAATCAAACAACAACAATTAAACTAAAAAAACTACATTGCTCTTAATCAAACGCTTAACAAACTCAACCTAAAATTACAAACTATGGGAAAAACACTACTCTTATTTTTAACAATATCATCTTTATCATTTGCCCAATTACCGAAAAGTTTAGTTACAGACATTCAAGAAGATTATACATATAGTGATTATACCGGATCTGTTTATATGAATCCTAGCTATAAAGAATCTAGCGTTATACATGAAAAGTCAACTACATATCATGCAAAATTAAGATACAACATTCAAACTGACGCTATAGAATATAAGTCTCAATCAACATTATATGAATTAGTCAAAAACCAAACTACTCATGTAAGAATTGAGGAAAACTATTTCTACTACTGTAATTTTAAAAATCAACGAGGCCTGAGCAGACCTGGATATTATGTATTAGTAGAATTGACAGATTTATATAGTATTTACAAAAAATACTCTCTTAGCATAACTGATGTTGAGAATCAAGGAATTAGTGGCAGCGCTGTTAAACCTGGTAAAATCAGACAAGTTATCACCTATTATATAGAAGAAGCAGGAGTGATCATGGAACTCCCTTTAAATAAAAAAGAAATGTTAGCAACATTTAGCGATAAAGAAAATGAACTCAAGGAATACCTCAAGAAAGAAAAAATTCGTTTAAAAAAGGAAGAGGACCTTATTCGCTTTGTTGCCAGATACAATGCTTTAAAAAGCTCTGATTCTAGTCCTTCGCACAGCCTTTTAAGCAATACCGATAGAGCAAATTAAATATCTAAGAAAATACATGTATGTACATTGTCATTTATTCTCAACAAATGACAATGTATTTTAATAAATACTGGTGGATAGTAGAACTCTACAAGAAAAGAGTTAACCACTTACAAAATCTTTTAAATAATAAGGTTCAAAATACCCTACATCTTCAAAATCTTTGTCTTGATATTTAGAATGGCTCAATACCGCCATCTCTTGTGCAGATGGCAATTTGTTTTCAACAAAAATCGCATTACTTGCATTGCATATGGCAGAAAACTTCTCTACGCCATTACCAACAAAATACACATTCTTCTTATCAAGATATTTTTTAAAGGAATCTTCAGTGAGAATTTCTGCTTTTGTATCCCTTAGCTGTTCATTCTGATTAGAGAAAATTGCAGAATACACTTCCATTCTTCGTGCATCAATCATAGGAACGATATATGATTCGTTTTCTGAGTCTATTTGTAATGCCAATGACCGTAATGTTGATATAGCAATTAATGGAATATCTAACGCATAACACAGTCCTTTTGCAGCAGAAACTCCAATTCTTAATCCTGTATATGAACCAGGCCCTTTACTCACTGCAACTGCCGCAATATCTTTTAATGATATACCAGCCCTTGATATAACTTTATTAATAAAATTATGCAATCTTTCTGCGTGAGAATATGATGTATTATAATCTTCTTCTAAACAAATTATCTCTCTTTCTTTGGCTAAAGCTACAGAACAATTTGTTGTTGAAGTTTCTATACAGAGAATATAGGCCATTGATTAAAATTTGGGCAAAGATAATCTAAATAGATAAATTATCTTATCTCCTCAACCATCATTCATTACTTGTTTTATACTGAGAGAAATCTCAAACACAAGTGCACATAAACAGTTTTATGCTATACTTTACAAGTACTTATTTACTTGGTTTTTTATCAGTTTCTGATTTCACTTTATCTCCGGTTTTAAGAATCTTCGTAACTACATTATATGGTCCGGTTATCACTTCATCACCTTCTTTCAAACCACTAATAATTTCAATATTACTATCGTCTTGAATCCCAGTCTTTACCACCCTTAATTTTGCAATTTCACCATTCTTTACGAATACACATTCGAATTTCTTATCGGTACTTGATGTTATTTTATCTTTTGATACGGTCTCTTTTACACTAGAGGTATCATTCTTAATCACTATAGCACTTATAGGGACTCCTATCACACCTTTTCTTTTATCAGTAATAACATCAACAGTAGCAGTCATCCCAGGGCGAAAGGGGGAATAGCTTTCTGGTTTACCATCAATCAAATCTTTATATGATTCTTCTAAAATCCTCACTTTAACCTTAAAATTAGTTACCTGATCTGCGCTTACTGCATTTTCTGCAGAATTAGCTATTTCTGTAACTAATCCTTTAAATTCTTTTTTTAAATATGCATCTACTTCAACAATAGTCGAATCTTCGATAGTGACCTTAACAATATCATTTTCATTTACATCAACTTCGACCTCCATATTACTTAGATTAGCAACTCTTACAATCTCGGTACCTGCCATTTGTTGCGTTCCCACAACTCTTTCTCCTAATTCTACCGATAATTTAGAAATTGTACCTTCCATTGGAGCATAAATAGTAGTTCTACTTAAATTATCTTTCGCCTCATTAACAGTTGCCTGAGCACTTCGAACATTATAATAAGCAGATTGTTTCCCTGCTTCAGCTCCTTCAAATGCAGACACAGCTCTATCCCACTCAGCTTTAGAAATCACTCCTTTTTCAAATAGTTCTTTGTTTCGGTCATAACTAAGTTTTGCTTCCTTGAGGCTTGCTTCTGCTTGTTGTAATCCTGCTCTAACATTTTCTAATGCGGCTTGCGATCTATTTAATCCAGACTGAATTATATCTGGGTTTATACGCACTAAAACATCTCCTTTCTTAACTTGCTGTCCTTCTTTAATTGGCAGATCTATTATCTCTCCTGACACCTCTGATGAAAGTTTAACCTCTACTTCAGGTTGAATTTTGCCCGTTGCAGAAACGGTTTCGATAATATCAATTTTTTCAATTTTTGTAATTGACACTTCTTTAAAATTGCCATTTTCTCCAAACCAACCTGCTTTTTTACCATAAACAAGCGATACGATTAAAACAACAACTATTCCTAAAATAAAGAGTAAAGTTTTTTTATTCATGACTTACTTTAACGTTAATTCTATTGTATGAAAATACAATCTTTTCTATGTAGCAGCCAAAAAAGAGATACTACTATTTTATAATTTTATATCAGCGATCTTTATTCCGAAGTAAAGCTCTAATACTTTTAGCTTAAAGATATAATCAAATTTATTTTGCACTTCCTGACTTTGCGCATTTTCTAATCTAAATTTTGATTGGCTAAAATCAAAAGCGTTTGTTAATCCTACATCATAGCGATCTTTTGCATATTCGTAGGCTCTTTCCTGAGCTTTTACTGAAACCTGTGCTGCTTCATATGCTTCTGCAGCTCCTTTTGCATCCAGATAAGCCTGATATACATTACTATCCAAGTCTAATTCTGCTTGCTCTAGTTGAAATTCTGTACGTTTTACGTTTACCTTATTTCTTTTCACCGCATTTCTTGCAGAAAACCCATTAAATATTGGAACCGATAGCGATAGTCCATATCGAAGTCCATCGTTTGTATACAACTGCTTAAAATATGAACTAGGGTTTTGTTCTACCAGAAGTAAATTAGGAGATTGATTAAGAACATTTTGATTTGTCCCTTCTACAAACCCAATGGTTTGAGTCAATACAGGATTAGTTTCATCTAACACTCTTCCAAAACCTTTGGCTCCTGATTCTCTTGTATCATAACCAAACGATCCATTTAGGGTTGGATAGTATGCTCCTCTTGCAATCTCAAGATCCTTTTCTGCTATAAGCTTGTTTTGTTCTGCAATTTGCACTTCATATCTTGATTCTCTAGCTTTAGCAATCACTTGATCTATTGGCTTATCCATCATTTCTGATCCTGGAACCAAATACTCCTGTTCTGCAATATCAAAACTCGCGTAATCTTTAATCAATAATGTCTGAGCTAAACTTACTAATGCGATTTGCACTGCATTTTCTGCTTGTACAATTCTAGTTAACTCATCTGCAGAAGTAGCTTCTATTTCCAAAAGATCTCCTTGTGGAAGCACACCTGCATCAACAAGGTCTTTGGTACGTTGCAATTGTTCTAAAGTAATTTCATGTTGTTTTTCAATCACCTTTAATGATTCTTTATTTAATAGTACCTGCAAATAACTATTTGCAATAAATAAAGCAATATCATCCTTTGATTTCCCTAAATTATATTGACTAAGTAACTTATTAAGTTTAGCTCTCTGAAATCTTTTTATGTTTCTCAAACCGCTAAATATCGTAATTCCAACATTTACACCATATCTTGAACTCCTAAATGTCTGAGTTCTATTTTCATTTGTAATTGGATCTGTCGATAAACCAGAACTCCAAAAATTTGACGCATCTGCATTCAAGGTAGGTAGAAAATTTCCAATAGCCTCAAGTCTATCAATACTTGTAGCTTCTACATCAAGCTCTGATTGTTTGATGGTGATATTATTTTCTAAGGCATACTCTACACATTCGCGTAATGTCCATTTCTTTTCTTGTGCTTGACTCCCCAATCCAGCAAAGAGTGTAATACATAAAACTAAGACTTTAATTCTCATAAGTTTAAAATTTAAAGCACTACCTCGGCTTAAATCTTTTAATATTAATTTCATACTACGTATATGTATATATTTGATTGATGTTGTTACAGATTTATGAATATTTTCATAAAGTATTTTAATTTTGTCCTTCTTCACCTTCTTTCTTCACTGGTTCAGTTTTATTCCAAACCTTGATATTATCTTCTTCAGTTATTCCTGATAAAACTTCGACATTTATACCATCAGACAATCCTATTTCAATATCCTTCCTTTCAAACTCCTGATCTCCGGTCTGAACCTCTACGTAAGCTTCTTCTGTCTCTCTATCAAATTGTAACAACGCCTCTTTTATGGCTAGAATATCCTTTTTCACATCTAATACAATAGAAGCATTTGCGCTGTATCCTGCTCTAATAAAGTATGACTCATCAAGAAAAACTTCGCCTTCAATTTTAAACTGGACAGCTCCTTGTTCTTCATCTCCTTTAGGGGCTATAAATTTTAGCTTAGCATCAAATTCTTTATCTCTAATAGCTCCTAAACTTACTTTGAGGGGCATATCGATTTTTAATTTATTTACCTCTGCTTCATCTACTTTTCCTTCAAAGATCATTTTATTAAGGTCAGCTATAGTTGCTACGGTTGTTCCGTCATTAAAATTATTACTTTGGATTACCTGATCTCCTTCTTCAACCGGAATTTCTAAAATAGTTCCCGCAACTGAAGATCTAATATTTGTAATTGCTTTTGCTCCACCTGTTGATCCTTGTCGAATGATTTGCAAATCATTAGCTGCATTACGAACTTCTTGTTGAGCCTGATCATAGCGTAACTTTACATTTTGAAAATCTTGAGTAGCTATTACCCCTTTATCAAAAAGTGCTTTATTACGATCAAAATCTTGTTTTGCATTAGCCAGACTTATTTCTGCATTTTTCACTCGTCCTCTTGCACTATTTAACGATTGCTCATTAGGTACTACTTTTACTTTAGCTATCAATTCTCCAGTTTTTATTGCAGCACCTTCTTCAACATAAATTTTTTCAATAATTCCTGAGACCTGAGGTTTAATTTCTACCTCATCTTCTGGAACTACTTTTCCTGTAGCTACCGTTTTTTCTTCAATTGACGTTTTAAATGCTTTTTCTGTTGTAAACACGATAGGTGACTTACTATTAGAATCTATTAGATATTTTCCTGAAAAACCCAGTGCGACTATTAACAAAACAACTAGTAGGATTTTTAAAAATTTTTTCATCTGATTTATGATTGATTTGATTATTCTAATTATTATTTTATTCTTCTCTTAATGCTTCTATTGGTCTCACACTTACTGCCTTTTGCGCTGGAATAAGACCTATTAAAGTCCCCAACAACACAATTGACAATAAGGCTCCAGTTACAGCAAAGAAGTCTACCGTAGGGTTTAAAATGGGTATATCTTCGTTATCACCAATAGCTGTATTGATTCCCCAGAGCAATAAGGTTCCTAAAATAAAACCTAATAACCCTGCTAAAAAGGTAAGTAAAATAGATTCTAGCATAATTTGCCCTCTCACCTCTCCTGGTGTAGCTCCAAGTGCTCTTCTCACCCCAATCTCTCTCGTACGTTCTTTAACAGTAATTAAAAGTACGTTCCCTATGGCAATTACCCCAGCAATAAGTGTAGCTATACCAACAATATAAGTGATTAATCGCATTCCCGACAAAAACCCATTAACTTTGGCCACTTCTTCTCCTAGATTAAAACTCCCGAATGCCTGTGTATCATCAGGGTGCACATTATGTATTCTTTTTAATGTAGTTTTTATCTTAGCTTCTGTATTTACAATATTCTTATCTGCCTTGGCAGTAATTACCATCCAGGATATATTGTTACCTTGATTAAAAATGGTTTGAAATGTTGTAAAAGGTAAAAAAATAGAATCATCTCCTTCAAATCCTGATTGAGTTGGTTTATATACTCCTATTACTTTGAAATAAATACCATTTATCCTTACAAAATCTCCTATTGCTTCTTCATCCTTTTCATAAAACTGTTTATAGATATCTTCTCCAATTACACAAACTTTACGTTCATATTTAATATCTTCTTCATTAATAAACCTTCCTCCCTTAAATATTTTTTTCTTCGAAACTTTATCGATCGTAGGGTAATCCCCAAAAACTTTAAATGCCCCTGACTTAGAACCTCTTACAAATTGACCAGGAGGTGTTCCCCATTGACCAGTAACATTACGAGGAGCTATGTATTCTATATCGCTTACCTGAGATTTCAGAACTTCAACATCATCCAGTGTGAGTTGCATTCTCCTTCCTCTTTTAAAACCTTCATTAGGTATACTTGTTTGTTGCCCCCAAAGAAACATTGTATTAGTTGCAAAATCATTAAACTGACTTCTAAAACTATTATCTAATCCTTTGGCCATACCCAAAAGAAATACGAATAAAAACACACCCCAAGTTACACCTATAACTGTGATAATCGTTCTTATTTTATTCTTTCGAATAGCTCCGTAAATTTCTTGCCAGGTATCTCTTTCAAATATAAATTTCATACCATCTTGATTTTAGTTATTCATCCCTTAGTGCTATTATAGGTTTTATTTTTGCTGCTCTTCTTGCAGGAATATATCCAGCCAATAGACCAAAAAATATTAATACCATTGTTGCAATTACAATAACTCCTGTATCCACTTTTGGGTTAAGTATAAAGAATTCTTCAAGGTTATTACCAATAAGTTTTAGCACAAAAATTCCTAATATCAACCCCAAATACCCTGCAACAGATGTTATTAGAACGGATTCTTGCAGCACCATAGCTATAATTGATTTTGGTGATGCTCCTAAAGCTTTTCTAATTCCTAATTCTTTAGTCCGCTCTTTAACACTAAACGTCATAATATTACCAATTCCTATAACTCCAGAAATTAGGGTTCCTATACCAATTACAAATATAATTACGTAAATGCCTCCAAGAATTACCATGGTTTCCTTAATATCTTCGGCAAAACTTCTTACCCTTATTGCACTTTGATCATCAGGAGCTACTTCAAACCTTTCTTTAAAGTCTTCTTCAATTTTCTTAGAAAAAGCAATTGCTTGCTCAGTGCTCATAATCATATTATACGTTAGGTTAATCTGATCTACATGATCATTATTACCATAAAGCAATTGAGCAGTTTTATAAGGCATATAAATAATTCGTTCTTCATTATCTCCACCACTATCCTGAAAAACCCCGATTATCTTAAACGCAATTCCATCTACATCCAATATTTTGCCCAATGCATTTTCGTTCTTAAAAAGATCTTTTTCAACTAATCTTCCTATTACTATATTCTTAGTACGCTCCTCTACATCTCCCACGTTAAGGTAACGACCATTCATCATTATCGTTTTTTCTAAATACTGATGATCTGGGTGCACTGCTCTTATGCTATAACTTCCTGATTCTTTTTTATATTTAGCAGATCCATTACGGTAAATTCTTGGAGTAGCAAATTCAACTTTACCTATGTAGTTACTTTTGATAAACTCAAAATCTTCATTTTTAAATTGAATTTTTCTGTTTTCTTGAAAACCTTTATATGCTTTTGAAGTGTTTCCTCCTCGAATAAATATTACATTTTGTGCATCATCCACGAAACTACTCAAAAAACTATTTAACAAGCCATTACCTAAGCCTAATAAGATTGTAAAGATCAGTATCCCTAAAGCTACTGTAAATCCAGAAAGGAAGGTGCGAAGCTTATTTTTTCCTATAGCTTCAAATATTTCTTGCCATCTATCTCTATCAAACATATTGAGATGCTCTAACCTGTTCTACTTTTTTATCTTCAACAATGACACCATCCTTAAGATGCACAATACGTTTACACATATCTGCTATATCTGGTTCATGAGTTACGACTAATATGGTTTTTCCTTCATCATTAATATTCTGAATGATATCCATAACTTCGTATGAAGTTTTACTATCCAAAGCTCCTGTTGGTTCATCTGCTAATAATACTTTTGGATCAGCGGCCAATGCACGTGCTATAGCCACACGTTGTTTTTGTCCCCCAGAAAGTTCACTAGGTAGGTGTGTTGCCCATTCTGCTAATCCCACTTTACCAAGATACTCTATTGCCTTATCGGTTCTTTCTTTACGTTTCTTGCGTTGATAATATAATGGTAAAGCAACATTTTCTATAGCGGTCTTATAATTAATCAAATTAAAAGATTGAAAAACAAACCCTAAAAATTTATTTCGATACTGTGCCGCTTTAGTTTCATTCAATCCTTTAATAGGAACATTATCTAAAAAATAACTCCCAGTATCTGCCTCATCTAACATTCCCAAAATATTCAGCAAAGTCGATTTACCAGAGCCAGATGACCCCATAATTGCAACTAATTCTCCTTCTTTTACACTAAAATCTATTCCTTTGAGTACGTGAAGCGAATTGCTTCCCATTTTGTAAGATTTATGTAAGTCTTTTATTTCAATCATAATACTTGATTAAGATTTCTGAGGCAAATGACACCTCTACAAAACAAAACTCACTAACGTAACTAAAACAACCTACTTTTTAGGTCAATTTTCGGTTTTCCCTTTGAAGACTTTTTAATTGGTTAGTGCAGTCTTGTTACATAAGACTAACTACTTTACATTTTTGTTACATCCAACATTGTTATGAAAATGTTAAAAATTAAGAAGTTAAATAATTATTCTTCTTTTGCTACTTTAGAATTCTTTTTATTTCTATAAATAAAATACCCTACAGCACCTATTAAAATATATGGGATAATCATTAAGTATACGATCCCATTATTTATTCCTTTTGCAGTCTCTTGCCCTTCTTCACTCTCTAAAACCGCTCTACACATAGCACATTGCGCTTCTACAGGTGTGGACAATACCAAGAAAAGAATTAGTATCCAGAATATTTTTAATTTCATAAACACTTTATACATGTTTTAAACGTAATAAGGTGAAATCATAAGATACACAATAACACCAGTAATAGCTACATATAACCAAATCGGAAATGTAATTCTCGCAATCTTTTTATGTTTATCAAAATTTTTAGCCAATGCTTTCACATAGGTAATCAACACAAAAGGAATAACGATTACAGATAATACAATATGTGTAATGAGAATAAAATAATACACATAGCGTATTAGACCTTCTCCTCCAAATTTGGTAGAATCACTAGTCATATGATATCCTATATACATTAGCAAGAAAAGCACAGAGCACATAATTGCTATTTTCATAAGCCTCTCATGTAGTACTATTTTTTTGTTTTTTACTGCCCACAATGCAGCGAGTAGAATGATAGCGGTTACACCATTAATTGATGCATAGATAGGTGGTAAAAAAGTAAGAGGTTGCACATCAAACCCCAGTTTTCTCAAATTAACTCCGAATAACAAAGCTACAGCCAGAGGAATAACAATAGACAAAACTACAATCCACTTGTTATATTTTTTTTCTACTTCTGATAGATTACTCATCTTTCTCTAAAAGTTTTTTTATGTCTTGCAATAAAATAGTTATCTGTTCTTCTTCACCATTTTCATCTACTTTCTCTTCTACACCAATTGTTCCTCTATAGTAAATGATGGGATTACCAGAACTATCATATCTTGATCGCACATACCCTTCCTGATCTATTAAAGCAAAATAACCATTATGTTCAAACCCTCCTGGGACTTCTGGATTCTCTGCTGCGTAAATATTAAACCCTGCATTGGCAAGTTCATATATATCTTCTCTATCACCTGTTAAAAAATGCCATTCGGGATCAGTGACTTTATAATTCTCTGCATATTTTTTAAGTCTACCCGGAGTATCAAATTTTGGATTTATAGTAAAAGAAGCTATTCCAAAATTTTCATGGTCCTTCAATTCATTTTGAAGGTACACCAAATTCCTATTCATCTTAGGGCAAATTGTGGGACAACTTGTAAAGAAAAACTCCACTAAATATACTTTACCTTTATAATCATGATTTGTAATGAGAATACTATCTTGATTTAGGAAAGCAAAATCAGGGACTTTTTTTGGTTCTCCGTTAAGTTTTATAAAGGCTAATTTTTCATTAGTAATTGGATTAGAAGCACTCATTCTATCATTTTTGACTATAGAAGTACCCTTAACCCTATTTACTATTTTAGGAATAAAAATAATCCCAAAGATTAGTATAATAAATGATATGCCCACATATGAGTATTTTTTCATCTTTCTGGTTTATTTGTTATAGGTTATTTATCATAAATAAAACAAAATCAACAACAATGAATTATTCGATTATAAGAAAAAACCTTAATCACATAAATTTTATCGTTATTTCTCTTTACGGTCGGCCTTATATTTCTTGAGTGCCAATCGGTATTCTGCAAGAATAACCTTGATATCATCGACCATTACATTTGATAAATCGGCTACAGAACTTGCATCATAACCGTATACCTTTGATTCATTCTCTTTTAATTGCCCATCTCTTCCTCTTAAATCACCATTCTTATCAATAATATAAACATAGCTTGTAGATAAGTTTTCATCTAATTGATGAGGTGTATTAAGACTTTTAAAGAGAGATTTTATACTTTCTTCGGTTCCAAAAACAAATTTCCATTCTGACACATTAGTAATATTGCTTAGCTCCTCTAATAATTCTCTGGCTGCATTTTCACTTCCATAAGGTAGAGCAACAACAAATTGAAAATCCTGAAACCCATAGTTTTTCTTGTAAATCTTTTGGTTGAGATTAAAGGCATTGCCTTGTTTATTATATATATTCTTACCAAAGAAGCCTAATACTGTAATTTTATCCTGAAAATTAATTTCTTCACCCGAAAGAGCTTCAAAATTTTTAAGATTTCCTACCGATTTATTTAAAACTGGAAGCTTTGCAAAATTATGGACACCTGAAGCGAAGAATAAATAGGCCACTAAGGGCAAAACGAACAAGACACCTAAAACAAGAAATTTCTTCATTTATGATTATAAACTTTATTCATCCAAACTATTCAAAAATCGATCCTTAAGAACATCATTTGGACATGACTACAAAAATAAAAAAGACGGTTTAAAAAACCGTCTTTTTACAATGCTTTTAACGTATACATGAAAAGGGTTAAAAATCCCAGCTTTTATGTCCAGCTTTAAAAACTTCATATATATAATCTCCCTCTGTAAGAAGTATAAAAATCAAATAACAAATTAAGAACACAGCAGTCCAAACTACAGATCTTCTTAATCCTTTGGTTTCTCCTTCCATATGCATGAATGACCAGGTGATATAATATGCTTTATAAATAGTTAGTATAATAAATATCCAGTTTAGTAATTTCATACTAATTAAAGTAGTTTCTACTAAAAATGCGGGTTTTATGATCCCAAGTATTACTTCAACTATTGTAACTACAGACAATAGGATAAATACTTTCCATATTCTTGCTGTATTCGATTCGTGATGTGCTGTATCGTGTGCCATAATATATAACTACTATATTTTTATTAAACCAGGTAAAAGAATGTAAATACAAATACCCAAACCAAATCTACGAAGTGCCAGTATAAACCAACTTTCTCTACCATTTCATAATTCTTTCTTCTTTCATACGTCCCAAGAATGACATTGATAAAGATGATAATATTAATGATTACACCAGAAAATACGTGAAACCCGTGAAACCCTGTAATAAAGAAAAAGAAGTTTGCGAATAGCGGAGTACCATATTCATTATGAACTAAATTTGCTCCTTCAACGATCCCAATAGCATCGCTATTAAGCCTCTTTATAGATTCTTCTCTTGATAATATTGTTTTTTCACCTTTTTCTGTAAGCAATTGTGTTCTGATCAAAACATCTTTTCGCTTAGCAAAGCCAGTTTTTATTTCTTCGATTGTATATGTCGGAAGCGTAGCTTCTTTTTCATACCAGATTCCATTTTTTCTTTCGTGCTGTGTTCTATCGTTGTGTGTATCGATAATTGCAATATCTTCCAGCTTTACTCTATGCCCTTCGGTATCTACAAATTGTAAAATTTGACCTCCTTTAGTTTCTACTGCACCATACTCTCCTTTGATGAAGTTTTTCCACTCCCAAGCTTGTGATCCCACAAATATTGCTCCACCAATAATAGTAAGAAACATATAAAAGATTACTTTTTTCTGTTTCATATGATGTCCAGCATCAACTGCTAACACCATCGTTACAGAAGAAAATATTAAGATAAAGGTCATTAAAGCCACATAATACATTGGCGCATCTACACCATGTAAAAACGGAAAGTGATTAAACACTTCATCGGCTATTGGCCAAGAGTCAATAAATTTAAATCTTGAAAAACCGTATGCGGCAAGAAAACCCGAAAATGTTAGTGCATCTGAAACGATAAAAAACCACATCATCATCTTACCATAACTTACCTTGAGCGGTTCGTTACCACCACCCCAAGTTTGATCTTCAGTACCTGTTTTAGTAACAGCTGTTTCCATATAAAGAATTTGGTATTGTTAAATTTCCCACAAAAATAATCAATTTTATCATTTCACCTGCTCAAATTTATTTTTTAATTGCTACAGAATGCAATCTTCAAAACAATATCTTTTTTGGCATCGAATTGATAATTATGACTTATTTGACGAAATACAAAAACAAAAAGAGATAAACCCACAGAAAATCAACAAAATGCCAGTACATAGCACCTAGTTCTAATCCTAAAGTTTGACCTGATTTATATTTTTGTTTAAAATGATTATAAATTACAACTAAAAGCACTAGAATACCTCCAATAATATGCGCCAAGTGCGTTACTATGATGATAAACATGAATGTACTTATAATATTTGAGGTCGGGCCAGTAAAATGGTATCCCTGACTAACTATATCTTCAAAACCTTCAAACTGTAAAACGACAAATGTTATTCCCAACGCAAGAGTAGACAACAACAAAAGTGTCGCAAGGTTTCTATTATTATTTTCAATTGCTTTTTTGACTAGAAAAAATGTAAAACTACTTGCAATAATTACAAATATACTATACACAAAAGGCTGAGGAAACTCCAAATCTATAGACCAGTCTTTTCTGGCTTTACTAACCACATATGCACTGGTAAGCCCTGCAAATACCATTGCCATGCTTACCATAGCAAACCACATCATGGTCTTTTTAGATCTATTTACTTTTTCTTGTTGTGTTCCTTGTGTTAAATCCATATTCGAATAAATTTATCCGCTACATAAATAATTTGCAATAAAGTAATATACAAGACACTCATAATCATGAGTTGTTTTGCGGTTTTGGCATCTCTATTTTTGTATAGGCGAATAGCAGATCTCAACAAAACAAGACCCAAAATCAAAATTATCAAACCTGAAACAGGAGAAAGATATAGTCTCCCTGTAACTCCAAAAACTGGTATTAAAGAAGTGGCCACTGTCCAAATTGTATAAATAATAACTTGTACTGCTGTTCCTTTATCTCTTTTACCGGTAGGAAGCATAAAAAAGCCTCCTTTTTTATAATCATCGTATAAAAACCAACCTATCGCCCAAAAATGTGGAAACTGCCAGAAAAACTGAATCATAAATAATGTTCCTGGTTCAATTCCGAAATCATTTGTAGCTGCTACCCAACCTAACATAAAAGGAATTGCTCCTGGAATTGCGCCCACAAAAACAGATAACGGAGTCTTGGTTTTTAAAGGCGTATACAAACTCACATATATAAATATTGAAATCGCTCCAAACATTGCAGTTTTTGGATTAATACTATACAAGACAGATATTCCTGCAATTGTAAAAAGTGTAGCAATTGCAAAAGCAGTATTAACAGACATTCTTCCTGAAGGTACAGGTCTATTTTTCGTACGATCCATTAGTTTATCCAGATCTCTTTCAATAATCTGATTAAATGCATTAGATGCTCCGACCATAAAATAACCGCCAATGGCAAGAAGTAAAAGAGTACTCCAGGAAAGGGTTTCTACTCCTAATAAGTATCCTGCTACAGAAGAAAAAACCACACTCAATGCCAAACGCATCTTCGTGATTTCTTTAAAATCCTGAACAACAGATAATTTTGCTGTATTAACTTGGGTCACGCTCAAATTTTGCACGTTTTCTAAATAGCTTTTTTTAAAAGTCGTGCAAAGATATGTCTTAAAAGCATTCTAGACAACTTATAACTACTTATAATTCACCTTTTAACAACTGTTTCACCCTTAGTAAAAAATAATAATAAAAACCTTTTGACAGAACATTTTGATAATCACCCCAATAACCATTAGTAATTTTCACACCTTACTTTCGACTAAATCAGCTAAAAACACTCACAAACATCATTTTAATGAAGAAATTACTAATTCCTGCACTTTTCATATTCTGGTTTACTAACACTTATGCTCAACAAAAAGAAGTCACTATTACAATAGACCCTATATCCGAAAATATTTACATGTTAACTGGTCAAGGTGGCAATATTGGTGTTTTCAAAAATGAAAAAGGGCTATTTATTATAGATGATCAATTTGCAAGATTATCAGACAAAATTCTCAAGAACTTAAAAACTATAAGCGACCAACCTGTTAGCATGGTTATCAACACCCATTTTCACGGTGATCACACCGGTGGAAATGGAAATATGGCTAATCAAGGAGCAACCATCTTTGCGCAGAAAAACGTAAGATCCAGAATGGAGAGTAATCAAAAGGAAAAAGGAAATATTACACCTCAATCTTTACCAGTCATTACATTTGACGAAGGGCTACAGTTATATTTTAACTCAGAAAGCATAAAAGCATACCATGTACACAATGCGCATACTGATGGGGGTGCCCTTATATATTTTGCAAATGGGAATGTGCTTCATATGGGTGACACATTTTTTAATGGACGCTATCCATATATAGATCTCAAATCTGGAGGAAGTATCCAAGGCTATATCAACGCTTCAGAAAAAGCCTTACTAATAGCTAATGACGACACTAAGATCATTCCTGGACACGGATCATTAGCAACCAAAAAAGATCTTGAAGGTTTTTCTAGAATGCTAAAGGAAATTACTAATGCCATTCAGAAAGAAATTGATGCTGGTAAATCTGAAGATGACGTTACAAAAAACACTTCTTTAACTGCTATATATGACGCAAAAGGTTTTGGAGATGGCTTTATCAATTCAGAACGAATAAGACAAACCATCTATATGAGTTTAACCAAAGAAAACAAAACACAAAAAAGCCTGTAGGATTTCTACAGGCTTTTTTTCCCAATGTTTTAGTCTTGCATTTTAAAGGTAATTGGCAATTGGTATTTTACAATTACCGGCGTGCCTCTTTGTTTTCCCGGAGTCATTTGCGGAAACAAATCAATCACTCTTTCTGCTTCTTCCTCTAATTTTGGATGTGGAGCACGAACTCTAATGTTTTGAATAGTCCCATCGGTCGAAACTTCAAACACCGTATAAATACGCTGCACCCCTGTCAAACCATATCGTTCTCCAAGTCCTGTGTTAAATTTCTTAGAGATGATTTTTCTAATTTTTTTAGAAAAACAAGCAGCTTTCTCTTTGTTTGTTCCTAGGGTTTCACAACCCGGAAAAACTGGTACAGATTCTACTTTTACAAAATCAAAAAACGGAGGATCATCAACAATAGGCTCTACATCGTTAATTGTACTAGGATCAAACGGCTCTGATTCAATAGGTTCATTTTTAAATTCTTCCCCTAAATCTTTAGTTAAATTCTCAACAATCTTAAATTCTTCTGGAGCAACCACTGGCTTTGTATACTTTACAGCAACTTCTTTTGGCTTAGGCTCTTCATAAATTTTAAACTGTTGATTCCATTCTGTAGGAGGCTCCTCTATAGTGACCGTAGGTTCAACATTAATAACCGGTACGGCGGTATACACCTCAAACATTAAATAGGTAAATAATAGACTTGCTATAAGTCCAATCTGGAAATTCACCAATGTACTTTTTCGTACATTAGCATCGTGCTTGTTACTCATAATATTTAGTTTTAACGTTACAATTAATCTAAATCAACAAGCATACCAAAAAAGAATCCCGCTACAATAATGTAACGGGATTCTGATATATAAGAATATTTTCTTCGTCTTAGTCCTGTACCTGGAAAACTATAGGTAAAGAATACAGTACACCTACTGCTTTTCCTCTTTGTTTTCCTGGAGTCATTTTAGGCAATAACTTAATTACTCTATTTGCCTCTTTTTCTAATCTTGGGTGTGGTCCTCTTGCCTGAACACCTACAATGTTACCAGATCTATCGATTTTAAATCGCACATAAATTCTGTTTACACCAGACAAACCTAATTCACTACCCAACTCTGTATTAAACTTACGGTTAACAAACTTTTTAACCTTATCACTCATACATTTCTTTTTTGCAGCATTGTTACCCGCGTTTTCACAACCTGGGAAAACTGGTACATTTTCAATAACAGCAAAAGGTACATCTCCTATTTCTTCTTCTTCTTCTACATCTTCAACTTCCTCTACTTCAACAATCTCTTCTTCCTGATTTGTCTCTGTAGATTCAATGATAGTTTCCTCAACTTCTTCTTCATCCTCTACTACATCAATAATTTCTGGTGCAGGTGGAGGAGGTGGAGGTGGAGGAGGTGTGTTCAAATTTTGAGTAATTGGAACATCTTCTTCTTCCAATTCATCAAGATTAACCTGACCTATGTCTATATTGCTTCTATCATAAGTCTTCCACTCGATTCCTTGCCATGTGATAAAAAGAACTAAAATAAGTCCCAATTGAAGGAATAAAGTACTTTTTCTAGTTAAATCTGCTTTAGGATTTTTCTTTGGTTCCATATTATATAATCGTTATAGGATTGCTAAAATAGCTAATTTCTTTTGTAATTTCCAACTAAAGATAAAAATGTAAAACAAAAAATGAGTTTTTTAACTTTTATCTGATCTATATTCGAGCTAACAAAAACGTTTATCTATCTGATTAACGGCTTATTTGCTTAAGTTTAATTAATTTATTCTTAAATACAATAAAAATAAATACCACAAAAATTGTACCGCTTGTATTTGCCATCACATCATACCACTCAGAACTACGATAACTTGTAAGTAATGCTTGCAACACTTCCATAAGCATCCCAAATAAAACACACAATATTGAAGCTATTATTAAGCTCCTCTTAAAGGTTTTATTTAGTTTTTCAGAAAAAAAAAGAAAGAAAAACCATATCGAAGTAAAACCAAAGTATGCTATAAAATGAGCTATTTTATCGCTTCCTTCTACTTTAACATCAACTGGAATAACTATTCTTGATAGAGAAACCCAAGTTAATGCACACGTGGCCACTATGACTAATACAAAAAGGAACCTATGCCCCAATAACTTCTTTATACCCATCAGCAGACATTAGATCATCAATTTGAGAGGCATCAGATATTTTAATCTTTATCATCCAACCTTCTCCATAGGGGTCACTATTCACTAGCTCTGGATCACTTTCTAAGGCTTCATTAAATTCAATAATTTCACCCGTTAATGGCAAAAATAAATCAGACACTGTTTTTACTGCTTCTACAGTACCAAAAACCTCTTCACGCTCTAATTCTTCATCAACTGTTTCTACTTCGACATAAACGATATCTCCTAGTTCGCTTTGTGCAAAATCAGTAATCCCAACGGTAGCTACCTCACCGTCTATCTTGATCCATTCGTGATCTTTTGTATATTTTAAATCTGAAGGAATATTCATTCGAAAAATATTTATGAATTGTTATTATTATATATGATGACGAAAATAAATCTATTTTATTAGATTTTGAGAAAACCCATCAAAAAATTATCAAAAAACAATTGTCAATATCTTATTTAGCAAATTAATTACAAGAATCTTAATTCCCAAAATTATATCGTAATGTAAACCCACCTCGAATTGTCGTCTGCGGAAACGCTGTAGAAATAGAATATTGAGAAAAAGTATGATCATAAAAGAATAACGCAGTTAAGTTCTTGCTTAATGAATAGTCTGCCGTAAATTTGATCCCATAGATATCCTGTCCTGCAGTTACCTGCGTATTATCAAGATCAAGGTATCGAATTAAGGTTTCATTTTGACGTAATGATAAATCAGCTCTCAAGTTAAGGTCACTTTTTAACACTTGTTTTCTTCCTGCAATCCTGGTAGCAAAAGTTAGATCAGGAAATCTATATCCTAAACCAACAATATATTCATTCCCTTGAATCTCTGTTAGCAAGTTATTATCAAAACTTAGTGACAATGCCCTATCTTTTTTCCACTCTAAGAGAATCTTAACTGAGTTCTTCATTTCCATATCCAATCTCATAAGAGGACTAAACTGTTCTGTTAAGTTAACATTAGAGTACAATTCTGGATTTCTAAAATTACCAGCTTGATCCACATCATTCCTATTTGTAAACTCCAAATTAGTCTGAAACTGATTAATCGTATAGTTTGCTCTATATCCATGCGCTACAGAAAACCTTTTAAAACGTTTTTTAAACCATTTTAAGTTCATTAAACCAGTATATTTCACATCCCAGTTAGGCAATGGCACATCTCTAAAAGCTCCTTTTTGAACTTTATCTGCACTAGTTCCAGAATACGCCGATAAAAAAGCTGGTAACAATACCGCTTGATTAGTCTTCCCAAAACCTACCGGATAACTATATCCATTTGGTTCTTGTTCGCTACTTCTTGGAAATGTTGAAGAACCATAGAATTCTGTAGCCAAACGATCAGCAATAATCTGTCTATTCTCTCTAAAATCATCAAATACATCAGAATTAGTTTCATCACTTTTCTTAAATGCCGTTTTTATAAGTAAGGTCGAAATTGTATAATTACCAAAAGTATTAGGAGTAAGTGATGAATAGGGATTATCATTATCTATATTACCGTCGGTATCCAGATTTACTCTATAATTTTCTGTATAGGTTTCAGAATAATTTCTATTCGCACTAATATCAATTTTAAGATCTTTTATAAGTCCAACAGAAGCTTGAATATTAAGTTGTCTTCCTTCAACCTCTTGATATTGTTGATTAAAATCATCATATAAAGTTAACCAACCATTACGGGCGGCTAAATCTCTAATTTCTGATTGACTACCAAAAGTAAAGCCTACAGTAGGTTTCAATGTCCCAACAAAGCCAGGTTCTCTGGTATACCCAGGAAGGAAAATACCATTATCCTGTTGATAATTTACATTTACCTTTTTTACAGCCGTAACCAATCCAATAAGTGTGTTGTATGCCTTAGCTCCAACGCTTAATTTACTTTTACCCTTTTTCTGACCTTTTTTAGGTTGTGTTTTACGTTCTGCAACTGCAGTTGTGCCTTTTTTATCTTTAGTATCTTTCTTCTTCTTTGTATTTCTTCTTCCTGCTTTTCTTTTTCTCAGCCCAACATATTTATATAATGTGTTCATATCTAATGCACCATTTATGGTATGAACATTTGCATTCTGAACTGTATTTCCTAAGTCAGGAATACCTTCTAAAGTCTTAAGAGCTTCACTACCTTTCACCCATTGAAAATCTGCATTGTAAGAATACGTTGAACGAATGAACTTAAGTGCAGGTATTTTCTTAAAAGGCACCTCATAATTCACCTGTAATTGCTGACTGTGTGTATTAGGATCCCCTATTTCAAAAAATCCACTCCATATATCAATGGTATTATCCACATTATTATTCTCATCAATGAAATTTTTGACAATACGATTATTTGCGGATGTAAAATTGAAGTTTAACGACTTAGTCAAGTTATAATTTACCCCATATTGCCAATCAAAGAGGAAATTACGTTGATACAATGTAGGCAACCTGATATCATCAGGTCCTAAAGTGATATCTCTAAAAATTTGCTCATTATACTGTCTAGTAATATTAGAGTTTACAGAGATACTTGTTGGAAGTAAATTAAAGTTAAAATCTTTAAGCAAATCAAAATATTTACTTTTTCCTAAAAATTTAATTTTCTTAAAAGGTTCTATTTCCTTTGGCTGAAAGCTAAAGTCATATGTTCCTCCCAATCTCACATTTTGATCCAGTGACTTTTCAATCTCAAAATCGCGATGATCTGTTTGATTATACGTTCCTGAAAATGTAAAGTTCTCTACATCATATGGCATTGGCTTACTATCCCCTGTTCTCTCTTTACGCAATCCAATAACATTAAAACTCTGTCTCTTTGTATAGTCAGTTGACTGTCGCTCAACACGTTCTTTTTCTGCAGGATCATCGATATCATCTAACCTATCCTGAAGTTCTAAATCTAAAAATTCGGGATCAAACTGTGGTGTAATAAGTTCTTCTCCTCGACTATAATTAAAAGGAATCTGAAGTCCCCATTTTTTTGGTAACAACTGACCTAAATTTACATTAGTTGTTAAATCATATTGCTTAATATCTTCTCTACTTCTTTCATTAGGTCCTTGCTCAATTCCTCCAAATCCTATAGTACTGATTCTTCCAGAAGCAGTGACATTAGCAAAATCAGCAATATTAGCATCCAAACTACCTACGGTAGCCCATCCTCCTCTATTTTTAAGATCACTTAAACGCATCTCATTAAACCAAACTGTTCCGGATTGATCACTACCACTTTCATTCTTAATACCCACCATCATTACTCTAACATCTCCAAAGTTAGGATTTCCTTTTATCCCCAGTCTCAAATTCCCAAGACTACCATTAGGAGAAGGGTCTGTTTGTGGGTTTTCTCCATTTTCATCAAAATATATTAATGTATTAGGATTTAGGGCCGCTTGCCCTATAACTGCAGATTTAATTTTTTGTAATAAACTAAGGTCAAGATTTAAACGATTATTTGATGGCCAAACTTCTTCTTGACTAGAATCTCCAATATTAGAAACCTCTAGTGGTAATTCTATTTGGTAGAAATTCGTAGTAAAATCATTACCCATTCTAATAAAAGCTGTTAAGTCACCATTATTAAGAGTTTGATTAGGAACAGCCTCTGCATGTAAAAACAGTTCAAGATTTTCATATTGACGCATATCAACATTAAAATTCTTATACACCCCTCTTGCATCGTCGTTTTGTAAAGTATTTACCGTAAGCGCAAGTGAACGCTCATCTTCTCTGATTATATTATTATTATTATTTAATTGCTCTCGTATTACTCCCGGAGGCGTTACATAATTAGGAGTTTCCTCTTCACTAACCGAAGTTACAATAACTTCGCTATCCCCTGTTATATTTAGACCATTTGTAGGGTCATTAGTCGTATTTCCTTCTACTACGTATCTCCTGTAATCACCTCTTACCAAATCCAAATTACCAAACCTTAACAATGTTGGTTGAGCAAAACCGGTAAGATACATCCTCATAAATCGTATCGATCTAAAATCACTAATATTTATAGCTCTATCTGGATCATAAATCGGAATTTTAAATCGTACCCATCTGGTAGGCAACTGCTGACCGGACGCATCAACTGTGATTTCTCTTTTATCTGTTATATATCCAGTTCCACCATCATTACCAATATCCATTCCTCTAAAAATAGGAATTTCATACTCAAAATAACTATTAATAGTATTCATTGTATTATCCCTATTCACATCTTCTGCAGTAGGAAATGTTGTATTTCCTCGATCATCGTTGGATACATCAGTAGGTGAATTTCCTTGTGTACCGTTATAGTTGCTATATCTATCCTGAATATTTCCGCCTGCCTGTAGGAAATAGGTATAATTATCACCAGACGGATCATCTAAAGATTGAAAAGCCGCAAATTCTGGTTTTTGTTTTTCAGCAGCATCTCCCAGTCCATCATATCCCGTATCCTGATCAATTCTTGCCTGTCCATCAGAATCAAATGCATATATCAAAGATTGATTTACCGGAACTGTAGCGTACTCTGTACTCACTACATTTTCTGTCTGGCCTGTTGCAGGCAATCCATTTTCATATTGCTTTCTTCCATCTTTCAACACATCTTCACTAATGTTTCCTAAATTAAAAACAATTGTTCCTCCAGGATTATTTATATCATCATGTTCAAAAGGGTCCATCAACCAAAACTCAATAAACTCTACATTAGCCTGCTCAAAATTGGTAGAGGTTAACTGTCTTGTAATTCCTGCAAAATTATTTCTTGGATCTGGTGCTGGTAATGCACTCCCTGGTGCGTATGCAGGATTAAAGTTATATTGACCTCTTTCTCCAGGTTTATAATTAAGATCTAGTGTAAAAAGTGCCAATGTTTGCCCCTGCTGAATATCGGTTTCAGGAAAAATTTCATTAATAAAAACTCGTCTGCTTGCATTAGTTGCTAAGTCTGCTTCTGATATTCCACTTGGTCTACCATTACTATAAAAAATAGGATCAATAGAGTACCAGTTTAACTTTGCTCTTTGATACCCGGACTGGATACCATCAACAACCACATCACTCGTTGGGTTCGCTGGATCTCCAAAACCAATCGGTACACTAGAAAGTTCCCATGACAATGGTGAACTTACATCAATTCTAGTTTGTGCTCCTTCAAAATCATCAATATATGTTGTTACCTTACCATCAAAATCAGCTCCTTTTGGTGCGCCAGCAATCAGATATGCCCCTTCTGCTCTAATAGAAACATTAGACGGAACATCTGTATCTATATTTGGTAATTTATTAACCATTCTGGTTAGAAAAGGAACTTCTGTAGCATATGCAACATTAAATCCTAATATGGTATTGTTTATAGGTTCAAAATCATAGTTAGATTTTTGGGTAATTGGTCTTTCGTTCAAATTTAGGTAAGTACCTCCTATAATAAAATCATCACTAAATTTATGTTCGATATTTAAACCTGTAAATCGCTTTGTTTGCTGCCCAAAAACAGCATTATTCTCTGTCGAAACCTGAATTGGAGTATTAGATGCCAATAATGCTTCATCAAGAATAGTTACCCTTCCTAATTGATAGTTTACTGTATAATCTACCCCTTCTTGCAGTGTTCTTCCTCCTGCAGTAACCGTAACAGAACCTTGAGGTACATTAAAGGCTCCCAATGGGATTCCATCCTGACCCGAAGATTTATATCTTCCTTTAAGCTGAAAATAATTTTTATCAGCAGATTTTTGTTCTGCTATAACCTTAGTCTCAGTATATAAATCACGAAATACATATTGAGCTTGGTTAGGGTTATAAGAACTCGGATTAGTATACACTGACCCTACAGGACCATTATCCAATTTATTAAAAAGGTGCTCCCCAAACGGTTCTATAGTAGTAAATACAATTCGTCCATTCTGCGAATCAATTGTAACACCAGGCACATAATCAAAAAAACCATCCCCTCCTTGCACCGGGTCATTATTTGGATTAAGGCGGTCTAAATTAAAAACTTTAAGTAAGGTGGTTTGCTCAACATCATCTGGTAACGGAACCGATGATCCTTCTGCAGCAGTAATGTAATTTACAGGAGAAGGATTCGAATACAAAATATTTAATCTAAAATCGTTTTGTTCTAACCTAAATGCTCCAGTACTATAGATGTTCTTCATCATCAGATCCCAAATCGGTAATGTTACATTAACGATTGGACTTTTTAGCATTCTAACCACCAAACTTTGACTTGAACCTACAGCTACACCTGTAGTATCATTTCCACTATTATCTCCAACCGTTGCATCAACACCATCATTTGCAAATTCTCCTACCTGAAAAACTCGTCCTCCAACAGTATATTGAAAAGCAACTCCTAAAACCTCATCATTATTCAATCTTTGGTTCAAAGAAATATATCCTAGTTGCGTGTTTAAAGTATACTCACTCGTGTTTAATTTTCTTGCATTTTCTAAAATCGCATAATCAAACCCTTCATTAAAGCCAGCAATTGGGCCAATGAATCCTTGTTGCACTGTTGATATTTGTCTAACTGCTTCGGTAATTGGTCCAGCGGGACCGATTGTAGCCGGGTCAAGGTCATTATTACCATTATCAGGAAAAGCTCCAGCTCCCGAATTAAATAATGTTGTCGGAATTGTAAAATTACCATCCACCGGAGATTCCCCAAGATCCTGAAGCGCAACAATATTACGAGCATTAGTCAGTGTTTGTGCACTTGTTGCTCTATTCGTTACCCATACCTCTATTCTTGTAATCTGTACATTGTTATTAATGAAAGGGTAGCTTGCCAAAGATGCATCATAGGTATCTCTAAAATAATGAGACAAAAAGAAATGTCGATTTTCATCATAATCCAATGCAAAAAGTTCAAAATCTTCTACGGTACCTCCTCCTTCGACATTTACAGATCTGGTTTCAGACCGTTGTTCTGAATACACACCAGTAATTGTGGTTTTTCCAAATTGCAATCCCATTTTTACTCCAAAAAGGCTCTGGGCCCCCTGGATCAAGGAACTATTTAATGGCATACTTACATTACCAACTTCGATACTTTGAATGATATCATCCTCTGTAGGTGTATATTCAAGTTTTAACTGATTTTGAAAATCAAAAGTAGATTCTGTATCATAATTTGCCGTAACCTGTAATCGTGTTCCTATTTTACCTAACAAACTCAGACTTATTCTCTGATCAAAATCAAATGTAAAATTACTACGATTACGAGGAGAGAACGCAGGGTTATCTTGTTTGGTAAATAATAATCCCAAATCCATTTCTACGGATCCTGTCGGGATAATCTCTATTTCACTTCCCCCAAAAATACTTTCAAAAAATTTGGAGTTTACATAAAAGATAGGAAGTAAGTTCTTTCTTTTCTCTTCTGCTCCATCTTTTTTACCACTAAATGCTTCAATTTTTTCTTTAAAGTAAGATCTTCGTTGTTCTTCTGCCACCAAAGCTTCAAACTCAGATGGTGTTAGAAAAAGTGGATATCTCACATTAAAATCTCCTAGTTTTTGTCGGTAAATATATCGATTAGTAATTGGGTCATATTCGTATTTACTAACAATACTATTGGGATCTGGTAAAGAAAGTTCTCCCAAAGAAAATGTTGTACTTGTCGAATCCCGAACTTTTTCGGTATCCTGACCATGTAACACTCCACTATAAAGTGCTATCAAACATACTAGTAATCTAAAAAAATTAAAGCGTAAGGAATCTGAAGAACTCAATGTTTTTATAAATTTTTTAGTGCCTGTTTAATAATATTTTCAACCGTTTCTTTTGGGGCTTGTTTTAGGACTCTATCAATAGCCTTTTCTGCAAGTTTTCGATTAAATCCAAGGGTTTCTAAAGCAGATAACGCTTCATCTTTGTTAGTATTGCTCTGTGACAAGGAAACTTCGTCGATATTATAAACTTTAAGTATTTTATCCTTTAAATCTATGATTACACGCTGTGCAGTTTTAGCTCCAATTCCTTTAATTGATTGAATGGTGGCAACATCGTTCCCCGCAATGGCTTCTTTGATTTGATCGGGATGCAATGAGGACAACATAGTTCTTGCTGTACTTGCACCTATTCCTGAAACCGAAATTAGAAGTCTAAAAATTTCTCGTTCTGATTTTTCTGCAAAACCAAATAACGTATGAGAGTCTTCTTTAACCTGTAAATGTGTATATAGTTGCAACGACTCTCCTTCTGGAAGTAACGAAAACGTATGTAATGAAATATGTAAGATATACCCTACTCCACCACAATCTATAACAACATCAGTTGGGTTTTTCTCTACAAGCCTCCCTTTGATATGTGTGATCATATGCTAAGTTGATGTTAAGCAACCAAATGTAGTAAAATTCTACTATATAACTAGAATAAAAAAACCTTTAAAAATGATAATATAAAGAGCTTAAATTTGTTATAATTTTATTAAGAATTACTCATTATATATTTAGGGTTTCAGATCCAAAAAACCATTAACTTCTAAACAGACAACGGGTTAAAGAATATTTATTTACTACTATTTAAAACATTGTTTAACCCTATTAATTCACATCCTAAAATCGTTTTACTAATTTCATTTAAAAACAACTCTTCTCCCTCAAAATGAAATGTTTGATGTAAATGACTAACCGATTCATTTGTTTTTAATGCTTTTGCAGGGGCAGTGGTTTCTAATTCAAAAAAAGTACTGCCATTAGCATCAGAAGCATTATTATATGAATTTACCACATCGCCATGGTAAGGATCTTCTAAATATTCTTCATCAGAACTTAGATATTTTCCTTTTTTATCCAGGGAATATTTTATGATGGTTAATCGATGGTTTTCATAATCATAATAGCCAATCACAGGTTTACTATGCTCACGCGGCAATCCAATTTTACTTCGTTTTTCTCCATCGGTTTTAAAATACAAATGACAAATATTAAGAATGCAATTATTGCTTTTTTTCTATTATTCTCTACTTTCTCCATCTTACACCGTTGAAATTAATTCCCTTAGATATTGCCCTTTGATCAGCTTCTGAATCCGATCCATGCAATGTGATAATACTGTTCAAATTGGCACCATTTAGAATTTCCTGTTTTGTAAGTCCTATTAAACTGTAAGCCTTCCCTGTAAGAAAATTACAGGCATCATATATGTTGAATAAATCTGTTTCAGATCCAAATCTAATAAAACCTCCAGATCCATCCTCTGCAAATACTCCTTGATTTGCAATACCATAGTTTCCACCTTCTCTCGCAACTGATGTCATGTCATTGGCAAAATCGAATTCCCCCAGCTGCCGCTAGTCTGTGACTAGTGTGCCACATAAAACCATACTAACAAACTAAAAAAACAGCCATAAATTATAAAACTTATAGTTGTCATTTCATCCTTACCAGTATTAGTTGCAACCAGCACATACTATATCCGAGCAGCGATAATTATCATTTATTACTCTTACCGCTTACTCATGACCACCATTAGAGACACTCTAGCGGCAGCAGAGGAAAACTATATATAATATATTTTACCATATAACACACAAAAGAAACAGCTACATCAATGTAACTGTTTCTTATCTTTTATTACTTACTCTTGTGCTCACTCATACTCCCCCAGCTGCCGCTAGTCTGTGACTAGTGTGCCACATAAAACTATACTAACAAACTAAAAAAACAGCCATAAATTATAAAACTTATAGTTGTCATTTCATCCTTACCAGTATTAGTTGCAACCAGCACATACTATATCCGAGCGGGGGACTCAATTTTGAGCACTAGCCTTTCAAAGTTGAGTTACATAGGTTCACATTTGAGAGCTTCTTATAAAGCTATGAATCAAAAAGACGCTCCATTGGGTCTTTTTGATGAAATTTTAGATTTTTAGGGTTCAAATTTGGAATATCAATGTCCAAATTTGGATCTCTGATCTTCAAAATTGGACGTATAACACCCAATTTTGGGACACCAAAGTCTAAATTTGAATCTTATATCTCTAAGGGAACGTATTTTTGACCTTCTCGTGCGTCTTTTTGATGAAGCGTTTAACGTTACTGATTAAACTTTTAACTCGTTGCATTGAAATTTTAACCTAGGGAGCTGAAAATTTAACCCAAAAGGTTGAATTTTTAACTCTTGGAGTTAATCCGAGATTCTTTTTGGCCCTCTCACTCGTCTTTTTGACGAAAGTGTTTAATGCTACTATAAATTTTTAAATGTTTCTTCTATAGCTTGCATTTCTTTTTTAACCTGATTCATTCCTACTAACCCCCCTGACATTCCAGATGTTTCCCGGGATACAGTAACTTCTAGATGTTCTGCATTTTCTACTGTTTTTATCTGGAACTTGAAATATTGGATAAACGCTCCCAATAAAATTCGTAATACTCGATTTCCTTTCTCATACATTCCGTTTGCATCATTTCCCTGAATTAGTTTATAACCATGAGATTGTAATAATTCATGTACTTTTTGAGTAAAAGCAACTTTGTCTATACCTGCATGTATATGAGTAAAATTCTTTTCTGTAGATTGTATTACTTCTTTCAATGTATTCATGATGTATTGTTTTAATACAATATTACTATGTAATTTATAAAAAATAGTTTCAACTTATAATCTGAAACCCAATTTTAAAACATCAAAGCCTAAATTTGGTCTTTATAAATCTAGTCGAAGGCCTTTTTGACCCTCTGGAAGATCTTTTGGGGTAAATCATCATTCTAGCATACGCTAGAATGACAAACCTAAATAAAAGAGATATTAAAAAAGCCAGAGTTCTTAGTAAGAACTCTGGCATAAAAAATAATTAAATATACCCGTTGTGCATTTAGTTAATATTAATTTTTAGGTTGTTTATATTTCTGTTGAATTCAAACCTATTGATATATTGAATAATGGTCATTGCTGTGATCTTTGATAAGATTCTATTTTTAAATCCCT
>NZ_VLNR01000250.1 GCF_007489275.1 Aquimarina algiphila
CCCGTTTAGGCAGTGGTAACAAGTTCGCAAACAAATGCGGGGTATCTGCGGCTACATTAAGCCAGATGCGTAACTCAGAATGGGAACTTATCAGTGATCAGATGTGGCTTAAAGTAGCCAATAAAAGCGGCCATACTTTTAGTACCTGGCAGATTGCAGAAACTACAAATTTTCGCATGATGCAAAAGGTACTCACTGAGGCAAAACAGGAATGTTTGTTCGTTCCTGTGTCCTATCCGGCCGGAGCAGGTAAAACGGCAG
>NZ_VLNR01000251.1 GCF_007489275.1 Aquimarina algiphila
GGGAGTTTATATATTGTCCTTTCTTTAGAAATGCAGTCCCTTGTGGGTGCATTGGGTTTTCTAGCCAATACTGTCCGGGATCTGTAGTGGCTTTAAAGATATGATACACCCACCTCCCTTGATCATTGGTATAGAATACATGTATTTCATCATCAAATCGATTACTTCGAACAAAACGACTTCGATAGCCCACAATATTGAGTTTAAATGGCTCCCGGTACACGATATACCCTTTACTTCGTAATATTTGTAAACTCTTTG
>NZ_VLNR01000252.1 GCF_007489275.1 Aquimarina algiphila
GCTGCGACCTACGTATAACGATTTCACAGAATATTTGCATCAACTCTATTTTGATGAAAGTATCAGTGAAGAAAAAAGGGAAAGTAAAATTCGTAAATACCAACTAAAACTGAACTACTATATCGCTACCCTGGAGAAAACATACCTTACTGATACCTCTCAAAATGTATCATTGCATAAAGGTATACAAGATGTTTTTCGATGTATGCACCGATACTTGGATCGCATACTTATCTATATGGAAGAATGTTGCGACACATA
>NZ_VLNR01000253.1 GCF_007489275.1 Aquimarina algiphila
AGGATTTGAACATGCTGGATTGTCTTATGCAGGTGATTTTTTTAGTGATCCTATTAATAGTAAACTGATTTGGGATACAGGGATGTTTTTAGAACAAACGTTTTCTCCGTTACCTCCCAGTTTTAGATTTCAACTAGCAAACCTTAATACACAAGTGGGTAACAATGTTGTATCGACCTATAAAAAGACATTGAATATTAACACTGTAGGTAGTTATACTATAAAAGCTTATCTGAATTTTCCTAGTCATATAAAGGTGGA
>NZ_VLNR01000254.1 GCF_007489275.1 Aquimarina algiphila
GTGCCAAACCCAATCAAGCATTAGGAATTCGAAGGTTAGAGAAAATGTTGAATGTTCGTTTTAAAGGCTTGTGGGAGACTGCTATTATTTATGAAAACCAGCCCAATGGAAAAGAAATTGCCAAATACAAGAATGGAATCCGTTTGTTTTAGGAGTAAACAATTGCTGTAAACAATATCATTCCAAGGGTTTACCAAGAGGTATAAGCCTGGTAAACCCTTATATATATAGAAAAGGAGTATATATACTCAGAACATATTT
>NZ_VLNR01000255.1 GCF_007489275.1 Aquimarina algiphila
GTGTAAGGTTTAAAAAAGGACTAGGTTACACCGTCCAGAGCGTTATAAAAATCAATAGATTTTAAGATGACAGAAACTCCCGAGATGACTATAAATAAGAAAATCGCTGTTTTAATCCTCATAGATCCTGCAATACATAATGAATCTATTACTGGATCCAGAATTACTTTAAAGAAAATGCAGTAACATAAAAGATCAATCAATTGAAATGCTATTTTTATACCTACTGTTTCCATCTTAAAATATCTTTTTTTCTTTTGT
>NZ_VLNR01000256.1 GCF_007489275.1 Aquimarina algiphila
ATTAGAAATCAAAAAAGAAGCAGCATTAAAAGCTCATGAAAATGCATCAAGTAAAGGAAGAGAGCTCCTTGAAAATTTACTAGGAAAGAAGACTTTTCTAAAACAGGTAACTGAGCGTATCAAAACTATAGATGATATATTGGAAGATAACGGTATCACTCAGAAAGAACTCGATACAATGTTTGCCAATGCTCCTGAACATTTAAAATATCAGTACATAGGAGAATTATTATGTAAATCTTTAAATGAAGGATGGTTACC
>NZ_VLNR01000257.1 GCF_007489275.1 Aquimarina algiphila
CTTTCATTTTACCTGGAGATGGAGCTTGATAATGAACCTTTTCTTTTCCCATCGCTCCTGAAACCACTTGCATCTCCCCATTTCTGTAACAACCAACATCGATTCTGTGCATTCCACTTCTTCCTGTAGGGAATAATGCCGCATGCCAACCAAATAGCCGCTCTTCATCAAGAGGTTTATTATAATTTTGAGTTGCATCAAGCATCATTTCTACAACACCTTCAACATCTCTACCTGGGTATACCATCCCGGCATACTCAA
>NZ_VLNR01000258.1 GCF_007489275.1 Aquimarina algiphila
TCTTGTCCTAAAATAAGTTGACACAAAATTGACTTATTTATGAAACATTCAGAACAACCAAGGAAGAAGCGTACACAACGAGATTACAATTTAGGCTTTAAATTGGCAATAGTTGCCCAAGTTGAAAAAGTTGAGCTGACCTATAAGCAAGCCCAAAAAGCTTATGGTATACAGGGGAGAAGTACTGTTTTGGTTTGGTTACGAAAACATGGTACCTTAGACTGGAGTAAACCAATTCAACACCAAATGCCAAAATCAAAA
>NZ_VLNR01000259.1 GCF_007489275.1 Aquimarina algiphila
CATTTGTCGAACAAGTAGAGCAACAACGACAAATAACAGAATCAGAAAGAAAACAACGAGTAGTTATCCAGAAATATTTATCAGATAATTCTTTAACCGCCAAAGAAACCGGAACAGGTCTGTATTACATGATTACAAATCATGGTAATGGTCAAAAATTAACAACTAACTCTATTATAAAATTTAGTAGTAAAATGTATTCCTTGGATGGAGAACTTAACAACAACCCTATAATATTATTTGATAAAATTGCACATCTTA
>NZ_VLNR01000026.1 GCF_007489275.1 Aquimarina algiphila
GGAGAGTCGATGAGAAGAAAAAGAAAAAAATCGTAATTTTAACACTGAAATAAACACGCTTTTGGGAACTGTTTTGCTATGCTCTATTTAAACAGGAATACCCGGGTCAATTTCATAGGAATCTCCAATCATGAAACCAAAACAACCAAATGTAAAATATATAGAATGGCGAAGTCCCGAAGAGTTGCATGAAACTTCTATTCAATGGGTTTTAGAACTTAAGTTTATTAAGGATGAACAACATTTTCTAGACGAACTTATTAAAAACCATACTATAGAATTAATCTCTGAAAAAACTTTTGAAAAAAGTAGAGATATCGTTAATGAATTATCTACTAAAAGAAAAGAAATCGATCCGCTTCTAAAAAAAATAATCAACCATCATAATGAATTAACAATACTGATGGACGGTATCGATCAACCCAAAAAAGAAAAGCAATATAAAGAAGATCATAGAGAATTGACCATAATAGTAAATATCTACCTTAATGATTACAAAGTATTGAAAAGAAAGATTTTTGACCTGATTAAAATGATAATGAAACTAGGGAAACAAAAACGATTATTAAGTTAATTTTTGATGAGAGTTGTTAGAAAAATACTCATCCTGATTTTTATTCTTTTTGCTGGATATTGGATATGGTATGAATATAAGTATAGTATGGATACTGTGATTCCTTTAAAAGTTAATCAGTCTAGTCTACAAACTAAAGTTTTGATAGCATCACAAGGTAGTAGATTTAAAGATTCACTAGTACAAGGGATTTTAAAACATTATAAAAAAGATGATATTCATTTTAAAGTAATCGATGCATATACTTTTTTTACTGTAAATATTGATAAATGGGACGCCATAGTGATCATTAATTCTTGGGAGTATGGCAGTCCACCGCTTAATATTAAAAAATTTATAGAAGAACACCCGGATCAATTAGATAAACTTATCATCCTATCTACAGTAGGGAGTAGCAATATTGCTCTCGAAGAAGTAGATGTTATATCGGGAGAATCTATTCTAGAAAAAACACCTGAGTATACAAGTATTGTAACAGAACGATTAGATAAACTTATAAAGTAAAAACCAATTTAGAAAACATGAACAAACTGTATCTTTCTCTTTTAATAATTACCGGATTATTTAGTGCTTGTACATCAAGTGAACTGGTTGAAAACTGGAAAAATCCTGATATCGATACGTTTGAAGCGCAAAAGGTGCTGGTAATAGGTATTACTCCAGATGAAAATGCAAGAAAAGTATTCGAGAAGAAACTTGCAGGAGAACTGAAAAAAAACGGGGTTAAAGCAGTAAAGAGTTTAGATTATTTTGAAAAATCTTTCACCAATTCTCCCAAGACCGAAACAGAAGTGATGAGCCTTGAGTCTCAGCTTATTGAAAAAGGTTTTGACGCTATTTTACTTTCCAAAGTACTTGGAGTTGAAGATAAAGTCACGGTGGTAAAAGCATATAGAAATCTTGATAAGACATTTGATAGTTTTAGAGACGATTATTATGAAAATCAAGATATTTATTATGATGAAGATTATTATTCTGCATATCAAATTTTTCATGCAGAATCATCCCTGTACTGTATTTGCCCAGATAAAGAAAGAGAATTAATTTGGAAGGGATCAATAGATATTACAGAGCCAGAAAATATTAAGAAAGCCGTAAGCGATTATGTTAAAGTACTGGTATGGGCGTTAAAAGGGCAACAATTATTAATTATTGAAGAAATGACAGATGAAGGTATTGATATATAGTGCTAAAGATTTTGAAATTCCCTTTCTGGAAAAAGCAAACAATGAAACACATCAAATAAAATACATACCAGAGCAGCTTTCTTGTGAAACAGCTAGGTTGGCTATTGGTTTTGATGCCATAGCAATTTCTTCTGATGATAATGGATCCTCTAGAGTATTAGAAAGATTAAAAGATTTCGGAGTTAAACATGTTGCACTGCGCTCTACAGGATTTGATAATGTAAACCTTATCGTGGCTAAGAAATTAGGAATAAAGGTTGCTAATGCTGCCGGATATTCCCCAGAGGCAATAGCAGAACATGCGGTTGCATTATTGTTAAGTCTTAATCGTAAATTGATACAGGCTAATGATCAAGTAAAAAACTATAATTTCTCGGTAAGTAACTTGGTGGGATTTGATCTTAATAAAAAAACAATTGGTATTGTAGGAACAGGTAGAATAGGAACGGTAATTGCTAAAATAATGCATGGATTTAATTGTAAGATCATTGCCAATGATATTTATGAAAATCAAGAATTAAAGGAAAAATACCAAGTAACATATGTGGAGTTAGAAGACCTATGCAAACAATCTGACGTAATATTTTTAAGTATGCCGCTTACTACCGAGACACACTATCTTATTGATGTAAATTATATTAATCATATGAAAAGAGAGGTGTTGCTTGTTAATGTTGCAAGAGGTGCAGTGGTGTACACTCAAGATATATTGGAGGCACTAGACTCAAAAAGGATTGGGGGGTATGGAGCAGATGTTTATGAGCATGAAAGAGGTGTTTTTTTCTATGATCATTCTAAGGATAAACTCGATGATCCCATATTAAAACGTCTTATTGATCATCCCAATGTATTACTTACTCCCCATCAAGCATTTCTTACAAAAGAAGCATTGACTAATATTGCAGAAACCACTTTTTATAATATCAATTGTTGGGAGCGCAATGAACCTGGTAAAAATGAACTGACATTGGAGTTAGTGGGGTAGTTTTGCTTTTAACACTCCATATAAAAAAGTACCTAAAATGGCTGAGATAATTACAATGAAAATTGGTAAATAACCAGCTCCTAAAAGCACAAACATAGGACCAGGACATGCACCGGCTAGAGCCCACCCTAACCCAAAAATTATTCCGCCATACATGTATCTCTTAAAACTTTTGTCTTTTGGTAAGATAGTAATGTTATCTCCATAAAAGGATTTGACCTTATATCTTTTTATAAATTGGGTGACTACTATACCTAAACCAACTGCAGAACCAATGATGCCATACATATGAAAAGATCCAAATTGAAACATTTCATAAATTCTAAACCAAGAAGCAGCTTCGGATTTGAATAAAACAATTCCGAAGAAAATACCGATACATAAATATATAATTGAACGCATATGTTTAAAATATTAAAGGAAAAATAATATGTATCATAACCAATCCACCAATAAAAAAGCCAATGACCGCAATTAGTGAGGGCAGTTGTAAATTGCTTAACCCCGAGATAGCATGTCCAGAGGTGCACCCTCCTGCATACCTGGCTCCAAAACCTACTAATATACCACCAATTATAAGCAGTAAAATTCCTTTTGGATCAGTTAGTATTTCGTTAGAAAATAGAAAATCTGGCATATAAGCATTACCAGCATCTATGAATCCTTTAGATTGAAGATCAGTTATGACTTCAGGATTCATTAATACAGCTGTATCATTAGATAAAAAATTGGCAGCAATAAACCCTCCAATGATTGTTCCCAAAGCGACCAAAAGATTCCATCGTTGAGTTTTCCAATCAAACTTAAAAAAATCAGTTGTTTTTCCTGCACCACATAGGGTACACATGGTCCTTAGATTTGAGGACATCCCAAATCCTTTTCCAACCATTAGTAATAGGAACAATACTAATGCAATTAATGGTCCTGATATATACCAAGGCCAAGGTTGATAAATCCAATTCATAAGCAATATTTTGAGGTAAAGAAATTAAAACTCAAAGGAGTTATCAGTAACAAATGTTACATTGCATGAATTTTTAATTTATTTCAAAGTCGAAGGACACACATACTCTGTAGTTTTTATACCAACTTCTTTGATATCTTTAAATCCTCCTGCAACATCAATTAAATTGTGTATACCTCTACTTTTTATTATTGATGCAGCAATTACAGAACGATATCCTCCTGCACAATGTACATAAAAGGGTTGGTTTTCTGGGAAATGAGCTAAATAATCGTTGATAAAATCTAAAGGAGAATTATGCGCATTATCTATATGTTCTGCGACAAATTCACTTTCTTTACGTACATCAAAGACAGGAAGTTCCTGATTCTCCATTCTGTTTTTAAATTCAGAAGCAGAAATAGATGTTATGGTATCGTATGTGGCTCCAGATGCTTTCCAAGCTTCAAAACCACCTTCTAGATACCCAAGAGTATGATCAAAACCTACTCTTGATAATCGAGTAATTGTTTCTTCTACTCTACCTTCTGGTGTTACCAATAAAATAGGTTGTTGTACATCGGCTATTAAAGCACCAACCCATGGAGCAAATCCACCATCTATTCCTATAAATATAGACCTGGGGATATGCCCTTTTACATATTCGTTTTGATGTCTTACATCAAGAACAATAGCTCCGGTTTCATTAGCTAAATTTTCAAACTCTTTTGGGGATAACGGTTTTGTTCCTCGTTCTAGAACGTCTCCGATATCAGTATACCCTTCTTTGTTCATTTTTACATTTAGCGGAAAATATAAAGGAGGAGGCAACAATCCATCTGTAACTTCTTTTACAAATTCCTCTTTGGTCATATCGGATCGAAGTGCGTAATTCATTTTCTTTTGATTACCAAGAGTATCCACAGTCTCTTTCATCATGTTTTTACCACATGCAGAACCAGCACCATGAGCAGGATAAACGATGACATCATCAGCTAGAGGCATAATTTTAGTTCTTAAACTATCATAAAGGGTCTCTGCTAATTCTTCTTGTGTTAAATGAGCCGCTTTTTGCGCAAGATCAGGACGTCCAACATCACCAAGAAATAATGTGTCTCCGCTAAAAATAGCATGATCTTTCCCGTTTATATCTCTAAGAAGATATGTGGTACTCTCCATAGTATGCCCAGGAGTATGTAGTGCTATAATAGTGATATCTCCAAGTTTAAACTCTTGTCCATCTTTAGCAATAATGGCTTCAAAAGAAGTATTTGCGTTAGGACCGTATATAATTTTTGCACCAGTCTCTTTTGCCAAAGTAACATGACCACTTACAAAATCAGCATGAAAATGTGTCTCGAAGATGTATTTAATTTTTGCATTATCTTCCTGAGCTTTTTCTATATAAGGTTGTACTTCTCTTAAAGGATCTATTATAGCTACTTCACCATTACTTTCGATGTAATAAGCTCCTTGTGCAAGACATCCTGTATATATTTGTTCTATTTTCATGTGTTCTATTTTGAGCTTTCCTCAATTTTATAAGGAAAAACTAGTTCTTTATTATTTATTGGTCAAAAATAAGGGAATTATTATTGCAATACGGTAACAATTGTTACATAGGTTCAGAAGTGTACTATTTCAATCGTATTTCTATTCAGTTTTACGATACCGTTTTGCTCAAGCTTTTTAAGTAATCTTGAAATTACAACTCTTGATGTATGTAAATCATATGCAATTTGCTGATGAGTATTATTAATGATATTGGTTTGGTTGATTTTTGTTTTGTCTTTAAGATATTTAAGTAGTCTATCATCCATTTTAAGGAAAGCAATACTATCAATAGTCTCAATGGCTTCTATTAATCTTTTATGATAACTTTCAAATACAAAAGCTCTCCAGGATTTGTATTTTGCAGTCCATTCTTCCATTTTTTCTACTGGAATCATAACCAATCTAGCATTGGTCTCAGCAACAGCTTTAATTTCGCTTTTATGATGTCCTAAACAACAAGATAAGGTCATAGCACATGTGTCTCCACGTTCTAAGAAGTACAATAATAACTCATCGCCATCAGTATCTCCTCTAAGAATTTTAATAGCTCCATTAAGAATTAAAGGCATAGCGGTTATATAGCTTCCCGGTCGAATAAGCTCAAAACCTTCTGGTACTTCTTTAAAAGTAGCTACATTGTTGATTTCCTGTAGAAGCTCTTCTTCAAAAAGATGACCATAATTATTTTTAATTTCCTGAATCATTTTTTCTGTTCTTTAGAAATAATTCTAATTGTAATTGAGCTTCTTCATATCCCAGAGCATATACTTTATCCATACTGCTGCTGTTAAAGATTCCGTGATTGACTAATTGCTTTGGTTGAATTATAATATCACAGTGTTTAAATTTGATTTCGGCATTTGGCATTGCCCTAAGGTAGTAGGCACGTTGCATTACATTATAGGAGTGTTTAAAATCTGAAATCTTGGGTTTTTTAATAGGAGATACATCTACACCAATAATCATATCACAATGTTTCATAAGTGGTGATACCGGGAAATTATCAAGAATACCACCATCGGCATAAAGTTGATCTTGGATCATTATGGGAGTAAAAACTCCGGGGAAAGCGGCAGAGGCCAATATAGGTTTGATTAATTCTCCTTTATCAAATACTTCTACTGTTCCTTCTATTAAATTTGTGGCGGTAACAAAAAGTTTTTTAGGTAAAGCTTCAAAAGAATTCTCGGGAAAAAAATTCTCAAGATCATCATGAAATTTTTCAGAATCTAAGAACCCTGCTTTTTTACGGGTGAACCTGTTAAAATTAAATATGGATGTTTTTTGAAAGAAATTTCTAATTTCCTGAGGAGAATATCCTCCGGCATATAATGAGCCTACTATTGCTCCAGCACTGGTTCCTGAGATGTAATTAGGTTTGATTCCGGCTTCTTGTATTGCCTGAATTGCACCAATATGGGCAACACCCTTAAACCCTCCGCCAGATAGTACCAATCCTATATTCTTAGATGTTTTCATTATAGAAATTATATACAATTATAAAATAGGACTAAAGATCTTAGCAACTCCTTCTTTAAGTTTTTCATGCCAAGGTCTTAATACAAAGGTATCATAGTTAAGTCGAATACTTTTACTACAATCATTTAAAAAATCATTTTTGAGAGCTACTGCAAAGGAATCATCGTAGATTACTGCGTTAACTTCATAATTTTGTTCAAAACTTCGAACATCCAGATTGGTTGTACCCACAGATGATATCGTATTATCGGCAACAACAGTTTTACTATGTAAAAAACCTTTTGGGAATAAATAAATCTTTACTCCAGCTTGTAATAATCTTTCAAAATAAGATCTGATACACCACTTAACAATTATATTATCAGATTTGTCTGAAAGTAATAATCTTACATCGACCCTGCTTAGAGAAGCTACTTTTAATGCATCCAAAATAGATTCTCCAGGAATGATATAAGGGTTGGTGATATAAACATATTCTTTGGCCTCATTGATTATAGAAAAATACATCTGTTGTGTGGCAGAAAAATCAGAATCTGGTCCACTATGTACGATTTGAGCAGTAGAGCCGTCTGTTTTTTTATGAGGATGGAAATATGAAATATCTAATATTTCATCATCCCCACTCACCAAATACCAGTCCATAGCAAATATGGCCTGGAGATTATGTACGATAGGTCCTTTTAATTGTAAATGCATATCGTACCAGGCTCCAAGATCAGGATCTCCATTAACATATTTGTCAGATACATTTATCCCTCCTGTAAAGGCAATTTCATCATCAATAACTATGATTTTACGATGATTCCTATAGTTTATCGAGGATAAAAATTTACCAAAGCGGATAGGCAAGAATTTATGAATTTCTACTCCTATATGCTTAAGCTTATTAATATATTTTTTGCTCAGAGATCTACTTCCTATCCCATCATAAAGAATACGAACTTTTACTCCGTTTTTTATTTTTTTTCTAAAAAGTTCAAAAAGACCATTGGTCAATTCACCTTCTTCAAAAATATAATACTCCAGGTGGATAAAATGCTCAGCTTTTTCTAATGCATTGAATATTGCCTGAAAAGTAGCTCTTCCATTTTTAAGAAGCTTTAAGTCATTTCCTGTACATGGAGAAAAATAGGAATTTTTAGTAATTAAAGAAATCATCTTGTGATGTTCTTCGTATTCTTCTTCAGTTATTGGAGAATATTGATCTAAAGCTTTTTTGATGTATGAAGTTATTTTTGGAGTATGCCTAAGTTCAAATAACTTGTTTTTTCTTCGATTTCGACCTAACATCAGGTATAAGAACATTCCTCCGACAGGAATGGTAAAGATTGCAAGTAACCAAGCCAATGTTTTGGTAGGACGCATCCCGTTAAGAAGTAACCTAACAATGATAAAAATTCCGATTAGGATATAGAGCGAGATGATAAAGTATAATAACATCTATTATGCGAATTTGACTATTTCCTCTAAAATATTTAAAAAAAATAAACAAGTATAATAAAAGAACATAAATAGCAGATAAGAGAATATATCAATGATGCATAACCATCAAAGGAACTCGGGTTCCATAACTTATTTTAGAAGTTTCTGAACCCTTAAAAAAACGTTCTAAAAAAGTTTCTTTTTGAATAAACATCGCTGTCATGTCTACATTCATAATCTGTACAAAACTTGTAATAGCCAAAGCGGTTGGGACATTGATAATAGAATGAAACGTATGATTAAGGTCTTTAAAATATTCCTTCATGTGTTTTTTATCATCAAAATCAGCAACTGTAACTGTTTCATCTTCTTTAATCTTAAGGATTCGTATGGAAGATTTATATTTTAATATCATATCCATCAATGGTTCTATACCTTCAGTTTTAAAGTGGTCACTTTCATCTATAGCATATAGTATAGTTTTAGGTTTTTTAAAAGTATATCCTTGCGGAATTGCAATTAAAGGACAATCTATTTTGCGAATTACATTAAGAGTATTGCTTCCAAAAACAACTTCTGAAGCGCCTGTAGCACCATTGGTTCCCATGACAATAATATCTATCTCTTTAGATTTAATTGCCTGTTTTATAGCATCAATAAAAATATCATAATCGGTAATGGTGTGAAAGGTATAGTTCTCATGAGGATATTGCTCCTTTAATTGCTCTATCATGAGATTAAGTTTATTTTTTACATCGCTAATCACAGATTGATGAACTGAGGTATTAGCTGGGGCAACCATAAGATCATCAGTGGTATAATTGGACGCTTTTTGCACGTTGAGAATATAAAATGTACAGAGTTCATTTTTAAAGAGTTCCATAGCATAATAAATTGCATTTTTTGCATTTTCAGAAAAATCGGTAGGAAGCAGTATATTTTTCATAAGTATATCATTTATCAGTATAAAAATAGATGAGACACCATAGAGTAACTATGATATTGGTCATAATAGAACCTAAAGCATACGTTCTTAATTTTATATTAAACTTGGTTTTAAATAGAGAAAAGGTGTAACGAATGTCATCCCTATTGGTCTTATATATATGAGAAAGATTCTATTAGGTACTATATTCTATTTGATTAGTATCACTGGTATTTTTGCCGGAGAGAATGTGCCTGAGTTTTTTCTGGGGAAGAATAAAATTACCTTCCCAAAAGCTGAGATTCTAAATGAATATACAGCTAGAATCCCTTTTAAACTTATTGATCGACTTATTGTTGTAGAAGCAGAATTACTTCAAAAAAAAGGAAATTTTATTATTGATACTGGTTCAGAAACCCTGATGCTTAACAAAGTTCATTTTCCTGTTCAGTATCAACATCTTTCAAGAAAAAAGCAAACTTCTGGAGTTATTTCAGTGATGGACGATACGTTCGAGCAAAATGTAAAAGAATTTATTCTTCAAAATTTTAATTTAAAAAATAAAACATCTGATATTGTTGATTTATCTCATATTGAGAAAACTAAAAAAATGAACCTGTTAGGAATTATAGGATTTAGTATTCTAAAAGATTATGAAGTATTTGTAGATATGCATCTAAATCAAATTACGCTAACAAAGGTTGATGAATTTGGAACTAAATTGGATCAACATGTATATGCCGAGAAAATTGTGGATAGTATTGATTTTAAATTAAGAAAACATACTATTGTGTTAAATGGTTATATTGGTGATCAAAATGTTAAATTTGGATTGGATACTGCTGCAGAATTTAACCAAATCAATAAAAAAATTGGAAGAAAAGCACTTAAAAATTTTTATCCAAAGAAGCGATTGGTTTTATTAGGAGCCAGTGATCATAAGATTGAAGTGATGGCAGGGAAATTATTTCGCGTAAAACTAAGCGAAACCGTTTATTTTGGACCAATGAATACGATATTGACTAATTTAAATGCAATGAAAGAAGCTTTTGGAACCGAACTGGATGGAGTTTTAGGGTATGAATTCTTTCAACAAAAAAGAACTATTATTAATTATCAAAAAGAAAAACTGTACTTTGTAAAGTATCCATTAGTACGAAATTGAAAAGGAATATACTATATAGCATTTTTTTAATCCTTGCACTTGTAAGCAAGTATTCCTATGCTCAGACCGAACCCTTTAAAGGATATCGCATAGAAGGAGAAGAATTGATATTTTCTTTTGATAAAAGAGATTATGAAAAAGCAACCACTGATCATCATGGAAGTATACTTGATTTTGAAGATTTGGATATACAAAATGTTGTGGTCTCAGGAAAATTTAACAATTGGTCAAAGCATAAATGGAAGATGACCAAAGTTGATGAAAATAAATATGAACTCAGAAAAAAATTAAGTGATTTTACTGATGAGTTTTCTTGGGAATTTAAATTTGTAATCAACAATGCCTATTGGGCAGAGCCTTCAAAAAGAGATGGTAATGCGGTTAGAGCTTATAAAAATGGATATAGGTTGCGATCTTATAATCTAAAATTTTATACCGCATACCCTGATAAAAATGGAAATATAACATTCACACTTAATGGATATGATACTGCAAGAAAAGTAATTTTAAGTGGTAGTTTTAATAAATGGAATGAAGATCTATTTAGGATGACTAAGAACGAGGACTGCTGGACTTTAACATTAAAAATAAGACCTGGAGAGTATCAATATAAATTTATTGTTGATGGAGATTGGATAGAAGATCCCGATAATCCTAGAAAAACGATTAACGAATTTAGTGGATACAACTCCTTAATAGACATAAAAGCACCTGCAAAATTTATTCTTAATGGTTTCCTGGATGCTCAACAAGTTATTATTGCGGGTTCATTTAATAATTGGTCAGAAGGAGAATATAAAATGACTAGAACCAAGAATGGTTGGGCAGATACTCTGATGCTGTCTGGAGGCAAACATCATTATAAATTTATTGTTGATGGCAAATGGATGGAAGACCCTGATAACCCTGTAAAAGAATACGATTTCAAGGGAAACGTCAACTCGGTCTGTATGGTAAAATGAATGTATTATTATTCGCTGGTATCGACATAAAGATCTTGCTCCCACACACCTTCCTTTACTACTGCTCCGTTATTGTCGTATAATTTTCCTTTTCCATTTTTTTGATTTTTCTTCCACTTACCACTATATTTTGAACCATTTGACCAATGCATAGTTCCTTTCCCATGGCGTTGATTATTCTTAAAACTTCCTTCATAGTAATCGCCGTTAGACCAGGTGTAGGTGCCTTTTCCTGAAATCTTATTGTTATAAAAACTACCAGAATATTTAGTAGAGTCAAACCATAGAATATTACCTTTAACTAATTTTCCAAATGCAACTTCTACATCAAAAGCAGCTCCTTGAGAGGTGAATTTATGCCATCCATCAGTTAACTGATTGATGTGTTGAGTTGGTACATTATTTAAATCTTGAGCGTTCCCATAAAAAACCATTCCTACTACAAAAACGAATATACTTATACTTTTTTTCATGTTTTCCCTTTTTTATATTGTCGTACAATGTAAAGGGATACTTACAGAAGGATATAGAAAATAGTAATATTAATGTTGATATTTAGGGAATTAGAAAGAATAACGTTGTGCTATCCTCCAATTGCAATCATACTTCGGTTATTATGAGAATCAGGTTTGTTAAACTTATCTAAGGTATCCATCCCGTTACGGACTTTTAATTTAGTTTGTATTGCTTTTTGAACAATAGGAGAGATAGGTTTTCCCTCTCTTAATGGTGTTAATAGATCTGATTCTTTAGAAGAAAACAGGCAATTTTTTATTTGACCATTGGCAGTGAGTCGTATTCTGTTACAACCATCACAAAAAGGATTGGTTACAGAGCTTATAACAGCAAAAGTACCTTGATATCCTTTTATTTGATAACTTTTTGTAGTGTCATTTGGCGCATCTTTACATTTTATAATGTCATCTTTTTCAAAATTTGAATACACTTGATTAAGAATTTTCTGTAACGAAACTAGCTTATCCATATTCCACTTATTACCATCAAAAGGCATAAATTCTATAAAACGAATTTGTATGGGTAAATCTTTACTAAGATTGATAAAATCGATAACTTCATTATCGTTAAAGCCTTTCATCAAAACACAATTTACCTTCACATTAAATCCTTCCTTAACTAGAAGAATAATATTTTGATATACTTTTTCAAAATAAGATCTGCGAGTGATTTCTGAGTTTTTATTAGCATCTAAAGAATCAAGACTAACATTAAGTGTTGTAATCCCACATTTTTTGAAGTGATCAATAAACTTATCTACAATAACGCCATTGGTTGTCAAAGTAAGTTGTACGGGCAGTGAAGAAAGTTTTTCCATGATTAGAGCAGCATCTTTACGTACCAAAGGTTCTCCACCTGTTAAGCGAATTTTTGTAACTCCCAGATCTACAAATTCTTTGGCGATAGTGTAGATTTCTTCATAGGTCATGATGTGTGCCTTGGGAGATAACTGGATTCCTTCTGCAGGCATACAATAGGTACATCTTAGATTACATCTTTCTGTAAGCGAAATACGTAAATAATCATGTTTTCTACCAAAGGTATCGGTAAGAATATCAGTGGCTACAGGTTTGCGATGTCCAGCGTCTGACTTAGTCATGTCTAGCTCCTTTTAAAATTCTAAATACATGTAATACTTCAGGAAAAATAGAATCCATAGATTCTTTGGCTCCTTTGGTAGATCCAGGAAGCGCCAGTACTAATGTATTTTTAATAGTTCCGGCTACGCTTCTTGAAAGCATGGCATAAGGCATACGATCTTGTCCATATTTACGAATAGCTTCTTCAATACCTGGGATAGTTCGATTTAACAACGGTTTTAAAGCCTCTGGAGTGACATCACGTTGGGATAATCCCGTACCGCCGGTATAAATGATAAGATCAGCTCCTTGTTTCTGATATAACTTTGCTTTTTCTTGTATCACTTCGGCTTCATCAGGAATGATAATATAATCCATGATATCCACTTCACAAGCCTCTAATTTGGTTATAATAGCTTTACCAGCTCTATCTTCTTTTTTTCCTTCAGAAATAGAATCTGAACATACAATTACGGCTGCTTTAAGGTCTCTCCTAAACTTATCTTTATAATCAGATTTTCCTCCTTTTTTATTAAGGAGTTTGATATGATGAATTTCTACGCCTTTATCAATAGGTTTTAGCATATCATACATGTTTAGGGCTACAACACTTGCCCCATGCATGGCTTCGACCTCAACCCCTGTTTTATAGATGGTTTTTATAGTAACCAGAACTGTAATTTCCAGTTCGTTTATGGTATACTCGATACCAGTATATTCTATTGGTAGTGGATGGCAATCAGGAAGTAACTCGGGTGTTTTTTTTACACCCAGTAAACCGGCAGCTTTACTCATAGCAAATACATCTCCTTTGGGTACAGTGCCTTTTTCTATAGCTTCTATAGTTTCTGGTTTACTAACCTTAACAATAGCTTGAGCAGTTGCAATTCTTAATGTTGATGTTTTATGTGTGATGTCTACCATATTGTATAAATAAAAAAATTCAAAAAACAAGAGCCAAAATTTAATCTTTAGCTTTATTAATAATACTAGATAAAATTTTGTTTAATTCGGTCGCCTCCTGAATAAGTTCTTCTATTTTGTTTACTTCTTCAATTTCTGAAGAGATTTTTATTAATTTTAACCAATATCTGCTTTCTTTTGCTTCTTTTCTGGCGATTTTCAGACGCATTTTAAAATCTTTTGCACCCAACGGTTCGTTGGCTTCAATATAATTTGCTCCAACAGAACCAGAAGAACGAATTACCTGTTTAATGTCATCCATATTGATTAGAGATTTAGTCAAATTTTTGCAAAAAAGTCTCACATCCGCCGCAAAGTTGAAAGCTCTATCTTCTAAATCATATTTTGATGTTGTCATTTGTATTTTTTGAAGTTTGAAACTTACTTTTTGAGGTTTGCAAAACAGTTTTAACTGTTTTGTTTCCATTGATGTGTTTGGTCTTCAAATAGTTCTTTTCCAAAAACGGGGACATCTGCTTTAATGGCTTCAACGACATATTCCAGAGCTTCAAAAACAATTTTTCTTCGAGGAGAAGAGACAAAAACAAATAGACAAATCTCTCCTGCATTTACTTTTCCCAAACTATGATAAATATGCATGCAAGTGAGATCAAATTTTTCAAATGTAGCTTCTCGTATATCATGGAATTTTTGATTTGCCATATCTTCATATGCGGTATAATCAATTGCGACAATGCGATTTCCATCGATTTCGTCTGCCCGTACTTGACCCAAAAAGATATTGTGCGCTCCAATACTGGTTTTGGTCTGATGCTTGGCAATAGAATTGCCTATGAATTCAGATGAAATTGCTCCTTGAACAAATACATTTTTTGGTTTCTTTTTTTCCATATATTTAATTTCTATACTTCTTTTATGGTTTGAAATTCATAAAGTGCCATTGCTCCTCCTTTAACATGAGAAACATTTTTAAAATCGTGTTCCAGAAGAATTTCTACTGCTTTTTTACTTCGAATACCTGATTGACAAAACACAATGATTTCTTGCTCTTTATCTATTTTATTGATGTATTGTTGAAGCTGACCTAATGGAACATAATCAGGGTTTAAATTGTCTATTTTTGGTTGTTCATGGGGTTCGCGTACATCAATGAATAGTATATTATTCATCTCAAAAGCATCTCTAGCGTCTATCTCTGATATTTTTGATATTCCGCAGAATACATCATAATCTGTAGTTTCAAAGTTTTTAGCATTGGCAATTACCTTAGAGACTTCAGACTCAACTCTGGGAATACTAAAAGAAGAAGATTGTGCTGTCAAACAATCATAGGTAAATAATATCCCGTTAAGGATATTGCCTAAATGTAGAATAATTTTTAATGTTTCATTTGCTTGCATGCTTCCTATGATACCGGGTAGTACTCCTAAAACACCTATTTCTGAACAAGAAGGTACACTTCCTGCCTTTGGAGGTTCTGGAAATAAACAGCGATACGTAGGTCCCTCTTGATAATTAAACACAGAAACTTGCCCTTCAAACTTAAAAATAGCTCCGTATACCAGAGGCTTTTTAGCAATTAGACAGGCATCATTTACTAGATATCGAGTAGAAAAATTATCAGTGCCATCTACAATAATATCATATTCAGAAAAAAGAGAAACTGCATTTTTTGTAGTTAGTTTTTCTGGATATGCGTTGATGGTAATATCTGGATTGAGATCTTCAAGACGATGTTTTGCAGCTAATGATTTATTCATTCCTAAAGAACTATTTCCATACAAAATCTGGCGATGTAAATTAGAGATGTCTACCGTATCGAAATCGATAATGCCTATGGTGCCGATTCCTGCTGCAGTAAGGTATTGTAGAACCGGACAGCCTAAACCTCCAGCGCCAATAACTAATACTTTGGCAGCGTTAAGTTTTTCCTGACCAGAAGTGCCTATCTCTGGTAAGATGACTTGTCTATGATATCTGGGGTTGAAATTCATTTGTATTATGTTAATAGTTTTTATTCTATCATCCTCCTGCAAAAGGAGGTAATAAAGCTATTTCTGCCTTAGAGTCGATCATATAATTTTGATCTACTAATTTTTGATCTACAGCTATTTTAAAATTCTTATCGCTTAATTTGGGATGTTGATGTTTTAGTTTCTCTACTAATTGAGATACCGAACATACTTCAGTTTGGACCTCTTCTTCATTAATAGAAGTGGCCTCTGCCAGCATACCAAAATATTTAATAGTCAATTGCATCTGTAATTGTTTTTAAATCTTCAATAGTATTTAAATTTATAACCAATGCTTCTTCTTTTTCAGAAACCGTGATTGTTTTTGTACGCATTGCTAAAACCAGTTTACGTAAACGTCGCTCTCCGTTTTTTAATAATTCAAAACATTTTTCTGCACATTGTTTTTTATATAAAGCAATTAAGGGAATTGTTTTTCCTTTGCTTTCGAACTGAACAATATCATAGTTCTCGGTTCTATATTCTAAAAGTTGTTGTAAAACCCCAGTATTAATTAATGGGACATCACAACTTATAACAAGATTATTCTTTGTTTTTGAATGCAGTAATCCTGCATGAATTCCTGCTATTGGTCCTGATTCAGGTACGATATCTTCAATTCTTTTTATATTGAATGTATCATAATCAGGGTTACTACTTACAATGATGAGCTCAGTTACTAATGGTTGTACTGCATCGATAATATGTTGTATAAAAGGTTTGTTTTGTAAAAGAATCAGGCCTTTTTCACGTCCCATTCTCGAGCTTTTTCCGCCCGCTAGAATAATTCCCGTTATGTCTTTTTCTTTATTCATCAATACCAATACCTTAATGCATAAATCTAATTTCTAGAAAAAGTTCTCCTTTTTTTAAATTATAGTGTTATTTCTTTTGATTGTTGATCAAGAAACTCCCAACATTTTTGATTAATGGTATCAAATGTTTGAATCATCTTTTCTCCGTATGGAGTTAAATGAGCACCACCACCGCCTTTTCCACCTGTAGAAGTAATAACTAAAGGCTCCTTGGTAGCCTTATTCATACTATCCAATAAATTCCAGGCTTTCTTATAAGACATTTCCAAACTACTTGCTGCCTTACTCAAAGAACCTGTTTGATTGATAGCTTTTAATAATTTTACTCTTCCTTCACCAAGAAAAACACCGTTCTCTGATTCGATCCAAATCCTACTCTTTATTTTGTAATCCATAATTCATGTTTACTAGCGTTTGGTTTTCAAAGATACAACGATTTTTCTGGATAGATTTTTCTTTATCAGAATTTTAGCAAATAATGATTTTTCGATCTGTTTTTTTATAATTCTCTAGTGAAGAGTGTGTTTTTATGGCAGATTTATCACGGTAACAGTATCTCCAATGTTTACTTCGGTTACTTCTTCAGGAAGGTATACTATTGCATTGGCTAATGCAAACGATCTAAGCATAGAAGATGCTTGCCCATCTAGAATGGTTACTTTATTACCATCTATTAGGGCCTTTAGAAATTCTGCTCGTTGCCCTTTTTTTTGATAATGACTAGCAGAAATAGCAGTATTTCGGGTTAAGTTATGGTTTTCATACCCTGCGATTTTTAATAAAGAAGGAAGTACATAAATATAAAAACAACTTAGAGAAGAGGCTGGATTACCTGGTAATGCAAAGATAGTTGTGTTTTGTTTTTTAGCAAAGTAAAGTGGTTTCCCTGGTTTTTGCTTTACTTTATAAAATATCTCTTCGACATCCAGGGCTTGTAATGCTTTGCCAACAAAATCATAATCCCCTACCGATATTCCTCCAGAAATCAATACCACATCATATTGGTCAATAACAGTCTCTAAAATAGAAAGCGTAAGATCATATTCATCTTCTATTTTATAATATGATATATCTGTAAATCCAGCTTTGTTGAGTGCGCTGGATAACATAATTGAATTACTCTCATAGATTTGACCGTATTTTAGTTCTTGTCCCGGAGGTATTAATTCATTTCCTGTTGCAATAATTGCGATCGAAGGTTTTTGGTACACAGGAATATGAGTAATTCCTAAACTAGCTAAATATCCAATAGCCGCAGCCGTCATTAAGGTTCCTTTTGCTAGTGCGATGTCATCTTTTTTGATTTGTTCGCCAAAAGGACGAATATTCGCATTAGAAACGACATGTTCGCTTAGTATAACCTGATTATTTTGAACAGTTACTTTTTCTTGCATAATCACTGCTTGAGCTTGCGAAGGTACTGGAGCTCCTGTAAAAATTCTAATCGCTTCTCCTTGTTCTAGTTTTGGATCGGTATCATCTCCAGCCTTAACTTCACCTATAAGCGTAAAGGTTTTTTCGTCTATAGAGCCTAATGCATATCCGTCCATTGCAGATTGTCGAAATGGGGGCATATGAATCGGAGAAAGAATATCTTCTGCAAGGACATATCCAAGTGATTTTGATATGAGAATATCAGAAGTTATAGTTGTTTTTTGAATATTTTTTTGGGCTAATTGAAGGGCTTTCTCTACAGTAATCATTGGTAATTTTTTCTATAGGTAAAGGTACTACGAAATTCTAATATTTTTTAAATTATACATTAACAATGAATGGGTGGTATAAAAATAAGTTGAGAAAGATACTATATTCAAAAAACCTCCCAAGGGTATACTAAACGTAATAGTATTTCTGGGAGGTTTTTTAATGAACAAAATAAAAGATCAAATGCAAAAGCTGTCTAAAAAATGTTCTTAGCTGTTATGTCGAGTATTCCAATACGTTTTGATATAACAGTGTATTCCTTAAGATATTTTTTATGCAGCCCTGTTTTTGATTTTATCATATTTTTCAAATTATAAAGACACAATGGTTGTAATCTTTAAAGTAGGATTGATTTGAGAAATAATGGTAATACTTTTATCTGTTTTTTCGATCACCTTGGTTTCAGGTACGATATTAATCAGATCGATTTCTTTATCCCGGTATACAGGATTAATTTTTGGTTTACTTACTTCAGGTAATTTGATTTCATCTTTAGACGAACTTTTGGCATTAGGTCGTAGGTAAACCGATAGTGGCCTTTGTTCAAAATCAATAAGCCAGCTAATCAACTCCATGTTGGCAGGAGTGGTGGACTTTGTTTCTCCTATTAAAAAATTTACAATGGGCTTAAACTTGTCACCCTTCATATTCTCGATGGCTTGAAGCTTATCTTCTCCATCTTTAAATTTAAAAAAACGATTTAAGATCTGCTCGTCATACTTTCCTTTTCTTTTGTCGAGCAACCATATACACGCTTCTTTAATTTGTTTTCGAGTAGGCTTTAAAAGATAACTACTCATGTCTCCACCTTTTTCCCTGTTGTACTGGTCAAGAATTTCATTCTTGTAGGACATACTTGTTTTCATTCTCATAGATATAAATAGGTTTTTAAAGGAATCTTCTGGTATTCCAAGGAATCTTTGGAATCCTTGGAATGGGATGTGAATCCAGATTTGGGTTCTTTATAAATTCACATCAACAAAATGACTCCGGTTTCATATTGCTAACATAGTAAATGTACGGCTTTAGTTTTTACGGTAACCCGTAATTCTATGGTAAAAACTTACATGAAAAGAGGAAAAACACCACTGCGCAGGCTCTTTTTATGTTAAAAAATTAACAAATACCCAAGTATTAACGGTTGCTGACAACCCAAAACAAGTATCTGGATAAATATCCGGACGGCAACCACTTTTTTTAAATCGAAAATAAAACCCAAAAATTATGAAAACGATTACTTACCTACTTATTGCACTTTTTATAACTGCTAATTTAACCTCTTGTACTGCCGATAGTGTAGCCAATGATGAAGATATCTCTGCTGAGCTAGTTGCTACCAACGGAGAGAATGGACAAGTTGATTCTGAGGACGCAGGAGGCGGCCAATAATAGAGAAAGTCTTAAAAGTTATTAAATCCGGTGTATGTAGTTATTTTAGGCTATATACACCGGATTTAATTTAGTACCTTAGAGGTATGAAACTTTGGCGCGTCGATTTTCTTCTTCATACTATAATGAGGGTACTTATCTTGTGTACCATCTCATTAACTTATGGTCAATCAAAAGAACAGACTTCGCTATCTCAAAAACAATTAGATAATATTACTCAACACTATACATTGAGTAATGTAGACTCTTTATCTCTATCACAACGATTGTATCATGTTAGTTCTTTCTTAAAAGGAGCAAAATTATCTCAACAAGATTCTTTGGTTTATAAAGGGTTGAGGCAGAAGACATGGCTACTTAGTAAAAGTAAACAGTTTGACAGCGCTATTATATATTCCCACGAATTATATGATTTAGCGAGACAAAATAAAGACACTTTTTTTATTACAAATGCATTGACTAAACTAGGGTTCTATAATAAGAAAAATAGTGAATTAGCAGAATCTTTCAAATACTATAATGAAGGATTTAAAATCTCTAAAATTTCTAAAGACAGTATTAACATGGGTAGAAGTTTATTACAGATGGCCAATATTCAGGCTTCTTTAGGAGATTATTCTGGAAGTAAAACAACGGCGGTTGATGGGGTTGTCTATTTAGAAAAAACTACTGATTTAAGAAATTTAGGAGGGTTATATCATATTATTTCAGTAGCTCATATAGAACAGAAAAAATATGAAGAAGCGTTTCGATATAATGACTTAGCATTATCTCTTGGTAAAGATAGTCTGTCTGCAAAAAGAATTGGCATTAAAAATATTTTGGTTTTTAGAAATACCAAAGCTAACATACTAGCAAAGCAAGGAAAATATCAAAAAGCGCTGACTATTTTAAAAGAATTAGTATCAGATCCTGTAGTACAAAATGATCGTTGGGAGTATGCTAGAGTTATTGACAATCTTGGCTATATACAATGGTTGGAAGACGAAAAAAATGAAAATTCAGAACAATTACTCCTTAATGCGAAAAAGATACGCGAAGAAATTAATGATATTCAAGGATTGATTGCAAGTAATATTCATTTAACTAAGTATTATTTTAAGAATGATAAAATTAAAGCATCAGAGTATGCTGAAGGGGCTTATCAAAATGCTAAAGGGCATCGTACTTTAACTTCAATTCTTGAGGCTCTTGATTTTGTATTTAAATTTAAAGAAAATACCAATGAAGAAGCGAAGGTGTATAGTCGGATCCATAAGGAACTAGAAGAAGCTAATCAAAATAACAGAGAAATTTATGCAGTTACGCGTTATGAAAACGATAAACTTGCGAATAAAATTCTGGTTTTAGATGCACAAAAAGCGCAACAAGAATCTGAAACGGCCAGACAACGTTCTCAGAAAATTATGTATCTTTTAGGTACGGTTATTCTTGCATTATCAGGTGGTTTTGTGTTTTATTTATTACAACAACGGTATAAACGAGAGAAAATACGAGAAGTATATGATGCAGAAACCCGTATCTCTAAAAAATTACATGACGAGCTGGCCAATGATGTATATAATGTAATGGTGCAGATACAAAATGAACAAAATAGTCCTGATGTATTAGATAAATTAGAAGAGATCTATAATACGACCCGGGATATCTCTAGAGAACATAATAGCTTTACGACGGGAGAAAACTATGCTGCAGAGCTCACCAATATGTTGAGTGGGTATAGTTCTAATGAGACCAAAATCATTATAAAAGACATCGAGGATGTCAATTGGGAATCGGTAGACCCCGAAAAAAAGATCATTGTGCATCGAACTTTGCAGGAATTAATGATCAATATGAAAAAACATAGTGAAGCAGGGCTGGTTGCGGTGACATTTAAGAAAACACTGAAAAACGTAGGAATTACATATGCTGACAACGGAATTGGAGTGTCAGAAAATGAAATAATACATAGTAACGGACTCCGAAATGCGGAAAACCGTATAAAAACCATCGGAGGATCGTTTATCTTTGATTCAGAAAAAGGAAAAGGCTTTAGAGCCAGGATTAGTTTCCCAAATTAATTATAATAATAACACTTATGTTCAAGAAAGTTTTAGTAACAGAAGACCTTGGTAGTATTAATCACGGTATAGCACAGATTCTTCATGAAAGAACTGGCATTAATGAAATAGATCAGGCACAATATTGTGATGATGCACACCTAAAGGTGAGAAGAGCTATAAGTGACGGCAAACCTTTTGATTTGTTGATCACTGACCTTTCTTTTAAAGAGAGTCATAGAGAACGTAAATTAAAATCAGGTATTGAGCTTGTAGAGGCGGTACGTGCTATACAACCCGATATACGGGTTATCATATATTCTATGGAAGACAGACCTGGTAAGATCAAATCGTTTTTTGCTGATCAGGCGATTAATGGATATGTATGTAAAGGGAGGTATGGATTAAATGAATTGGTGCAATCGGTTACCGAGGTATATAATGGGAATGCATACTTATCTCCACAATTAGAAAGTTCTATGAGTAAAAACAATGTTTTTGAACTCATGGACTATGATATTTTATTACTTAAACATTTATCTGATGGGTTAACCCAGGACGAAATAGGAGATTATTTTAAAAAGAATCATATTTCTCCAAGCAGTATTAGTTCTATAGAAAAAAGACTTAATAAATTAAAATTCAATTTTAAAGCTAAAAATGCGATTCACCTGGTTGCAATGACTAAAGATTTAGGATTGTTATAAATTGAAATTTAGAAATAAATCAAATACATTATACCTTCTTTCCTTTCTTCTAGACATCAAGGTCTATTGTAATTAGATAAAAGTACTTTCTTGTGGTATTCCGGACTTGATCCGGAATCTTTTTTTACCAAATATTCATATCTCAAATAGACGTAGATTATTATACGTTGCATTCCCTGCAAGAGTTTGATCGAATAAAATAGTATAGAAATTCATTTTTTAGTTAAAAATAATCGTGATCACATACATAGAGAAAGTATAAGGTCATGCAAATTCATTCTCTCCCTAATTGTTAACTCCTGCTGATTTGCATCAAAATTGTGTTAAATACACAAATGTTATGGAAATCCGTAATAAATTGCTAGGGATTAATAATAGCTTTACAGAACTCTCGAAATTGAATAGAAAAACTGACTATTATAAAAATAACAACCCCGCAATTGTAAAACTTTGGCGAGCCAACAAAAGCAGGGTCTGAATAACGATTGATCTAATAAAACCAACCATTATAATGGTATTTTTATAATAACAAATCATTCAAAAGCACTTCAGTGCTTTTGAATGATTTATCGTTAAGTACGTGTGTAAATTCTTACAGAACTAATGTTTTTTATATTCCTACAGGCACAATATAGTAAGAAGGTTTTATATTTTTACGGTTTCCCGTATATTATTTATTCTTTTTTTTAAAAAAAGAGGTTTAAAATAATCTTATTCCCGCATGCTTTAAAATTTAAAATTCAATGCTTTATAAAAAGTAGTCGTTGATATCAGTCTATAATTACAAGAATGTGATTAAGAATTACTTTGTCATTAGAACTTAATCTAATTTAGGGGACCGAGATGGGGTTTTTAGAATTCTTTTGTAAGAAAGAAATGTGTTAAAAAACCCCGGGAAGTATTGAGATAATCAATTATTAATCTTATAGTAAGCGAATTACATCAAATAACACAAGTTTGAGAAAGGGATGTTTTATTATCGTATTAAATTTTTTAACTAATTTGGATTTTAATGTGTTGATATTGAGTTTTTAATAAAAAATAAATTACAAAAAGATTATTTTTTGTAATGCACTTTTTTTAATACGACTAAATAGTTTACTCATCTAATTTTTATAATGAATTGATAGACCAACATGAGCAAATAGCGGTTCTCATATTTGCTAATTCTTCAGAAGAAGAATTAAAACATAAATGCATTCCTAAAGGGAAAGGTTTATTTAATTATTTTAATTCTCAAACACTTAAGAAAGTTCGTAAAACCAATTTACCTTTCTTTCTTTATTCAGAAAAAGATCAGTTGGGTAATAATTTTGCAGAACGTTTTGCAAATGCAATTGAAGATCTTTTTAATAAAGGATATGAAAAAATCATTACACTCGGTAATGACAGTCCTAATTTAAAAGTTTCTCATATTATTGAGGCTAGTAAAAAACTATCCCATAATGATGCTGTTATTGGTCCATCTATGGATGGAGGGGTCTATTTAATGGGGCTTCATAGAAAATCTTTTAATAAGCTACAATTTCTAGAATTACCTTGGCAAACGAATACACTAGCTAAAACATTTATCAATAAGATTTTAAAGCTTGGATTAACGGTTCACTTCTTGAAATACCTTAAGGACATTGATAATCTAAAGGATTTAAAACAATTTTTAAGAGATATAAGAAATTTGTCATCAATATTTAAGAATATTCTGCTGACAATTTTTAAAACTTCTTTTCAGGAAATTCGATTTCAGGATGTCTTTATTTCCAAAGTCGTAACTACGTTACATTTTAATAAAGGTTCGCCAAGTTTGATTTAGTAAATCCTAAATTAAATTTTTCACTATTTATATTATTATTAAGCTTGATGAAACACTTTTTATTAGGGCTTACACTATGTTTGATATCATGTAGTTATGCCCAAAATTCGGTTACAGGTACAGTGACCTCTTCTATCGATGGTACATCTTTACCATTTGTAAATATTGTAATTAAAAATACTAATCAGGGAACAACTTCTGATATTGATGGTAACTATACTATCGAGATTAATGACCAGAATGTTATCCTTATATTTTCATCTTTAGGATTTAAAACTAAAGAAGTTTTTGTTGGAAATCAATCTACGATTAATTTGATTCTAGAAGAAGGTTCTACAGGTTTGGAAGAAGTAGTTGTAACAGCTCTTAACAGGGAAAGAGAAGCAAAGGAATTAGGCTATGCGATACAGAGTATTGGACCTTCTGCTATAGCTGAGGTAAAATCAGTTAATTTTTTGGATAATTTGGCAGGTAAAATAGCAGGAGTTACCATTACTCCTGGAGGAGCAACAGGAGTAGGTTCTTCTTCTAAAATTATAATTAGGGGAGAGCAATCGTTTACCAATAATAACCCCTTATTTATTGTTGATGGTACACCTATTAATAATAATACAGTCTTTAATTTCACTAATGAAGCGGCAGCTGGTTTTCAAGAAGTTGATTTTGGTAATGGAGCGATGGAAGTAAATCCAGATGATATTGCTTCAGTATCGGTACTCAAGGGGCCAAGTGCTGCAGCGTTATATGGTACCAGAGCCTCTAATGGAGTTATTATTATTAATACCAAAGATGGTTCTAAAAGTAAGGGTTTAGGAATTAGTATTAACTCTAGTATATTTATAGATACTGCTTTTCAATTACCTCAATTTCAGAATGAATATGGGCAAGGTAATTCGGGGCAATTCGAATTTGTTGATGGATTAGGGGGTGGAATTAATGATAACATCACTTATAGTTGGGGACCAAGATTAAATCAGGGAACGTTGATTCCACAGTTTGATAGCCCGGTTACTTTGGCAGATGGTACTATAGTTCGCGGGGGTGATACCTCATTATATAACGGGATACCAATTACAGCAACGCCTTTTGTGTCTAATCCAGATAATTTGAAGGATTTTTATGAGACAGGAGTAACAACGATAAATAATGTATCGATTTCTTCAGGTTTTGATAAAGGAAATTATCGATTGTCTTTTACAGATTTAAGAAGTGAATCTATTATTCCGGGAGTTAATTTAGATAGAAAAACGGTTGCAGCTCGCTTAGGTTTTTCACCAACTGATAAAACAAAAGTAACGACTAGTATTAATTATGTAAACACAAGTAGTGATAATAGGCCATCTAATGGGTATGGGTCAGAAAACGTGAATTATTCATTGGTAGCATGGGGTCCAAGGTCTTTAAATATAGATAATTTACAACAATATTGGCAACCAGGCTTAGAAGGAGTACAACAATACTCTTTTAATTATACCTTCTTTGATAACCCTTATTTTATTTTATCTGAAAATCGTAACAGCTTCAATAGGGATCGTGTTTTTGGGAATATCGCTGTAAGACAGCAATTGACTAAAAATTTTAATATAACCATTCGTACAGGAATGGACTATTCCAAAGAAGATAGACAGTTTCTAAGAAATTTTAGCACCAATCGTTTTAGAAATGGAGCCTATGCAGAACATGATGTTTTTTATAGAGAAATCAACACAGATTTCCTGTTTAATTACACTAAAAAAATAAAAGACTTTGATATTGATGTATCTGTAGGAGGAAATCGTTTAGATCAAAAAGCCAAAACAACCCAGACGCAGACTACACAATTGGCACAACCAGGGATTTTTAGTTTTAATAACGCGGCATCACCTATAGAAAGTTTTGGTTTCGAATCCGAGAAACGTATCAATAGCTTGTATGGGTTGTTAAAAATAGGATATAAAGATTATTTGTATTTGGATATTACAGGAAGAAATGATTGGTCCAGCGCTCTGGCAACACCATTTTCTGCAGATAATACTTCATTTTTCTACCCTTCAGTTTCTACAAGTTTTATTTTGAGTAATGTGGTTAAACTACCAAAAATGATTTCGTTTGCCAAACTAAGGTTTAGTGCTGCTCAGGTAGGTAATGATACCAATCCATATCAAACTTCTGGAGCATTTGTATCTCAGACAGCTGTTAATTCACAACCTACGTTTAGTAACCAGGATTTTATTCCAAACCCAGATCTAAAACCAGAGAAAACTACTTCTTTTGAATTTGGAACAGATCTTCGTTTTTTTAAAGATCGGTTGAACTTAGATGTTACGTACTATAATTCCTTAACCAAAGATCAAATTCTTTCTTTGCCTATTCCGATTTCTTCGGGATTTAGTCAACAAGTAGTTAATGGAGGAGAAGTGCGATCTAAAGGCTTAGAAATTGTATTAGATGCGATACCCGTTAAGAGTGAAAATTTGCAATGGAACACAACTGTCAATTTTAGCAAAAATGTATCGACTATAGAATCTTTACCGCAGCAAGATGGCAGAATTACTTTGGCATACTCCAGAGTATATGATAACCCTGATCAGACGGTATGGTTTCAGGTAGAAGAAGGAGGGCGTATAGGGGATTTTTATGGTACCGGATATCTTCGTAATGAAAATGGGGATTTTGTATTGACTTCTGAAGGGCGTTTTATCGCAGATCCCACGCTAAAAAAACTTGGGAATTATAACCCAGATTTTGTAGTAGGGTTGACGAATCATTTTTCATATAAAAATTGGGATGTTGATTTTGTATTGGATTGGCGTCAAGGAGGAGAGCTTGTTTCCAGAACTTTATCACTAGCTGCTGTTGGAGGCCAATTAGAAGAAACTGCTTTTAGACCCGAAGAAGGAATTATTGCTCAAGGAGTTGTAAACACAGGAACAGCAGAGAACCCTGTATATGTGCCAAATACAACCGCAGTAACACCAGAGAGCTTTTATCGCCAGTTTTATGACCGTAATCATGAAGAGAATAATGTATATGATGCCTCCTATTTAAAAATGCGCCAGTTTGAGATCGGATATTCATTTAGTCTTGATGAAAATAAGATAAACTTCTTAAAAGGAAGTGCGGATTTTAAGGTTTCACTGGTTGGCAAAAACCTATTTGCGATTAGTGATATTCCTCATTTTGATCCAGAACAGTTAGCAGTACAAGGGCAAGGACTAGTTAGCGGTGTGGAAGATTTATCATATGCTACATCAAGAAGTTTTGGACTCAAATTAGGTGTTAATTTCTAATCGTACGACGGTAGTGAATTGTTAAAAATAAAAGAATGAAAAAATACATATATATTATTTTGAGCAGCATATTTTTTATTGGCTGTACTTCAGATTTTGAAGATATAAATACGAATCCTAATGCGCCTGTTGATGTACAACCTAGCTTATTGCTTAGACAAGTAATCTATGATTATGGAGAACAGATGTCTTATGAAGGTTTTGTTGCAGGTAATTTACTAGGACAGCATTTAACAGCATTGGATTTTAATTTATTTGATCGTCATGCACTCAATTCTCCACAATTGGGAGGGAATCCCTGGTCGATTTTTTATAAAAACCTTCGGGATAATGAACTCATTATAAGAAAATCGAGAACATCAGAGACTTTTGCTGTATATGAAGGACCTGCTTTAATTTTTAAAGCATACATGACAATGGCGTTAACAGATCTTTTTGGAGATGTACCTTATAGTGAGGCTTTTACAGGAGATGTCGGAGTGGTAAGACCAATTTATGATACGCAAGAAGATATTTATCTGGCTGAAGGAGGAATTTTGGATAATCTGGAAAAAGGTATAGAGGCAATCAATATGTATTCTGGAGTAATTACTTTGGAAGGTGATATTCTATATAATGGAAATTTGGATAATTGGATTAAGTTTGCCAATTCTTTAAGAATTAAAGCATTGATACGAATATCTTCACAAGAAAATATAGCGACAACGCTGCAGGATATCGTAACTGAAGGTAATTATATAAAAACCAATACAGAAAATGCCATTTTCGAGTTTACCGATGGAGAGCCGAATAATTTTAGAATGGCCAGATTGAGAGCTGGAGATTTTAATAATTTTGTGATGTCAGAGACTATAGAAGATGTCCTGACTGGATTAAATGATCCTCGTGTAAATGTATTATTCAGGTCATTTGGTAATGCAACCGGTATAGCATATAATGGATTGGTTAACGGTATTGATGCTTCTCAGACAACAATTTCTTTATCTGATTACTCACTTGCGGGAACTGTATTTAGAGAAAACACAGGTGATCTTAATGCCAATTATATGACAGCCTGGGAAACTAGTTTTTTATTAGCTGAAGCTACATTAAAAGGAATTATTACAGAAAATGCACAGACATTATATGAAGAAGGAGTAGCACAAGCTTTTGAGTATTGGAATACCGAATTACCATCAAATTATTTAGCAACCACAGCAGCATATAATAGTACCAGTGCATTAGAACAAATTATTACCCAGAAATGGATAGCCAATACAATTAATGGTTATGAGGGATGGATAGAGTATCGCAGAACGGGTTTTCCTGTTCTTAAAAACGTTTCTGCTAGTTTAAATAATGGAGTAATTCCTATAAGAATGCCATATCCGGCAGAAGAAGCTACGCTTAATACTACTAATTATAATAGAGCAGCAGAGAGAACCGATAACAATAGTATCAATTTTCCGGTATGGTGGGATCAATAGTAAAATAAGGATTGTTTGATGAAAGAAATCGAAATTTGGCAATGGAGTTTAATTGTACTTTCTAGTCTTTTGTTTTTCTGGTGGTCTCCATTAGCAAAAACAAGGGAACAGTTTTATCAGGCTAGTAAGAACGAAAAGCAGCGACCTACATTATGGATGCTAACAGGAAGTCTGGTTATTTCCTGGATCTTTGCCAAAAGTATTACGAATGCCGCCAATTTGGGGTTGAGTTTTGGAATTGTTGGTGGAGTAGCATACGCAGGGTATTATCTCTCATTTGCAATTGCTGGAGTCATTATATATCAATTACGAACCAAAGGAGGGTTTAAAAGTATACATCACTTTTTAGGATCACGCTTCGGGCAAGGGTCTGTATTGCTTTTTTCTGTATTAATTGGTTTTCGGTTGTTTAATGAGGTGTGGTCCAATACAATGGTGATAGGATCCTATTTTGGAACTGTAGGAAGCTCATCTTATTACTTAGCTATCATTGTTTTTACGGTATTAACACTTGCTTATGCATTAAAAGGAGGCTTGAGTAGTAGTATTTTTACAGATGTGATACAGATGGGGTTATTTTCTATACTGTTATGTATTATATTATGGAATATATTCGAGGTAAAAGATTTCTCTATTAAGGATGTTGCATTATCCGGAGAATGGACAATGGCTTTAGGGGGAAATTTATTACTTGCAGCAATCATACAATCATTTAGTTATCCGTTTCATGATCCTGTATTGACCGATAGAGGATTTATAAGTGCTCCAAAAACAACACTAAAGAGTTTTTTATGGGCTACTGTGCTGGGTGGATTATGTATTATTTTGTTTAGTGTTGTAGGTGTTTTTGCAAAACAACAAGGAATTGAAGGACAAGCTGCCGTAGCAGTAAGTAAGACTTTTGGAGTGTTCATACTCCTGATAGTAAATTTTATTATGATTACATCTGCTGCTTCTACATTAGATTCTACTTTTTCATCGTCGGCAAAACTCATAGCTATTGATTTAAAATTAGGAAAGGAAGTATCTTTTGGACGTTGGATGATGGTCATTGTTGCTATTATAGGGACAATACCAGTATTTCTTAATGCAGAAATTTTATCAGCTACTACAATTAGTGGTACGATGGTGATTGGATTAACACCTATATTTTTGTGCTGGAAAAAAGAAGTCCCTAAAATCAGTTTTTTCTTATCTGTGGGTAGCGGATTAGTATTTGGAGTACTATTAGTTTTTGATATATTTCCACAGCAATTCATATTTACTACTGGGAAATATGCAGATTTATTATGGGTAAATATTTGGGGATTGATAGTTTGTTTCATTTTATATTTTATACCAACATGGATAAAAAAACGATAAATCTGGGAGAAATAAGAGGTAAGGTATTACTGTTTGGAGGAGTATATAGCAATTTACAAGCTTTAGAAAGTTTGATTACTATAGCAGAAAAGGAAGGAATCTCTCCCAAAAATTGTTTCTGTACCGGTGATATAGTTGGATATTGTGCACAACCAGAAGAGACAGTAGATCGTTTTATAAGTTGGGGAGCACAATCTATTATTGGTAATGTAGAAGAACAATTACGATCAGGAGCGCTGGATTGTGGCTGTGATTTTAGTGTAGGTTCCAGGTGTGATAACTTCTCTAAAGAGTGGTATCCTTTTGCTCAAAAAGAATTGTCAAAAGATTCTATTGATTGGATGAAAGGATTACCAAACCATATCTCGTTCGTTTTTTCAGGTAAAAAGGTAACTTTAGTTCATGGGAGCTATGATCATATTTCAGAATTTATATTCAGATCATCTCCTTGGGAAATAAAACAACAATCTTTTGATGTCGTTAAAAGTGATATTATAGTGGCCGGGCATTGTGGATTGCCATTTTATGATATTCATAAAGAATTACTTTGGTTAAATCCTGGGGTAATTGGTATGCCGGCAAATGAAGGAAAAACAAGGGTTTGGTATGCAGTTATGGATGACCTTAATGGTTTTTCTTTCCGATATCATACCTTAGAGTATGATAATCAAACGGCTAATGAACTAATGTTATCCAGAGGTCTGCCAAAAGAATATGCACATACATTGCAAACAGGTTTATGGGATAACATGCAAATTCTTCCTGAAGAAGAAAAAATGTTATGTGGAAATGATATTAATGATACTATAATGATGAAGCATGAAAAAAATAAAAATCAGGAGGTGATCTGAAACGTATAGTTTAATAAATTTAATGTTTAACCAAAGATATTATTACAGTGCAGCTATAGCATATATGTTTACCATCCAAACCATCAGTATATGTCCAAAGAAATCCCAAATATTTCATTTAAGACTCAATATCCAGAAATAAAGGGGATAGAGATATTTTTATTTGAAGACTTAATTGAAAGAAAGGATAATTTGGATCATAATCCAGAAAAAGCACACCAGCTAGAATTTTATATGTTAGCTTTTTATACTAGTGGAACAATGCAGCATTTGGTAGATTTTACTTGGCATGAAGTACAAGAGAATACTATTGTCTATTTGGTTAAAGGACAAGTTAACGCATTCAATTTCAAGAAAAATGTGAAAGGTTTTATCATACTTTTTACCGAAGAGTATTTTAATGAGAGATTAAATCACCTTCCGAGTGATGCTGTAATTAGATTATTTACTTCGCATTTATTTTCTCCAAAAATTAAAATTCCTGAAAGCTCAAGTGTAAACAATTATATTCAATTATTATATAAGGAGTTTTATGATGAGGATGATAGTCAGTACAATAAAAAGAATATTATCAATTATTTATATAACATTCTCTTCTCAAAATTAGAACAACTACAGCAATATCAGACATTCTATCTTAAAGACTCTGGTAAACTCAACACTTTTTTAAAATTCAAATCACTCTTAGAAAATAATTTTTATAAAAGTAGAAATGCCGATTTCTACGCTTCCGAATTGCACATTTCTTACAAACATTTGAATACCATTTGCAAAGAGATTATAAATATTACTGCCAAAAAGTTTATAGATGAATTTATTATCCTAAAAGCAAAAAGGAGCCTGATAAATTCATCTATAAAAAGTACTCAATTGGCTTTTTCTATGGGATTTGAAGAATCCAGTAACTTTGTCAAATACTTCAAGAAACATACGGGATTAACCCCAAATATGTTTAAAAAACTGCATGATTAGAAATGTAGGTTCGATATTAACCTATTTTACGTCAACATTAACCCACGATACTTCATATTCTCACGCTAATTTTGTGCTATAATCAAAACTTAAAAAGTATGAAATACTCAATCATAGTGTTGCTTATGCTTGCTACGGTGGCTTGCAATGCAAAAAAAGAAGTAAAACCAATAAAACAAGAAGAAAAGATGGAATTATCTAATAAAGAAAAAGCAGTAGCATTATTAAACAGCTTTAATACAGGAGACCAAACAGCAATAGGGTACATCAATCCAAATAAATATATCCAACATAATTTGGCTGTGGGTGATGGTTTATCAGGTTTTGGAGCCATAATGAAGAATGCTCCCGAAGGAGGTTTTAAAGCTAATGTAGTACGAGCATACCAAGATGAAGAATATGTATTTATCCATACGATTTATGACTTTTTTGGACCAAAAATCGGTTTCGATATATTTAGATTTGAAGAAGGTCTGATTGTAGAGCATTGGGATAATTTGACTGCAGTAACTCCTGCAAATCCAAGTGGACATACTCAAACTGATGGTCCCACAAAACCTGAAAGTTTAAATAAAACAGAAACCAATAAAGCTTTGGTGAAAGATTTTATTTCAGCGATTTTAATGAAAGGCGAAATGGATAAAATAGGGAACTTTATTAATGAAGGTGCAGAGAATTATATACAACATAATTCTGTTATCGCTGATGGATTATCAGGACTAGGTCAAGCATTAGAGGGAATGGCGAAAGAAGGAATTGCTATGGAGTATTCGACTATTCATAAAGTATTGGGAGAAGGTAATTTTGTACTTTCCGTCAGTGAAGGTAAACTTGGAGGTATTCCAACTTCATATTATGATCTTTTTCGTGTAGAAGATGGAAAAATTGTTGAACATTGGGATATCGTTGAAACCATATTACCAGAAGCAGAAAGAAAAAACAACAACGGAAAGTTTAATTTTTAAATAAAATCGACTTTTTTAAAGAATAATAGATAGTAAAAAAGGTTGCTTGATTACAAAGACAACCTTTTTTATCAAAATTACCTTTTGTAGATATGCATGCTGGTGATGCACTTCCTAAAGTTTCACAAAAAGGATGTGAAATGGTATTGGCAATGGGATTTGATTATTCGATTATTTTTAATGTTTCTGAGGAACAACTAAAAAAACCTAGTTTATATTGTTCATAAGAAGCCTTCCATCGCAAGATTCCATCTGTGGATATCGAATGTGGACGATTGGGTATTCCTACCAAAACTGAAATTGATCGAATTGTAAATGGAATGTTCTCATTGTTTATGAACTTAAAAATGATTAACTCAAACAAACAATCCGATTTAACGAAAACAAAACCCATAATAATTGATAAATGATTTATGATAAAAGTAACTCAACCAGACTCTTCTATACTGAAAAAAAGGCTGGTAATTTAATTGAAAAGAGAGAGCCGGTTGGTTACATTACGATTTTTTTTGGTAACAAATTAGAGGATATTAAAGCATCGCAAAACAGTATGATACTTTATATGATAGGTACTCCACCCATCAATAAAGATGAAACCATTATGAATATTGCTATAATTCCTTAAGTTTTTAAAAGTTTTTTCATTATAAACGCCGTACCATTGGTATTGAAATTAACATCATAAACACTGATGCTAATAATAAGGGTAACATATCCTGTACGGGTTTTAAATTAGCTTTTGTGTTATAATATTCAGGAGTAAATTGATTCCAATCAATAGTATCCGCATGCTGCTCTTCAAATATTTTTGGATAGAAAAAAAGCCTTAACCTCTCATGAAACGCCTCGGTTTCATTAAGGTATTCTATATGTTGACTCATACTGGTGCCTGCTGATAGATTAAAGGCCAATTGGATATACATATTAGGGATTACTGATGCAATTTGCTTACTAGTGCGCTCCCGTAACTCGATCTTTTCACTTAAGGCATTCTGCTGAGTCTTTGAGTCATCATCTCCCATTTGTTGCATTGCATAATACCATAACCAATTAAATCCATCTGTAGGATATCCGTATTTTTTAAATTGTGGATAATGCTGATAAAACTTTTCAATTGTAGCCAACTTATCAGTATCCCATTTAGTATGATACCCATCTCGTTGTGCTATTGCAGTACTTAAAGCTTCAGGTACGGGATATTTTGAAGATATATAAGCATTGATTCCAGCAGGTAATAGAACAATTAAAACCAGCCAAATCGATAGCAGTAACAGTGCATTAAAACCAGAAGACTTCTTAAAAACAATAACAAAAAAAGTGAGTGTAAACCAAAATATGATATATAGCATAGATAATCCCAGTATAGAAAGAAAACCGCTATTTATAGGTATATTGAGTATAAATTTTGCAAGGCAAAAAAGGAATATCAATGCCACAAATAATAACCCTAATCTGATCAAAAGTTTGGAAACAATAAATCCTAGTTTGGATTTCGTTTGAATCGACATCAGGCGCCAGGTACCGGTTTCTGTCTCTTCAGAAATAACATTAAAGGTTAAAACAATAACCAATAGAGGGAATAAATAGATAATTACAAAAGAAAGATCAAGATTGCCAGATTGTAAATTCATAGGATTGACCAAATCGGTATCAAACTTTTGCGCTTCAAAGGTTTTGATTGTAATTCGTTTAACTGTAGGATTGATATCTCCTTGACCAATAGATATTCCTGCCAATGGATTTAAAGTATTGATATGGGCAAACTTCAAATAATATAATAACAATCCTAAATCCTCATTATGAAGAGACACTTGTCGATCAAAATGTTGCTCTTGATACATTTTTACTTCAGTAATTGCTTCTTGTTGTCGTGAGAGGTGTTTGCTCCCAATGATTATAGATAAGATACCCAATAATGTAATTAGCAATAAACTAATCCAGACTTCTTTTGACCGAATGCATTGTTGCAAAAATAACCTGTATTTTATCATATCGCTTTAGCTCTTTTTGAGGTGAATAGCAATAACGCGAAAGCAATTATTGTCCATAATAGTATCGAAATTATTGCCGGAATGGCTTCTTTAAATGAAGCACCAAATTCTATAGGCTTATGGTGGAAATCTGAGAATTCTTCCCAATGCTCATGATCCACTACATGAGTTTTTCCTTCAGAACCACTTTCTTTCTTTGGACTGATATATTCCATTTGAAGTTCATTCATCGTTTGAGATAACTGATAACGATAGTCATCTGCCTGATTTTGGAAATCTATATAAGACGAAAAATCTGTTCCTGCTATCGTCATTGATAATTGTTTGATAGCTGTAAATGGATTGATAAAAGATGAAAATCTAGTAATGTTATTTTGATTAGTATACGTGCTTACCAAATTTGCATGATGTTTTTTGTATAAAGTAGAAGTGATTTTTTCACCTTCCCGCATCACAAAACCAGAATAATTAAAAGGTAAATCGGTAACCTTACTTACATTATGTACGGCTAATACCGAATCCCGTAGCTTGTTGTAGTGAGGGTCATTAGGATTATGGCTGTCCCCTTTTTGGATTTCTTCTTTCTCTATTGCCGATTGAAAAGCTAATTTTGTAGGTGTTGGAAACCAGTAATTTCCCATAGCTTGAGCAGATTTAGGCAAAAGCACGACCAGTAACAACCAAATGCCTAATAACCGTAATAAAGCATCTTTTGGGCTACTACTACTAGCAGATACTACGATGGTAAAGGTAGAAATGACAAACAGGAATGCTAAATACCCCAAGCCTATTAGTGAAACTCGAAACCACTGAAGGCTATTTGTCATTTGATTTTCTAATACCAAAAGCGTAATAACTACCACTAATATAGCGGGAATAAAAAATAGAGTTGAAATTCCGAAAAGTCCAATTGATTTTCCAAACAGAATTTCTTTCCAGTTTCCTCCTTGAGATAGTACTATTTTTAAGGTTCCATTTTGTTTGTCGGCAGCAATACTTGAAAATCCTATGAAAAATAGGATTAATGGCAGCACTAATTGTAATAGTAGAGCTAAACTCAATTCCCCAAATCGCAACGTACCCGTAGAAAATGTTGCTTCAGAAAAGTTAACACTGTTTTGCCTGTGAGCTTCCAGAAACACAGTACTTCCTGTAAAACTTTCTAATCCGTAATCAAAAATACCCAAAGATGGGTTTACTCGAAATGCAAAAGTACCAAAATGAGCCATTCGGTGAGGATGTTTATCAGGGTTGGCTTCCCAGCTTTGTCGGGCTTTAATTTGGTGATCTTGTCGAATATCATTTTGAGTGATATGATTTTGAATACCGCTAACAGCTGCAAAAGCTGTTAGCAGTATAAAAATTGAATATAAGAGATAAAAAGTTTTTGGCGTAGTCGCATTGTGCCAAAAGTTTGATGCGAATAACCGAACGTTTGCCCACTTCATCTTTTAGAATTTATACGTTGTGGTTAACAATACGTTTCTCGGAGCGCCAGGGAAAAGCCTGGTGGCGTTTAATGCACCATTCCAATAGGTTTCATCCAATAGATTATTAAGCTTTAAAGCAATTTGCATATCGATTCCAGAAGGGCGATAGTATACTGCTGCATCAAATATCGTGTATGATGGTAATTCTATACGATCTCCATACCATGACAAACGATCTCCACGATATTCTGTACCAAAACCTACTCCGATATTTTTTAAAGCTCCATGCGTAAAATCATATCGTCCCCAAAAATTAGCGCTATGTTCAGGTGCTCCTCCAATGCGTTCACCAATTAAAGCTGGATCATCATCTTCTATGATTTCTGCATCAATAAAGGCATAGGAAGCACTTACTTGAAAGTTAGGTAATACATATCCAGTAAGATCCCACTCAAAACCTCGACTACGTTGTTCTCCTCGTTCTGTCAATACGGATTCATCATTAGGATCTTGTTGTAATAGATTTTTTTGAGTTATTTGATATACAGCAGCATTAACTATTACTTTTCCGCCTAAAAATTCTCCCTTAGCACCAAATTCTATGTTGTCACTTTCTAAAGGATCAAAACTAGCAGGAGAACCCGCCCAGAAAAAATCTTCGGTAGCAGGTGAAAGCGTAACGGTGTTAGACTGTGGCTGAAATCCTTCTACATAGGAACCATAAACACTAATATTTTCAGTAGCTTCATATGTTAGCCCTATTCTAGGTATAAAAGCCTCGTTCTTATTAGACTCTTCATTATTTGATTTGTAATCAAAAATATCTTCATACCAATCATATCGAAGATTTAGTAATGCAGAAAACTTACCGATCTTAAATTGGTTCTGGATATAAATACCGCTTGAAGTGGTAAGATTTGCTGGGATAGCAAATTCTGAAGTGATATAGCCTGAAGTTTCTCTGGCTGTATTATTAGGATCCGCGAGATTAAAATGGTCAACATTGGGTCTAGGTGCAGTTACACCATTGATGTCAATAGTTTCAAATTGAGCTGCTTCAGCAGGGTCAAAAGAAGTTGCAGTACCATTCAATCTTCTATATCTACGAGCACCATTCGATGCTCCACCTATAGTTCGTTCCCATCTGCTACCATCATATCCTACTAATAGTTTATTGGTAAACGAATCATTTTCAATATCAAAATTAATATATGCGGTGTAATTATCTGTAATCCAAAACTGTTGTCGTTCTACGTAACGTAATTCGGCAAGTGTAGGAATCGCATTTCCATCAATATCTACAGCGGCAGAACCGGCAACACGATGCTCTGCAAGGTCTTCTTCCCAGGTTTGCTTCATATAGGAAGCATTAAATCCAATATGATCAGTAATTTCTTTACTAAAATTACTGATCACCATAAACTCTTTTGAAGAATAAAAGTCGTTAGCGGCTCCAACATTTGTTGAGATATCTGTACTTTTTAGATCAAATTGACCATTAATAGGGCCAAAAAGCGGTTGACCCCGATCCAAGTTTCCAACACCACTGCTATATATCATTTCTACGTTTAGTGCTGTGGTACTATTTGGTAAAAACGTGATAGACGGTGTTATCAGAAATTGATTGTTCTGTACTAAATCTCTAAAAGACCTTGCTTCTTGAACTGCAGTGTTAAAACGATATAATAAAGTTCCAGAATCATTTAAGGGGCCTGTAAAATCTGCGGTTGCTCTTAGTGTTCCAAAACTTCCTACTGTGGCACTTACTTCATTTCTTTTTTCCTTTAAAGGTTTTTTAGTTACCAAATTAACTGATCCACCAGGATCAACACTAGAAAAAGTTACAGAAGAAGGTCCTTTAATAACTTCTGCTCTTTCTATATGTGATGTAATAGGTTGTAAAAAATAATATTGACGAGTTCTCATACCATTAATAAGCTGGCCGTCTTCTGCCTGAATGATACCTCTAATATTAAAATGATTATAGAACCCTGTATGCGTTACACTACTAGAATTTTTTATAGCATCTGCTATCTGAAAGGCTTGTCGATCGTTAATTAATTCTTTAGTAATGGTTGATACTGCCTGAGGTAATTCTCTGTTTTTTATAGCAACCTTTGTCGAAGAAAACGAATAATCACTGTTGTAATCTGTTCGTGCACGACCAACGACTTCTACACTTTGTAGTTGTTCTGTACCTTCTTCTAATTGAATAGTCCCTACATCAAATGTTGAACCATCACTAATTTCAATTGTATTTTTATAGGACTGTAATCCTAAATAACGTACTTCGATATCATAATTTCCCGAAGGAGCATCTATTTCAAATTTCCCTGATTTATCAGTTAATTTTCCAAAAGTATTTTCTGCGTTTTTTAATAAAATTGTAGCTCCAATTATTGGTGTATTTCCAGTATCGATGATAGTTCCTGTTACTTGTACTTGTGCAAATGTGGCACAACTACATAATACAAGTAAAAGGATGGATAGTGATTTAAAAAGTTTCATTATGTGAATTGATTTGTTTTACGTTTAGATAGTTTTTAAGTATAAATCTTGTAATTGAGTTGCATTGATAGTATCGGTGTTTGAAGTATGAACTAATTGTCCTTCTTTCATAATACCAATTTTGGTTCCCACATTTACTGCATTAAAGATGTCATGAGTAGCCATAAAAATAGCTTTACCTTCATTGCTTAATTCTTTACAAATTTTGGTGAATTCGAGTGTAGCAATGGGATCTAGACCTGAGATAGGTTCATCCATAAAAATATAATCTGCATTTTTTGAAAGTGCTATGGCAATGCCAACTTTTTGTCGCATTCCTTTTGAGTAGGAAGACAATTTATTTTGATGTGCCACCTCTTGAAGTCCAGCTTTTGATAGAAAATTAGACAAGTCAGTATTCGTATATTTAAATCCCGCTAATCTGCTGAAGAAATTAAGGTTTTCTATTCCAGAAAGATTTCCATAAAGTTGCACGACCTCTGGGATATATGCAATCATTTTGGTGGTTTCGTTATTATTTGATTTTACGGTAACACCATTGACCAATGCTTCACCACTTGTAGGTTCAATAAGACCTAAAAACAGATTGATTGTTGTTGTTTTACCCGCACCATTTTGACCGAGTAAACAAAATATTTCACCTTTGTCAACAGATAAATTTAGTTGACTTAGCGCTTGGTGCTTACCGTATGTTTTGGTAAGATTTATTGCTTTAAGCATTTTTATAATGTAAAATAAGATTGACGACTAATGTGTTTAAATTCGGTTAGAACCGATAACTGACTGTTTTTGAAGAAATACCTTAAATACAAAGTAGTACACTATTTTGAACTACAAATACCTTTGTATACAATTTTTTCCCGATGACCTAACAATGATGCAAGCTCTGATGACAAATTGATATTAAATAAAATGACTATAGTGAGTATAAATTCACATAGCACAATGCTTTTTAGGATAGTAAGAATATTCCTGAGAAAACAGGAGGGGGTTTATTGTAAATAGAAATAGGAGAGGCAATTTTCTCCTTTGGAGTATTATATTGAGTAAAGATCACAAATGAGCTTGGAATATTTATTTGGGTATCTTCGAAGCAATAAGTATCATTAGTAATCAAGTCAAATTGATGAGAATTGGATATAATATCACAAAGCTCACAAGAAATAGGTTCGTCATCATCTGATAGATGGCTTAATGCGTGCAAGTTGGCAACCCTTGGAACAAGGAAAGTTGCTGTGAACAGCAAAGTAATAATATTTGTAATTACCTGTCGGCGCATGACCGCAATTTCAGAAATATAAAAAAAAGATTTTTTGATTTAACAAAATTTTAAGTTGTTATTTAGACATATCGTTGAATTTTAGGAAATTCTAGTTTGTACAAAAAGTTAAATACATGGTAAGAAGTAAAACTTGTATTATTCAAAGGAGTTTCTTCTCTCTTTAATGATCCTCAAAAACTCATTTCTGAGTTCAGTTTCTATAAATTCACCTCCGAACTCCATTGTAGTAGTATAACTACTTTTGTCCTTAATTCCTCTGGAAGAAACGCATAAATGTTTGGCATTCACTATAACAATAACGTCTTTGGTATCCAAAGTTTGCTGTAAATCCTCTAGAATCTGTAAACAAAGTCTTTCTTGTACCTGAGGACGATGTGAATAATAATCTACTAGTCTATTAATTTTTGACAGTCCGATCACTTTTTTCTTAGGGATGTACCCTACATGGGCATTACCAATTATGGGAAGAAAATGATGTTCGCAGGATGAATCGATCGTTATGTTTTGTTCAACTACTATTTTTTGATATTTATATTTGTTTTCAAAAGTGGAAATTTTGGGACGATTTTTTGGGTTTAAACCATAAAAGAGTTCTTTTACATACATTTTAGCAACTCTATAGGGTGTTCCAGAAAGGCTGTCATCTGTTAAGTCAAGCCCCAATTCTTTCATGATCTCTGAAAAATGATGTTGAATACTTTTGATTTTGTCATGATCAGATTTTTCAAAAGCATCAGCCCGTAAAGGTGTTTCTGTCGAATTGGAAATATGAGCATCTCCAATTAATTCTATTTCATTTTGACTTTTTGTGCTCATTATAAATTAATTTGTACAGCATTTTTCACCTTCACAGCTGCAGTATTTTTTATTATAAAAATGTAACCCCACCAATGATAGAGATACTACATAAATGACTTCTTCCGGTAAAGGAAATATGGATAGCTTTTCATTTAGTATAATAATAAACAACAACAGCCAAGTTGACCAAAAAGCATATTTTATTTTTAGGTTTGTAGTGGTTTTGGTGGATTGACGAATTGCTATAAAGGAAAGTCCCAAAAAGATAATATCCAGTGATTTCCACCAAAAAGAATATCCTTCTTGAAATAGAACAGATCCTGTATGCGCAAGGAATAAAAAAGGAGTAAATAAGCAATGTAATAAACATAAGCCACTGGCTAAGATTCCTAAAGTATCCGAGTTACTATGTATATGTAATATTTTCACAAAAAAATGAATTTGTTTAAGTGAGGCAAATATAACATTATTTTATAAATGCAACTTTGTTGCGTTAGTAATATTTATTTATTTTTGGCGAAATAATATTATGATACGAACCGATTCTCTTCAGTTTACCTATCAGGATACACAAAATAACACCTTTTGTTTTCCAGATATCGATTTGCCTCCTACAGAAGATATATTGATTTTGGGGCCTTCAGGTGTTGGTAAAACAACATTGTTACATCTTCTGGCAGGCCTTTTGCCTCCAAAAGAAGGAGATATTTTTATTGGCGATACATATTTAAATAAACTTACAAGAAAGCAATTAGATTATTTTAGAGGGCAAAAAATTGGATTGATTTTTCAACGAGCTTATTTTATTAGGTCTTTAACTTTATCAGAGAATTTGATTCTACGCCAACGATTTCCTAAGAACAAAAGTAATCGATATCGAAGAGAAGAATTAATTATGCAATTGGGGCTGTCTAATCTCGAAAACAAAAGAGTTTATCAGTTAAGTGAAGGACAACAACAACGACTTTCAATTGCTTTGGGAGTTATACACAAACCTAAAGTTATATTGGCCGATGAGCCTACATCTAATCTGGATGATGCGAATTGTGAAAACGTCATTTCTCTACTTAAAAAAGAGGCCCAAACCTGTAAAAGTAGTTTAGTAATTATAACTCATGATCAAAGAGTTAAAACACATTTTGATAATCATATAATTTTATAACATTGTTACATCTGGCCTATAAAAATTTGATTTCTAAACCTTTGAATACAACTTTAAGTGTTCTGCTTTTAATACTAAGTATTTCGTTAGCTACTTTTGTATTACAAGTAAGAAATCAACTTAACCAACACTTAGAAAATAATATTAAACCATTTGATATGGTTATAGGTGCTAAAGGAAGCCCGCTACAACTTGTTTTATCTTCTGTTTTACATATTGATACACCTACTGGTAATATACCATTAGAAGAAGCTTTAAAGATGAGTAAAAATCGCATGGTTAAAGAAATGATACCGGTGTCTTATGGGGATAATTATAGGGGTTATAGAATTTTAGGTACTTCAAAACAGTATTTGATTAGATATAATGCAGAACTTCGAGAAGGGAAACTGTATGAAAAACCATTAGAGGTAGTTATTGGAGATAATGTAGCAAAAAAAATCAATCTACAAATTGGTAATACTTTTACAAGTGCACATGGTTTGGCCGAAAACACATTAGAAACTCATACAAAGAAACCTTTTATTGTTACCGGAATATTAAAGCCAACAGGTACAATTATTGATCACCTTATCGTTACAAATCTGGAAAGTATTTGGGAAGTACATGAACATACCGAAGATCACAATCATCCTGAAGAGGAGCATGAAGAACAAAGAGAAATAACCTCTTTGTTAGTGAAATTTAGAAATCCCATAGGAGCTTTACAAATGTCTAGATTTATTAATGAAAAAACAGCAATGCAGGCAGCGCTCCCCAAATTAGAAGTAGAGCGATTAATGAGGTTTTTAGGGATTGGCTTCAAGGTAGTTAATAACATCTCTATTGCTATCTTATTCGTAGCAGGGCTTAGTATATTTATTAATTTAATAAAAACGGTAAGTGAAAGAAAACAGGAGTTGGCTTTGTTACGAACCTATGGTGTCAATACTTTTCAGTTGATAAAATTAGTTTTCATAGAGGCATTTTTTTTATCCTTTGTAGGATTTGTTTTAGGATGGTTTTTAGGAAGAATAAGTATTTGGGTATTTTCAGTTTTTATAGAAGACACATATGGACATCTTTTGGTGTTTGACTTTCCTAATCAAGAAGAGTTACTATTGCTGGCTCTAGTGATTTTAACCACTTTTTTGGCCTCAATTATGGCCTCATCATCATTATATAAATTAAACGTTTCTAAAATTCTTACTGATGCGTAAAATCCTTTTATTACTTTTTTTTATAAGTATTCCATTTCATCTCTTTGCTCAGCACAAATTATCTTGGAATAATTTAACAGATGTTAGTTTTCATGATGTTTATAACGTGCACTATGATGATTATTTTTTGAAACCTACATTTGGACCTATTATAAAATCTTATGAAGGTTCCAAAATTACCATCAAAGGTTATTTCTTGGATTTTTCTCATGAAGAAGAATTTTACATAGTCTCTAGAAATCCTATGTCTTCTTGTTTTTTCTGTGGAGGTGCTGGCCCCGAAACCATTGTAGAAGTTATTTTTAAACAAAAATCAGCTTTTAAAACAGATCAAATAGTAGAGGTTACCGGAATCCTAGAACTTAATGCTGATGATGTGGATCACTGCAATTATATCTTGAAAGAAGCAATAGGTAAATTGATACATTAAATACCTACCTAAGTAAAACCTGCTATCTCAGCATTTGATAACAGGTTTTTTCTGTTAATTTTATATATTTATTCTTTTAATATAACAGTGCGAGTAACTTTATTGAAAGGGCCAGGGATTAATGCACCGGTTTTATCCAGTAATTCCAATTGAATTGTAATTTCCCCCATTGGAAGTCCTTTGATAACCTGTGGAGCCCATTCTGTAATCATAAATTCTTCGCCATTAATAGTGGCACGAACTTTATGACCGTTTTCTGAAAGCGTTGTATTAAGTACAAAAAAGTCTAATAAAATTTGCTCTGTGTCTTTTCCAACATATTCTCCTTTTGGCCTACTGTAAATAAGTGTAGGTGCTTTCATGTCTAATCCAAAAGTATCTTTGGGATCATCTCCTACTATGAGTTTACGCACAATAACCGAATTATCATTTTTTACCGATTCATGAAATGAACGGCTCAAAAAAGCAACCAAGTGATGTACCCCTTCAGGAACTTCTTTCTTGAAACTTGGTTCATAGTGAGCAGAATAGGGCTGGTTATCCAAAATGAAATGTATATGTTGTCCTTTTCCTGAATTTGCCAGCTTTTGAGCATTTGGACCTTTAGTCTGAGCCCCTAATTCGTAGTTTTCTACTTTAAAAGAAAATTCCATTTCTCCTGATTTAACTACTTCTATATTCTCTGGGGTATCCAAAACAAGTGATGCATTAACATAGGTGGGAGAGTCTTCTAATTTTTCTAGTGTAATTTTAGGTCTAACAGTTTCTACTTCTTTTTTTGTGTTGTTATTTAAGCTATCTTCTTCGTTTGGAGCTTTTTTTTCCTGTTTGCACGCTGTAATTGTAAAAAACATTAAGAGTGTTGTAATAACCAGATGGTGTGTGTGTTTGTTCATTTTGTTTTAGTTTTTTAAATAATGTTAAATTCTTCTATGGGTTGTTTTTATATAATTCATCGAAGTTCCAGATGGATTTGGTACCTTTATTACTAATAGTAAGGTTACCTAATTGCGTGATGCCGTCGTTCATGTTGTTTAGTCGACAAACTATTTTAGTAATTCTGCTATATTCGATATTGTTCGAATATCCAATATTAATTTTTACATCACCACCAGCAATAGTGAGTACGTTATCGTTTTGTTCTAAAAATTTACACCCCAAATATCTTAACTCTTGAACGATACGGCGATAATCATTTGGAATACAGTTGAGATAAATTTCTTTAATTCCATTAAAAAGTTTTTGATCTGCATAGGTAGATTTAAGAAAGGCTTCGCGTGAATATGACGTATATTGCTTTCCATAAAGACTTTCTAAAAAAGCTGGATTATAAAAACCATACCAAGTATGCAAGGCGGTTCCTGGGCTTGGTGTGTAGAAAGCCTTGAACCAAGTATGTTTGTGTTCGCCCAAAGGCATTTCTACAGTTTCGGCAGCATAAAGAAATGAGTCTTTTGTTACTTTAAATTTAGGCTCTACACCCAGATGAAAATGTTCATCATCATTTTTTAGAGAGAAACCAATACCACTTTTTCCTATTGGTTCATTGTATTTATTTTTTGGACCTAAGATTTCAATGTAATGTTGGTGTCCACGCAAATAGCAAGTAGAGGAGTAATTGGTTACCGGAGCAAAATCAGGAAGTCCTAAATCCATGGTTGCATATGTATCTTTCCATTCATTATCCTTTGTTAATTTAGCATAGGTAATACTATCTACAACAACATATAAATGATCTAATAGCACTTTAGACACATCTTTACGAAAAACAGCATCAATCTTTTTTCTGTCAATAACAGAAGGTTCTTTAGGTTGCTGTATTGGTTTCTGACAAGAAATGAGCAGTACATAACATAAAACAAATAAAGTGATACGATTTAACATATTAAAATTGTTTTAAAAAAGTGATTTTACTTATAAATTGTGTATTTCGTTGTATGGGGTCAAAGACATCAGTTTGAGTATCATTAAATACGAGATAGATAAATGATAAAGGCATATATTCCCAGCTAAAACGTATATTCCATCTACCTTGTTCATCAAAACTATTGTATTGGTAAAAGGTAGATAGTTGGACTCTGGGATTTAATGCAAGTCTGAGGCTTGCGGTATATAAATCTGTGTCTAAATCCCCCTGTAAAATCCCTACTCCATTAATATTGTTGTGCTCATAATCTGCAGACAAAGAGATATGTGGCGACGGCGCGTAACGCAATCCAGCGAGGACAGTAGTACGTGTGCCGTTATAGAAATTTCCGAAATCATATCGAATAGACCCTGATAACTTTTTAGATTGATCAGTATTGTATCGAACTAAAAATCGAGTATAATGGTATTCTCCTTCTTCGATTTCAAGGCCTAAGGGAGCAAAATTGAAATTGATATTTTGCCAGGTAGGAGTAAAAGAAGCTTCAACAAAACTATTATCCTTAAACCATGTATAAATAGGGAATATGTAAATGCTTGCTTGTTGAAAGTTACCAAAATCTTCAAAATCGTGATAATAATTGAAAAAGGCTCCAGGATCCCATCTTCTCACAAAAGGTAACCCTTTAGGACGTAAAATTGCATATCCTCCCGGACTATGGTACATTACGTCTTTCTGAAAGACAAACCCCATACTGGGAGTATATGTGTCGCTTACAAAGGTGTTAACATATCCAAGATAGTATTTATTTGTCCTGGATCCGGCAAATATTCTTCCAGCATAACCCGTGTCTCCGGTTTCGCTATCCAATGAGGTCGACAGCAAATAGGAAAGTGTAATCTCGCTTTTAGGACGAATAAACCCATCAACAGAAATGGTTGTGTTATTTTGCGAAGAAACACCTAAATCTTCAGAAGAATCATCTAATCGGTATGTGACCATAGCTCCCACATTATTTTCTTTACCATAATTTTGGGTGTATCTCGCTACTCCAAATGTACTAGCGGGACTATTGTCAGTATCCCGTTGACGAACTGCAAGAGCTGCGATGGTTCGGTTCTCATTTCTGTCTGTATAACGTGCTCCGGCATCTAGAGGAGCAGGAGCAGCATTAAACGTGTTTTCCAGCCCAATGGTTCTACTAAAGAAAGGACGTAACTCAGAATTACCTCCTCCGGCCCAGATACCAGAATTTTCTAGAAAGAATTGCCGCCTTTCGGGGAAGAATATGTTGAAACGCTCCAAATTATTTACGGCTCTATCAACATCTGCCTGTGCAAAATCAGTATTAATGGTAAGATCTAATACAGCATTTGGATTGATCGCCCATTTTACATCGCCTCCAATTTTGGGTTCATTCAATTTATTTGTAATTGTATTACCAGTTTTACTTTCGTCATATTGGTACAAAGCATAAGGTTCAATGCGAATATTAGCTGAAGGAGGAGGAACTTCTAATCCTGTAAGTTTGGCTGCATAAACCATCCTGTTTTGCGAGAAGGATTGAGGAATAGCAGGAAATACTGTCTTTTCAAAATCTTTCCGAGCTAGTCTATAAAAAGTAATTCCCCATTCAATAGGAACGCCCTCAACTGGTTTATCATAGCGTATAGATTTGAATGGGATGGCAAACTCAGCATAGTATCCTTCATCTGTTCGTTGTGTTCGTACACTCCAAAGGGCATTCCAATCCCGATCGGTATTATTATCATTAAAACTCTGAAGGTCTAACTGATTTCCGTAAGGAGTGGTTTGAAATGACGCGGCATATTGTTTAGTATTTTGAGCATCAATTTGGATACCAAATACATCATTTTCTCCACTATTAAAGTCACGTCGCAAATCCTGCATTCGTATATTTTTCTTTCCAAGAGAATCTTTAGCAAACACTCCAAAGTAAAGGTATTTGTTGTCATAAAGTACGCGAACTGTTGTAGGGTTTTTGATTACTCCTCCTTGTGCTGGTTCTACTCTAAAAAAATCTGTGACTGCTTCAGTATTTTGCCATTCCGTTTCATTTAATTTACCATCAATAATTATTTTTCCCGAAGTTCTGGAGGCTTTAATTTCTACAGGTATTTCGGGAGGAGGAAAATTATCTGTTCCTCGTTGTTGGGCTATGAGTACTGATTGCAACATGAGTACGAGAGTCATTAAATAATACCGCATATCAAGATGTAGTTAACATACTTTTTTCTTTTGCTTTTTTGGAAGTAATAAATCCAATGCCGAAAAGTAATGTTGTTATAATTAAAAGAAGAACTGGAACCATAGCTTGTTTTGTTTTTGGTTTCGGTTGAAAAGTAAATTGAGGAAGCTTAGGATAATCTGCTGGTGTAAAATTTTGATTATTGTACAGAAAAGGAATTAAAAAACTCCTCCAGGATTCAGAAAAAGTAACTACTTGTTTTCGAAAATGTTCATAATCCCCAGTAGAGGTTCCTGCCATTTTGTTTAATGATTCTTGAATTGTAATTGCTGGTGATACCCATTTTAATCTTTCTACCCATGCCTGTTGTTTTTTTAGTTGGTTTTCATAAGCCGTAAGTACTGGTTTTAGTTCTTCTTTGACCAGCCGTTGAGAAGCCATATAACGATGATAAAACCCACGGGTTTGTGTTGTGTCATTTATTGCATATTCGGGATGATCTCTTAGGAAATTATCCAGAATTTTATCTTGTTTTTTAGCAACCTCGGCTTTTAATCCCCTCATTTCATTTATCATTAAGGTACGCGAAGGCATCGGATATAAGGTAGTACTTAATTGATTTAGCATAGACGGGACCAGTAAAACAAAGAGTACCCATAATCCCAACAGTGAAATGGCGTTCTTAGCAGAGCTTCCTACCCAAAGGTTAACCAGAAAGGCCAGGGCAAACCAGAAAAGCATATACGTTAATATAAGCCCGATTAACATGGAGAATGATTGAAACATTGAAAACCATTCTATATTGAAAATTAAAAATGTAACTAATAGAGACAATATCACAAGTACGGATAACCAAAAAAAGCGTAGTGACAGCTTTTGTAATACCCAATTTTGAATTCGAATAGGTTGAGATGCAAGTAATCGTATCGAACCACTTTCTTTTTCTGATGAAAGCACATTGTATGAAAAGGCAATAATGAGTAAGGGTAATAAGTATACGATGACAAAGGCTAAATCAAAACTACCAAACAACAATTGAACTGGGCTGGTCATCTCAGTAAAGTTTAATGCAAAATCATCCCCAGTAACTTTTGGTTTTACATAATGTGTAAAAAGATCTGCCTGTCCTGTTGCTATAAATGCCATAGATTGGGGCTCCATAGCAACAACACGAGGGTGGTAATTACCAACTACCATGGGACTAGTAGGGATAGTCCATCTTGAAGCACTTACTTGCATTCCTTTTTCTACAGAATCCAATAATTTAAGCATCATTTCATCATTTTCTTTCACTTCATCTTTGGCAGCAACAATATCTGTTTTTCGTTTTGTTACTTTTCCTTTTCCGTTATAAATCGAAAATCCAAACAATAGCAATAAAATAATGCTTAATAATTGTATCCATTTACTTCGTAAAAGTAGTTTTAGTTCGTATCTAAAATTGTATGAGAACATTGTTTAAATTTTTTTGATGAATAATAGTAAGAGAAAAGAACCTATAAGCCAGCACCCTAAAACACCTAGATTGGTGATGTTTCCAGAGAGTACTGTGCCTAATTTAGGTGGTGAATATTCAAAAGCAGGTAACCGTTTCCAAAAATTAGCATCAGCTCGATATCCCCAGTTACCGTAAGTTGAATTCTTGGCAAAGTCATCATTCAGAAATTTTTGGGTCGCTATACTATAGTTTTCTGCAGCATCGGCAAAATTCCAATGAGTAGCATAATCTGTATGAGCAATAGCCATACTCATAAATCGGGTAGGTAAATAAGGAGAAAATGCAGCTAATCCTTTATAAACATTAGATTGTTTTGCAAACTGATCTTTAAGATGATTATAATGTTTAAAATATATTTCAGCTTCATGTTCCTCACCTTTTTGCATTCGATACGCATCAAAATTAAAAGGGAGTTGATGCAGGCTATCAACTCCATGTTCTGCTAATACGGCTTCTTTTAATAGTTTGGCTTCTTTACTCCAGGGATTATGACCATCTAGACCTTGCTTTTTATCTTTAAGAACGTTAGCAACAAATTCTTGTCGGGTAGGATATGGGTATGTATCTTCTGCAATATTACTGGCGACTTTAGGAATAGCCAAACATGATAAAATCCATAGGGATAGAGATATTACTAGAGAAATTCCAGATTTTTTTGTTTTGGCTGAAATGAATAATACGAGGTTAATAAAAATAATGTAATACGAAGAATAAATCAGGTACATCCATAGCAAAGAATTCCAATCAAAAACACCAAAATCCTTTAGATTCGATAGGATTAAACCTGCTACTATAAATAGTGCAGTAATCAAGATCAAAATGGGAAGAAAAAGTGCTGTCCATTTACCTAAAATCCATTTCCAAGAAGAAATTCCCTGGCTTTTCAATAAGGTAAGTGTTCCCATTTCGTTTTCTTTTGTAAAGCTGTTGTACCCCAAAAGAATAATAAGCAGTGGTATCATAAATAACAACATAAAATCTGGAGTTAAATCTCCAAATCTTGCTAAGCCTGTTTGGTCGGCTGCTGCGCTAAACTGTGCTTCGTTGCGTTTGTGTGCTTCTAAAAAAATAGAAGTACCAGCATATTTGTCTACTCCCTGATCCACCAGAGATAAGGGGTATTTGGGCTTAAAAGCATAGGTGCCATAATGTGCAGCAGAATGAGGGTTTTTTTTACCCTGATTATCCCAAATAGTACGTTCTGCTGTTTTGGCTGCTTCATATTGGTCATTTGTGTTTTGATATTGTCGTGCACTAATCCATATGGATACACCCATTAATAATACCACGATAATCATTGCTATACGTACACGTCCATCACGAAAAAGCTCTTTACTTTCTTTAATAAATGTTTTTCTGATCATAGCACTACTTCTTTATAGTTCATGGTACTCAAATAGGTTTGTTCTAAATCAAGTAAAGAAATATCATTCGCAATGAATTCGTCTTTTAATTGACCATCTTTCATAATGCCAATATGTGTGGCTACTTCTTTTGCTCTAAATAGGTCATGTGTTGCCATTAATGTTGCTACTCCTTTTTGTGAAAGCTTTCGAAGGAGCTGTCCAAATTCGTTACTGGCTTTTGGATCAAGACCAGAAGTGGGTTCGTCTAATAATAAAACCTTAGCATCTTTAGCAAGAGCAATGGCAATACCTACCTTTTGTCGCATTCCTTTTGAAAAAGCTGATACTCGTTTTTCAAAGGCATCTTCTTGTAACCCTGCTTCTATCAAAAAGGAGATTAAGCTTTCTTTAGAAAGCTTTTTACCCGCAATTCCCGAAAAGTAATCTAAGTTTTCTATTGCGGAGAGACTTGGATACAACATTAGATTTTCTGGGATGTATGCAAGGAATTTTTTAGTTTCTTTGGAATTTTCAGACACATTAAGGTCATTAATCAAAGCATCCCCAGAAGTAGGTTCAATAAACCCCAATAGAAGATTGATAGTTGTAGTTTTACCAGCACCATTGGCTCCAAGTAAACAATAAATTTCTCCTTTGCCTACCTGAAGGTTTAACTGATCAAGAGCTGTTTGATCGTTGTATTTTTTTGTAAGGTTATTTGTGGTAATCATTTTGACTGAATTTATATTTGTATAAGAAGAAAAGCACTAGTTATAGAATGCTAATCTGTTAAATTATTGATCATTAAGAAGTCTTGCAAAATATGATCCGGTGAAATAGGAAGTATTTTTATAACTCAAAAACTACTAGGAAGAATGCTAATTAAATATAGACCTATCACTCTGACTTAAATCAGAATCTAATGATTTGAATACGTTTCAAACTTAAAAATTAGAATAAAATGAAGTGTACAATTATTAATTGATGTCCCTAATAAAGTATAACAATACTATGATTTTACTATAGGAGGAGGTTTATTGTAAATACTTTCAGGTAGTGTAACACTATATTGTGATGTTTCGTAAACAAAAGTAGTTTTATGTTCTGGAAAGTATATTGTAAATTTTTGTTCTACTTCAACAAATGTATTACCTGTAAAAGGCGTAAGTTTATGAGATGTGGTAATAATTTCACATAACTCACAATGTAATTGATCTTCGTCGTCAGAAAAATGAGAATACGTATGGAAATCAACAATTCTAAGAAACAGAAAGGCTGAAACAAAAAAGAGAGAAATTATATTTTTTAGAACATTAATCCTCATTTGATAAATATAGGAATTAGTTCCAAACTTTAATCTTAAGATATTTATAAGAATGTTTTTTTTGTAAAACTTTAAGTAAAATGATTTATTTGTTTAACATAAATTCAGGGTTTGTCAAACAAGAACAAGGTGTTAATCTGTGCTATTTAGTTAATAAAAAGTTAATAAAAAGTTAATTAAAGTTAATATATGTTAAATATTTAAAACATGTAAAGTGCCATTTTCCTACAAATCTGACCTGAAAGATTTTTCTTATTAAATACTTTTCTAAGCATTGGTTTTTCTAAAGCAACATTGTTGCAATAGATTATTTTTTAACTCAAAATTCCCTCTTAATTTTTGTCAATCAGCAGTTTAGCCTACGGTTTTACCACAGTGTATTTTTTTTTTGAATTTATACTTTTGGGAACTAACACAAATTTAACTCAAATGAAAAATTTTAGCAAACTTGCGTTGAGTGCTTTACTCACTGCATTAGTAATTACTTCATGTCAGGACGAAAATGTTTCTGATGGTGTGGTAGAATCAGTCGTAGAACCAACAAGTACTGAAGGAAAAATTATTCCAGGCCAATACATTGTTGTTTTCAAAAATTCAAAAATTCAACCAGCTTCAAAAGTCCTTGAAAAGACATCATTTTCTAGTAGGGAGACAAAAGCCAAATCGGTTAGGGATGTTTCTGAAGTTTCTATCAAGAAGATGAATTCTATTTTATTGGATAATGATTTAGATCAATCTAAAGTTCTGGACTATTACACCACAAAGATTTCTGGGATGACCATTAAATTGGGGGATGATGAATTTCAAAAATTATCAAAAGATCCTAATGTAGCTGGTATTGAGTATGATAGAGTAGTAGAGCTGCCAAAATTCAAAATTGAAGAAATTATTCCAGGTGATGCATCACAAAAAATGGCCCAACAAACGCCATGTGGTATCTCACGAGCAGGAGGGGTAGCTAACGGTGCTGGTAAAGATCAATGGATTTGGGTAATCGATAGTGGTATTGATTTGGACCATCCAGATCTTAATGTGGTTACTAACTCTACATATGCAAGATCTTTTGTAGGAGGGTCGCCTAATGATTGTAATGGACATGGAACTCATGTTGCCGGAACAGCTGCTGCTATTAACAACAGTGTTGGTGTTGTAGGTGTTTCTGCAGGTGCAAGCGTTGTACCAGTAAGAGTTTTTGGATGTAGTGGTGGTAGTAGTACGTCTACCATATTATCAGGAATAAATCATGTAGGACAGTATGATTTACCAGGAGATGTGGCTAACCTAAGTCTTGGAGGATTCTTTGGTTCTGGTTGTTCAAGTAATTCATCATATAGAAATGCACTATTAGCGCTAGGAAATGCAGGTACTTTGGTCGCTATCGCTGCCGGTAATAGTAGTGCTAATGCGGCTAGTTATCAGCCTGCTTGTGTTAATGGAAGTAATATATACACTGTGGCTTCAATGACATGTAATCGTGGGTTTTCATCTTTTTCTAACTATAATATGAATCCAATTGATGTTATTGCAACGGGTAGTAGTGTAACAAGTACATATTTGAATGGAGGATATGCGACATTAAGTGGTACTTCGATGGCCTCTCCTCATGTAGCAGGAATTATGCATGCCAGAGGAAGCGGACCTAGAACATCGGGTTCTGTAAGTAATAGAGGAGAAAATTATCCCATAGCAGTAAGATAAAAGACATAATCATTTTACTTACGTTGGGAACGTGTAGTTACGAAACCACTTGTTGGAGAACAGGTGGTTTCTCCTATTTTTTACATTTATTGCAAATACCGATGACTAAAAATTGAGTTTCCTGTATAGTAAACCCTTCTAGATTTGGAATGTGTAGGGTGTTTGGTTGACAAGTCACTTCTTTACATTCCTGACATTCAAAATGAATATGATTATGAATTTTATGAGAAACACCGCAATTATCGCAAAGCGCATAATACGCCTTGCCATTTTTACCCGTAATAAAGTGAACTTCACCTTTTTCTGCAAATCGATCTAAAATCCTGTAAATAGTAGTTTTATTTACTTTGATAGGCATAGCATGAATAATATCCTCGGCAGACATAGTGTGTTCTGTTTTGGATAAAATATTCCTTACGAGATTTTGCTTTTCGGTATTTCTTGTTTTTTTGGATTCCATAAGATAGTTATTCAAACCCCTATACTTTTATCGAAAATAGTAATTTTTTAAGCATTAGAGGTACTTTTCAGAAAAATTGAAAGGATTGGCATTTTTTTAGAAATCCTTAAATGTTTGTCCTCAATAATTATATTAGATCAGAGTATTTGTATAAATTACTCAACATCCATGAATATTAAAGAGAATATTTTATCAAAAAAACAGTTTTAATAGATAAATTTGAATAATAAACACATTAACCACAAAATCATGAAAACACTTTGTAAGTTAACAGTAATTGCAGTAGCATTTTTCTTTGTTTCTTGTAAACAAAATCCAGCTGAAGCCCCAGAACATAAAGCCATGATAGAAAACCATAAAGAAATGGAAACTTCTCATGAAACTATGGCCAAAGAGCACAATGCCATGAAAGATGATCATCAACAAATGGTAGATGGTCATAAAACCATAGAAAATGATTCTCTTCACATGATAACTGAAAAGAATCACACAGCTTTATTAGCTAAACATGGTGAACTTATTGAAGCTCATAAATCATTGATAGAAAAACATGCCGAATTAGAAACAAAACATGCCTCTGGAGAGATTACATTAGAACAAATGACTTCAGAACATGAATCAATGAAAGCTGAGCATGAAAATATGGAGAAGGAACATCAACAAATATCTACCGAGCATAAACATATTACCGAGGAAGATCAAAAAATGATGAAAGAAGATCAGGAGAAAGAAGCAGAAGCCACATCAGACCAAAAATAGATTAGTAATAGATTAATTATTGTAAGGTCATGTTGAGCATCAATGTTCAATTTGGCCTTTTTTTGGAAATATGCCCAAACAAAAAAAGCTTCTCGGTTAAGAGAAGCTTTTGTTTTACTGTGCGGGCGGAGAGACTCGAACTCTCACACCTCGCGGCACTAGATCCTAAGTCTATTATTTTGTGATCTCTAATGACTTATAATAATTCTTAATACCTCTATACATGCTGTAAATAAAGAAATTATGTGTTCATTGGTAATGTTTAAAATTAACAAAAAACATGAAATGTATGACCTATGTATGACCTTTTGAATGGGTTTATTCATTATATTTGAACTCAATAATCACATTATGGCAACAATTAAAGTACTGTTACATCCTAAAAGTGATGGCTCTGGAGGTAAGCTATATAGAATAGCAATTAGAGTTACGAAAGATCGTAAACAGAATTATTTATATCTGGCTACTCTTAGTAGTTTAAATGAATGGGACAATCAGGCAAGAAAGGTAACTACTAAAAATCCAAAATATAGTCAGTTGAACAGGCTTATTAGGAAGAAGTATGATGCTATAGAAGATCTTATATTGGAATATGAATCTTCTAAAAAAACATATACTGCAAGACAGGTTATTGATGAAATAAAAGGGGCTAAAGTAGGCGAAACTTTTTTTCAGTTGGCAGAAGAGCATGTTACGAATTTAAGAATAGTTAAAAAGCATAACAGAGCTATTTCTGACAATAGTAAAATTAATAATTTCCTTGAGTTTGTAGGTAACAAAAACTTGGCTTTTAGTGATATCGATGAAACCTTATTGAATAAATTTAAATACTACCTTCAAGCCAAAGGAAAAGTAAGCGAAAGGTCGATAATGAATATTTTAATATTGATTCGATTACTTTATAATCGAGCGATAAAAATGGGAATAGTTGATAGGAAATTTTATCCGTTCGGGACTGATAAAATTAGAATAAAACTTCCAGAAACTATGAAAATAGGGTTAGATGAATTAGAGTTGAGAAGAATAGAAGACTTAGAGTTAAAGGAAGGAACAACAATTGCTCATACAAGAAATATATTTCTTTTTTCATTTTACCTTGCAGGGATACGCATTGCTGATATTTTGAAAATGAAATGGACTGATATAAAACAAGATAGATTGTATTATAAAATGGGAAAGAATAATAAAGTTGTTTCGATTAAATTACCAGAAAAAGTAATTGATATTTTAAGCTACTATAAAAAGGATAGAGATAAATCAATCGATTATATTTTTCCTGAACTTAAAAAAGCAGACCCTAAAAACGCAAGAGATGTTTATGCTAAAGTAAAAACTGCCACAAAAAAGTTTAATAATAACCTTACAGATATAGCAGAATTAGCCGAAATTGATAAAAAATTAACCAATCATATTGCTCGTCATAGTTTTGGTAATATAGCAGGGGATAAAGTGTCACCACAAATGTTACAAAAATTGTATCGGCATACACATTTAAGCACAACTATTGGGTATCAAGGTAATTTTATACATAAAGATACAGATGATGCTTTAGAAAAGATTTTAAACTTTTAATAAACATCATCTGTTTTTAGTTATCCAAGATTTAATTAAGATCTAATTATTTATTTAGTATCGAAATAATTTTTTAAGCACTATTTTCCATAGATGCTAAAGCAAACCCAAGGGTGTCATTGTCAAGATAAAGCTGATACATTTTTGTCCAAGATTCTGGATATTCAGATTTTAAAAACTTTACAATCCCTTTATCTAATTCTACGTCAACAAGAAATCTATATGTTAATTTTTGTTTTCCTCGAAGAATAATCGGGATATTCATTTTTTTGCACCATTTGATGACCGTGCGTAGATCTTTAAATTTTAGTTTTTTACATACTTCTTTTAATTCGATGAGTTTCTCATCTTTTTTGAAATTAAGCATTATTCATTAAGTAACCATACATCCAATTGTAGCGTCGGTCAGCACAGCGGTTTATATTTTGCACGGCTTGTAGTGGCCGTCTTGCCTAAAATGTTTATAATAACTAAAGTACTATATATTTCTATAAGTTAATATACATTTGCTTTATTTTTCCGGTATTGATTCCACTTTATTTTGGATCCATTCTTTTAATTGCTCTTTTAACATAGGTTCGCCATTTGCATAAGAGCTGAAACTTGTAATTCTGGGGATTGTTTCTAATTCCTTTTGGTAATTAGATAGTATATCAATTTTATCCTGATTATTTTGTGAAGTATTAATAGTATCATTAATAAAATTGGTTATAAATGAAAATGACAGTGAAGGGTAAATTTCCATACTAATTAAGAAAATACAGTATTGATGAGTAGTGATCTTTATATTCTCTATAAGCTCGGACACCATATTTAAAAATTTTATAAAATACTCTTTCTCTTCATATGTAGTTTCTTTTTGATATAGATAAAGAGGTTCTTCTAATGTTTTGGTTAGAATAATATCAAGATGATATGGGAGTTTTAACGTATCAACTTTTTTTGTTAATTCTGTAATCAAATTTTTATTATCCTCTGCGAACCATATTAATAATTGCCTAGGGATTGAAAGTTTATTATCTATATATGTACTATATTCCTTTTCTATAAAACAAAGCAATTTGCCAAGTGCGTTAAGTGTAGCCTTAAGAATATCTTGGGAAGATTTTTCGTTAGAAATACTATAAATGGCATTTCTATTTTCAGTAAAAAGATATAAAGTCTCAATACTATTAATAGCGTCTGTAAATTTTAATTGATATATTTTGATGATATTTTTAATTTCTGAAACGGTATCATTGCATAAAGTTACCTTTTCTCGAATTTCATTTTTGGCATTGATAAGAGTGGAATTTAAAAGTTCTTCGTATGAAAGAAAGCGTGCTTTAGTTTGATCCAGTCTTTCTATTGACTCGATATCTATACCTACACCATAATTTTGAGCATCTTGTATAAAGCCAGAAAGTGCATAATGAAGATCTTTTTTCTCTTGTAAACTTAACGGGTTCATGTCGCCATATACAATTCTATTTAGAATATCAGAGGGTTCGGCGATTACTTTGTTTTCTATTTTGTTTTCCATTATTTTAATTTTTAATTCCTTTTGAATTTTTATTCAGTACATCTAAAAGCAATAATTTTTCAATGAATTTTTCTTTTTTTGTAATTCTGTGTTTCCTTAGAAAATCGATTATTTCAATTTCTTCTTTGGTATTTTTAAAACTTTCTAATAAATTATCAGCAGTCAATCTTTTAATTTCTGAAAAAGGGTTTTTGATTTTAAAATAATAAGCATTGAATATACAGAGTTTACCGATACCTGTTTTCTGCTCTTTATAGATCTCTAACCAATCATTTGAACCTATACAATAACATAAATTACCATTCGATAATATGGTGAAATGTACTGTTACATTATCTGGTTTTATATTCTTATTCATGATATCACGAATGCTTGTTTTGGTTAACGGGCTAGAGGCTTGCAATAACAATACCTCTATTTTTTGCAAAAAATCAAATACTTCTATTTTCTGCATTCCCACAAAGTGTCTCATTACTTTATATAATAATTGAGGATCATTTTTCATTTGTAATTTTTACCAAATATGTTTTTCTAAATCAAACATAGAATAACAGTTTAAAATTTGAGTTCAGGATATTGTGTAAATCAAAATATAGGACAGATTATCCAATACTTCACTTTTAGTATTGAAAATCTTCTTAAATAGTAATTTTAAGCTGAAAAGTTTGACTTTTGTGTTATAATGAAAGGCATTTTTTCAAAAAGGCTAGGGGGTATATAAAAAACAATAAAATTAAGATGCTAAATGTAAATTTTGCATGGAAAAACAATACTCAAAATAGCTTATTTTTTAAATAGTAAAATGATACTTTTCTGAAAGAAAATAAACAATAGTAAAGTACTTATTAGCATATTATAAACTCCATTCAAGTCAATATGCTTGTCTGATGTGAAAAATACATATATGAAGTAGTCAGCAAGTAATACTCCTACCGTAATCAATAAGAAATTAATTACCTTATTTGTTTTAAATGCAAAATATAATGGTATTGAAAATATAATAACTGAAATAACAGGTAAAAATAATATAACCCATAGATGATAAAACCAATCTCCAGTATTTTCAAGACTATCAAATCGTAATAGTTTGGTATTATTATCCTTTATCATTAGGAATATAAAGAATATGATGTATTTTATAAAAAGATAGAATATTATGGATATAAACTTAGATTGCTTCATAGCTTAATGTCGTTTATAAAATTTAGGTGCCGGTCTATTTTTGGCAATTTCTCTAGTAGTACTTCCACCTCTTCCATTATCTCCGGTTGTTGTCTTTACTGATCTACCATGTGTAGCAGGAAATGAAGGTTGATTATATTTAAAAAGTTGTGATCCATTCACTGAAAGAGTTGCTGAAGGAAAAACATCAGTTGCGGCAGAAACTGATAGTTTATTATTTTTTACATTAAAAGTTGTCTGTTGTGCAACATTGACAATATCGAATCCCATTATATTTAAACCAATTTCTTCTATTTTGGAAACGCTTGAATGTTGCTCAAAATTTAAAGTATAAGATGATAGAGTTCCATTAGAATTTTTCGATTGACTATATGTAAAACTATTTTGATCTTCTCCCAAATCAGGGAAATGATCTCTTGCTTTACCAACTGGGGTTGTTCCTATTTCAACTTCTTTAGTTGCTGTAATACCTGTAAGTTCTCCATCACTATTTTCATTTCCTGTTATCTGAATTGTAGATGTTAGTTTATCCCCAGCAAAAGTATCGCCTCCTGGACCATCCCATAATGAGCTATCAATATAACTATTAAATGTAAAAGTTAAACTCTTTCCTAAATAGGTTTCTCCTTCCTTTGTTGTTGCTTGAGAGTTAGCGCTAGCATCCCAGTAAATATCTCCATTTTCTCCTTTTACCCAATCCTCAGGAGCCAAACCTGTAGGGTCAACAAACCTAATGGGGTTATTATTAGAAAAGTTATATGGTGATTTATCAGAAAACTCATCTGCTAGTGGATCAGGATTCATCCATCTACTCATAATAGTAGGATCGAGATTAGCTTCAGAATATAGTGTGTCTGTCTTTACAAAACCATCTATTCTATTGGTATATGTATTAAATAATATGCTACCTATTTGTACAATACTATCATTATCAAAATACTCAACATACTTTCCTTTGCTTAAAGAACTTATTTTTGGTTTATAACCAAACTCTTCAAAAGGGTTTTGTGCCGATACTATAAGTACAACAAAAAACATTGCACAAAGTAAAAAGAGTTTTTTCATTGTCGGAGTCTCTATCATTTATTTTACAACTATAGTTTTAAATGCTTTTATTAGCTTAGATTGAGTTATTTCATCTAAATTCCTAGCATAAATTTTTAGTCTTTCACCATTGGTGTTAATACTGTCAAAAATTACTCCTGTATAACCCATTCCTGTTCTTTTGGGAATTCTAATCTTAACAGAAAGATTATCTACGGTGTCGTAGAAATAATACTCATCTAAAAAAGTCCCTTGTGCTGCGTCGATATCAGGTGTTTTAGAGAAAACCAAATTAGTAGTATCTAAACCAAGTGAATCATATTTTTTCCTTTGTTCAAAAGAAAAAACATTTATTACATCATCAAATCCCTCCTTAAATTTTCCATAGTCAATATGAATTGTATCTTTATTCTCTATCAATATATATTCTGTAGAGTAATCAATTCCCTTAAAAATTTTATTTTCCCATGATTTGGGCACCATCATAGAAAAAGTTTTTAAATCCATCTTTTTCATTTCTTCGTCACTTATAGATTCTTTTGTATTGCAACTTTGAATTAAAATTATTCCAAAAAACAGCATGTATTTAAAGTAGTTTCTCATCTTAATATTCTATTTGGTTGTTTTTAGCAAAGTCTTTGACTTGAGATTGGATTGATGAATTATATAGTACATTATCATTAGAATCTTTATATGTACCTTCTCCAGCTCTTGGAGTTACTTGTCCAGCCACAATACTTCCTCTTTGTTTATTATTTAACTTGTTTGATGCTCCTGCAACATATCCTAAACTCATTATCCCTCCCGACTTATCTTCTAATCCTAAATTATGGCCTAACTCATGTGCTACAACATTATTAAAATCTCCACTTTTTATAGTACCTGTTTCAATAGCACTAATTCTCCCTTCATGACTACCTATACCTGATGGGTCAACATTATCTTTTCTATCTCCTTGTGGTATATTGCTTGCAAGAAGTAGTACATGATCATTTTCTTTAATATCATCAATAGAGTTTACAACCTGATAATCAATTGTCACACTTTTAATAACATCCTGATTAGTAACTTTTAATGCACTGTTATGCTTTTGTGCAAGACCTTTAAAATTATTTAGTGAAACATTTCCTGAGGATTCTGAAAACATAGTGTTCGATAAATCCGTTCCTGAAGAATTAACAACTGTTAATGTAATCGTAATATTAACATCTCGTGACACATAGTTGTTATCCCCTCTTACATTAGATACCTTAGTTATGACATCAGTAGGGATTGGCATCCTTCCATCGGGATCAATAAAATAAATTGGATTATTAAATGAAAAATTATAAGGGCTCCAAGAGTTCATTTCTTCTGCCAGTGGATCAGGATTCATCCATCTACTCATAATGGTAGGGTCTAGATTTGCTTCAGAATATAGGGTGTCAGTTTTTACAAAACCATCTATTGTATTGGTATATGTATTAAATAATACACTACCTATTTGTACAATACTATCATTGTCAAAACTTTCAATATATTTACCTTTACTTAAGGAACTGATCTTGGGTTTGTATCCAAATTTTTCAAATGGATTTTCTTGTGCTTTAGCAATAGTAGCTATCCATATAAAAATCAAAAAGAGATAAATCCTTTTCATGCTTGTTGATTGATTAATTATGATTTGTGATTTTTTTATTTTCATATTTTTTTCGTTCTTCTTTTAAAGAAGTAAGCCAATTCAAATACATTTCTTCTGGCATTCTGCGATAACCCGAATGGTGAATCATTGCATATTCATTTTGAATTTCTAAAAACATATTTTTAAAGAGTTCATCTTTATAAACTTCCTTTGTAAATTCGCCAAACTTATCATCCACATTTCTTTCAAAAATTTTCTTTTTAGTTTCAGCTCTAAGTATTCTTGCATTTATATAATGAGGATAATATTCTAATGCAATCTCACTTGCTTTTAGAGCAAACTCTTCATTATTGGCAGGGAAAGCTCTGTTATATCCTTCAGCCAGATCAATTACACACATGGCAATACTCTGTTTGTCATCTAATGCTTCCATATACAGCTTATTTCTAATCGCATCTAAATGAATATAACCTGATGCCATAAGCCATGCGTCAATTGGGAAAATCCCACTGGTAAGTTCTGTATTATACCAACCATCCTTAATATTTTGGTGTTTTATATATACATGGTTTGGTGCAAGAGCTAAGTACGCATCAACACCCAATTCTTCAGCTAGTATTTTATATAGGTAGGGAAGAGAATGGCAATTTCCTTTTCCAGTTTCTAGTAATTTAGAGACAAACATATTTTTCCAACTTTTAACTCCCCAAATGTCTTCAAAATCATACCTATAAGGTACATAATTATAGTCCTCTCCATCAGACAAGATAATTGGTATTGTATCATTTAACACAGAAAACAATGCCGCATATTTTTTAATCTTTATACTATCTCTTTCTTTATATTTTAGAAATTTACTTTTTACAAGTGTCTTTGCCAGGCTTGATAAAATTTTTATATCTTGATTAAAGGCAATAGTGTCTAGTGTTCCATAGAGATAAGCGTTCTCAACTTGCATAACTGCCTTTTTAAAACTGATTTTACAAGAACCCTTTAACATGCAATGTAATTCCTCTAGTGCATCATTATATAGCTGTTTCCTGTCTTGAGAAAGTACATTCATACTAAGGAATAGTGCAATTATCAATATTAGAGTTTGCTTCATTATTGCTTAATTGGTGTATTTAGTTTTAATTTTAGTTGTTTTTGCTGTTGCTTATTTCCTTGCTTATCAATTGAAGTAAGCCATTTTTGATAAGCTTCCTCTGGCATTTCCTGATAGCCCAATGCAGCAATGGTTTTATGCTGATTAATCATTTTTTTAAGAAGCTCTATAGCAGCAGGGTGCTTTTTTATCTCATTTTCAAAATTGTTTTTTGTGATTCCCAGTTTGTTGAATACATATTTAACTTTATAGTTATTATAATTAGATTTTATAAGATGTCCAGTTATACTTTTGGGATCAATTTGTAAAGCTTCATGAATCATTTCACTAACAAATTCATCATAACCATATTTATAAATATAACCACTTGCCAAGTCTACGATCATATTTGCTTTTAATTGGGACTTGGTTAATGGGTTTATATAAATTCCTTGTTGTATTGCTTCTGCCTTTACATATCCTGATTGTAATACAAATGCATCAGTGGTTAATGTTTGATTGGTAAGTTCTACGTTATACCATTTTTTCTTATGATTATCCTGAAATTTGATATACGAATGATTTGGTGAAAAAGTTAAATACACATCTGCATCTATTTCTTCTGCAAGAATCATATAAAACAATGGTAATGAATGACATTGTCCTTTTCCTGTACTTAAGAGTTTTTTAACAAATATCTTGGAGTGATCGTCTCGTCCCCAAAAATCCTCAAAATCATATTCTAGAGGTAGGTGTTTTAAATTTTTAGATTTAATTTCTAAAGTATCCGTAAAAAACTGAAAAAGCGTAAAATTCTTAGCAAGATTACTATTAGAATCATAACCTAATTCAGTCATCTTCTGCCTTAGAAAATCACCTGTTTGTTTTACAACCTTTTCAAATTCGAGATAGTCCTCTTCGTTTTCATAGAACGCATTTTCAACGGTAAAAACAGCTTCTCTCACTGAAAAAGAATTATTGGACATTTGTTTTAGATTTTGAAAAGCTTTTTGATAATAGGAAGCTCCTTGCTTACTTATATTTGAGGGCAAGTAATAAATAGGTGAAAACTCATTTACTGCCTCATCTAGTAATATTTGTAATCGTTTTCTATACTTTTCTTCTTGCTTTTGTCTAATCCTTACTTCTGCTATGATTACTTCATTTTGTCGTTGAGTTACATCATAGTTTTGTGAAGGATAATTTACATTTGATAAAACATTTTGATATCCCATTCTCTGAAAAGTATGGGTTTGTGAAGTTCTTAATATTCCATCTGGAGATATCTTTACTTGAGCAACCAAACACTGCAAGGTTCCAAAAATTAAAAGAAATGTAATTTTATTCACTCTTATTAAAGGTTTGTTTTATTGAAAATTCTAACATTCCAATTTTTCTTTTTATTGGATAATAACAATGAAAATCACATTTAGATATTATAAATAAGATTATCAGAATAATATGGAATAACTTGTAGATTCTAAGGTCAATTCATATTCCCCCATGCTTTTACTTTCCCCACATGTTTATTCTCTAAAATAAGATTAAAACTCACAGTATCTTTTAAAATATCACTATCTATAGGGATAAACGGACTATACTTGTTGTATTCTCCTCCTGAAAAAACGGATAATTTTCCATTTTTTTGATCTTTTTTGAATGAAACTACTACTTGAAATGGAAGCTCTGGAGTATTTCTTGCTAGCGAATCATCTTGTTCTAATTTTGCAGTTTCATCAGATGAATTTCCCCAACGGTATCCTTTCTCAATAAATACATCTAGAATTTCTACATTATCTGCTTTTGTATTATAATTCAGTTTCTTTATGAAAACTTTTCTTTCTTTTGATTCCTTAATAGTTTCTGAAAACCTTCTATAAGTATCTTTATTATATCCATGATATCCGATATAAGAATTAAAATACCCTAAACCGATTATTGCAACAATTAAAATGATTATTGAAACAATAATTATACTTCTAAATTTTCTCATAAGATTACTTTTATCTTTATTTAACTTTACCTTTTTCTGTAATTTTTAATAGTGATGATTTTGATTTTTCTCTCTTATTGTTATTAACCGATTTAATTCGTTTTTCTAGTTTATCAAACCAGTTTTTAGGTATTAAATCTTCTTCACCAGATATATCATCTTTAAAGACCTTCCACCATTGTGCATCTAGATCTCTTTGATCAACTAAACTCTTAAAAGCCTTTTGACAAGCGTCAATACATGATTTTCCAGGTCCTGCTATTGAATATAGCCATGTCTTTTCAGTTATATCTTTCGTTTCTTTTTTAACATTTTTATCTTCTTCAGTACTTGAATCTATCCTCTTATATTCATCATAGGAATGTGGTTCATCAGGATTTATATCATTTGCGGCAATTATTGCTTTACCCAAATCTAAAACGTTTTCACCATTTTCATCTACCAAGGAAGTCCCAGTATCAGCATTTGCACTAAAACCTATAGGTTTAGAACCTCCTTCAGTACCATTAATTGAATAATAAGTCCAACCATTTTTCTCATCCCCAATTAATACTGCTACATGGCCATATTCTTGTGCAGCTTCTCTATCAAGTACGAAAACTATATCCTTACCATCTGGATCATATGCAAATAATGGCGTATTGGCTGAATAATTATATGGAGATAATTGATGGTATTTATCTGCTAAAGGATCAATATTCATCCACTTTCCTATGGATGCGTCATAATTTCTGGCTCCAAAATCAAGCCATTCCAAACTAACTTCATCATTCTCCTCTTTGCTGATAAACCCATAATTATGTTTCCTGCCATTAATTGTGTTATTATACCCTTTATGAGCAAGGCCAAAGGGGTAATAGTTCTTTTCTTCTACAATTTCATCTTGGGTGATTGTTCCATTTTTATTAGAATCCTTATATGATAGCCTTATGTTACCCAAATGGTCTTTATATTGATAGATATATTTATATCCATCATCTTCTTTTTCCACTATGCCTTCGGTATGATTAAAGAACTCTAAACCTCCATTTTTATAGACATGGTTCCCTGTATATTCAGTTTCTATTGAAGAAGTTCCTTCTGTAACAATCTTTTTTAATTTTATACCTATAGCATCATAAATATAGCTAATATTTCCTGTTCCTTGCGCGTTGGATATGGAAACTGTTTTGGGTAGGTTCAAATGATTATAGGTAATCCCTGTGATGCCTTTGTTTTGGTCAGTGATCATGTTACCATTGTCATCATAAGTAAAATCATCATTGGTATTAGTACCTTCTTTAAATCCAAAGGTGGTATTTCCTGTATCTGTAACTTTTAGAAGTTTATTACCTGCATCATAGGTATATCCTAAATTATCCATCACTCCAAAAGTAGTTGCAGCTTCATTAAGATGTCCTGTGCGGTTTAAGGATAGGATATTCCCCATTTTATCATAGGACACATTGGATAAGTTATAATTTCCATCATTGCTTATACCATTTGTAATCCTATTTAAGGCATCATAAGAATAGGTGTAGGCCTTTATGCTATTATCTTGATTGGCTGTACGCCAATAGGTTTGACTGATATTTCCATTGTACAGAGCTTTATCCTGATACGCAGTAGCTACATCATTGTAGCGAATTCTAAAAGAAAACAGGTCATTTCCTAGAGTGTTTACATCATTAATTCCTGTAAGCCACCCCCGTATGTTGTAGGTGTAGTTTACTTGTTGTAGTGGGGAGGTTGCTTCACTGGCGTTCGCAACGCCTCCCACATCCTTTTGTTTGAGTTGCCCAAGGGCATCATAAGTATTACTCACAATCTGCTCAGTATCTTGAGTGTTGATCTGTTGGGTTTGAGTTAGTAGTCTCCCCATATGGTCATACTCAAATTTGTCAATGGTTACAATGGCTGCATTGCTGCCTTTGGTATGTGTGGTTTTTGTTTCTTCTACTTTACCCACAAAATCCAGTTTGCTTTCTATGATATCTGTTGTATTAAGGTAGTCATTTTTACTGGCTACATAAATAGGTCTTGACTTATCATCATAATACGTCACTGTAGTAATCCAATCATTAGTATCCAATACCCGTACTTTACTTCCTGTAGATAAAGATTTGGTATTTGTATCTATGGTTTCTCCATATACAGTTGTGGGACTTGTTAATCCATCGATATCAAAAGTGTAATTATCATAATAATTGATGGTAAGAATTCTAGACATTCTTACCGGGTACATATCATTGGTATAATATACTGGTGTTCCTGCAATAGTAATCGGGCTTGTGGTTTTGATTTCATAGGGTTTATAGGTAGATGAATTCACTTTATTTCGTAACAAAGCTACTGTACTTCCATTTTCAATAAGACCTGTATAGGTGACTCTTCCAAAAGCATCATATTTGGTAAACAACCATTGGTTGCTTTGTTTTAATAATGCATCTTGTGTCAATACTGGCTGATCTAGTGTATTATAGATGATATATTCCTTTCCTTTTCCCGGGATTTTCTTTTCTATCAATCGGTTTCTGCGATCATATTTATATTGATAGCACAGTTCCGCAAGTTCTGTGTCAGATACTCCATCTGTTGCACTCAACTTTACTTCGGGAGGAATTACATAAGTTAGATTCCCAAAACGATCATAAACATAATAGATATCATGCGCCTCTGAGCTCGATGAACCTGTGGAAGCATAGGTTCTTTTTAAAATCATTCTACCTTGTTTATCTTTATACTCTTTTGTGGTATGTAGATTTCCATCTGCTGGGCTCCAGTTTTCATCTTTAGTGATAGTGACATGAAGTTCATTAGGATTATAATAATTGTTTTTTACCAATTGTGGTTTTTCGGTATTGTTATTATCAAAAACTACATCAAAATAAATAATATCATTAGTCACATTGGTACCCCAGTCAAATTTGATCGTATGATCGGTATCACTGTTGGGATCAGCTTTCCATGCTTTTCCTGGGGCGCCTTGTTCTGTGACCCTGTTTAATGGAGAAGCCTCAAAGACACTTTCTGAATAGGCGTTTACATCTGCAAGAGCAACTCCAGTAAAATCTTCTGAATATGTATTTTGGTAGTACGTATTTATGGTGTTATTGATATCAACAGATTTTAACCCACCAGAAGCACTATTAGCTTCATAGGGTAAATATTGTTTAGTTTCCCTACCATAAGGGTCGTATTCTATATGAGTAACAATATCCTTTTCATTTGGAGATCCTTTGATTGCGATTTGCTGTTTCGGCCTGCCTATTCCATCATAATAAGTAATACTTTCTATTACATCATTGGCATTTTGTATAAGGACTGAAGAAGTCATCTCTTCTTGATAAACCCGTGTAAAAATATAATTATCGTTTGTGAATATACACCCTTGATTTGGACCAGATTCATCAGGACATTTATCGTTATTATCTAATACATAACCCGTAGGGCGATCACATTGTGTCAATGTTGTGCCAGTTTCACCAAATTGATCATTATCTGTATCAATATACCAAATGGTATCAGGATGTATGAGTTCATTATTATCATCGCAGTCACCCAAAGGTAAAACCGTTAATACATACCCTGGTCCAGGATTATCACATTGTGTTACTGTTGTTGCTGCATAATTATCCCCATCATTATTGGCATACCATACTGTATTAGGGTGTAATAATTCATTATCATCATTACAATCTCCTAAAGGTATAGCATATGCGAAATAATCATTTCCTGGTCTAGAACAACTATTGACCTTTAAACTAGCATAACCATCCCTATCTTTATCCTTATACCATGTCCGTATGCAAGATTGTGTTACTCGAAAAGTGGTACTCACTGAAGGACCAATTACAGAAATTGCCCGTATGACTACTTCACGATTAACTGATGAATTATTGTTGGTCACGGTAGCTCTAAATGCATTACCAATTTTAGATACACTTATCCATGCAGGAAGCGCACCACCAGAGGTATTGGTAAATTGATATGCTGTAGGTGTACTAACACAATTAGAATACCTGAAAGGAAAATCTTTATATGAAGCAGTTGCAGTAGTAAAATCATGATTCCCAATTTCTTTAATTATAGAACAAGGAGGTGGCGGTGGAGGCGGAGTACCTTGTTTGACAGTAAAACCATTGGAAGTATTGCCATTGGCTAAAACAGTAATGGTGGCAGTTCTATACTGACTTGAGTTCGACTGGTAGGTTATTTTTATTGAACTGGAAACAGTAGTTACCGATAACCAATTAGGAACACCCATAAACGTTATAGTAGGCCCAGAACATGTTGCGCTATATTGAATATATTGTACTCCACTGGAGTTAGAAATAGTAACAGTATTAGAATTTAATGAAATACCACAAGATTCTGCATTTGCTTTAGAAGCTAATAAATATGTTGCTAAAAGGAGTATGTATGTGTATTTAAATATATATGTTTTCATTTGTTTTAGTCTTTATAGTGATATACATTCTCTGATACTAAGTTCCCTGTAGCATCTTTTATTGCTTTTAAGCGGTTAAGGGTATCGTATTCATAATACATGGTGTATCCTTTAGGATTGGTGATGCTGGTCACTCCAATTAATGGATCGTAAACATAAGTTGTGACCATGACATTAGGCATTGCTGTATTATTTCGTAATCCATTAAGTAATGAAAGGTTGGTTTCATTATATCCTTTCAAGACAGCTTCAGTAATACCCAAGGCTTCTGCAATTTGAGTATAGGTAGCATTTTCTATTTTTGCTACGGGATATTCTTTGTTGTGTCCCCAGATGTATGAAGTATATCGACCATTTTCAATAGAAATTTCTAGAGGTTGACCTTTTTCGTTGTAAGAATGATAGGTTATGCGAGGTTTTACTTTATCTAACGCTTTTGCAATTTTTGTTTGACTTGGCAGGACTAAAGCATCATAGGTAGAAAACACATTACGTTCTACAGAAATGATCTCATTATTTCTTTTAGTAACGGTTTGGATGGGTAGAGCAATACGATGTAAATTATTGCCCTTTAATTTCGTTATCTCTGAATATTCTGTTATGGACAAAATTCCTCCTTCACTTAAACTATTGCTAGATGTGATATCGTCAGGATAGTAAATTTTGGTCTCGAAAATATTTCCACTACTATTAGTAGTTTCAGTTCGGGTAAGCTGTAAATGAACGTCATTGTCATAATAAAACTTTTGTTCATTAACTATTGGATTTTCTCCATTGCTATCAAAAATGGTTTGTTTGGATACAGTTTGTTGGATGAGATTAGAATAATGAGGATAAAACTGAAACCTTTGCAATTTACAATCATAATAGTTTGATGTTCCAGTGCCAGTAATTATTTCTAACCATTCTTGCTCATATATCCCTCCCATTAGCATGTTAGGATTTCTAAAGGTATCGTTAAAATCAAAAGTATCGGCATCATAACCATTTACCTTATATTTGTTTTCTACTTTTCTAACCTTTGTAAAAGAGTTATCATTATTTGCTTTATAATCTGACTGCTCATACATAAGGCCATTGATCGGTATTTTGATAACCGGAAATAAATACCAGTCATTTGATTTTACCGTATTAGTGATTTGGATAGAGGGGTTATAGTAACTATTTTCATTATAATATTTCGTTACTGTTTTTCCGTTTGTATTTCCACTAGAATTTGTATTGAATTGTTCAACTTGTCCATAAGTGACAAAGCTGCCTTGCTCTTGAGAAAGACTATTTGTACTACTGGATTGGGCAATTACTGGAGGTGCAAACCCAACCTGACCGGGAGCTGTGATAATTATTCTTGCAGATCTTCCAACCCTATAGTTAGGAAAACTGGTTAATTTTCCGTGAGAATATTTTTTACCAGTATCCTCTTTGTAATGATAATTAAATTCTTGTTTTAATAAGGGGTTGTCATCACTATCGTAATTAGCAATAGATTTAATACGTAATCCTCCTCCTTTTGAATATTTAATAGTATCATCAGGAGGTGTTGTAGTTTTATAAGAAACACTTATAGAGCTTTCGCCTGATAAAGTACCGTCACGGTCATCAAAATATGCTTTTAATGTATATTCACCCCCTGCAAAAATTCCCATTGATATACTTTTGGTAACCACTATTGATGTACAATCTTGGAAATGATCGTTTACATCCAGACCGTTCACAAAATCAGAGTACACAACATCACCATTAGGTTTTGTTAATTCTACATACATTTCTGATGATTGCATATTTCTGGGGAAGTCACCAGGAGAATTAGGTTGTACACAAGGATAACCATAAACGACATGATGTATTTTGATGTCCACATTTTGTGTAGATGAGGCTCCGGTATTGGTAAATTTTACCACAGATTCTCCATTACCATTAGAGGAGGCGGTTCTGGTTACTGTAGTAGTTGAAGTTGGTTGGCCTCCACCTATTACCGAACTAGTACCATTAAAGGTATGCAGCTCATGATCAAAAATGGTATACCCTTTTGTAGGATAGGTTATTTTCTTTAGTGTAAATAATTTGGCATGGTCAGGGTGTGGTGTTCTATCTGCATCGATACTAGCCCCAGAGGGAATAAAAGATACTCTGTTAGTTTTTCCATTATACAGGCCCCAATAATCTTGTCCCATAAAGGTTTTGTTGGGGATTGAATGATTTGCAGGATTTTGGTCATTATGATATTCAAAAGAATGTATTTTTTCTTTGTTTTCGGTAATGGCATCTAGTTTTAATCTTAAATTCAGGTCTACAAATCCATTTTTTACCAGTTTGCCATAGTCTCCCGTTTGATCTACTGAGAATGCATTAGTGCTAGGAATGGTGAATTTCTTACCAAAATAGGAATATGAAAGATCAACTTCTTTAACTTGGTTTAATGTATTTCCCTTTTTTGAAAAGACATTGATATTCTTGATAAAGTAATCTCCTTTAATATCTTCCCGTTCATTTTTTTCTGAATAATTAAATACTACTTTCCCATTATTAAAATGAATTTCAGATAGTAGTACAGGAACTGTATATGGTGATAATCCGGCAGAATTTTGATATTTATTATCAGCCGTCATTGATTGATGGAATACTCTAAGTGGGTTAACCCTGGTATCGCTACTTGTATATATAAATTCTATTTCATCATTTGTTGCAGATTTAATTTTAGTCAAAAACCAGGAGGATACATATTGATCAGCAGCATCATTAAACCTGGTAAATTGAGACTTTTCAAAAAAGTAGACATCGCCATTTGAAGTTGTTACCTTAAATGTATTAAGTCCTTGATTTGTTGGGTGTTTGAAAAGTTCAATCTTCAGTGGTTCTCTTTTTAGCATAAATGGATTGCCTTGTTGGTCGAGGAGAAAACTACCTGTCATTCCATTAAAATTGTAATGAAAAGTATCTGGTGCTAGATCGTTTCTATCTTGTGTTCCAAGAATTGTATTAGGGACTTCTGTCAAAACCCCATTTACCATAAATTCACAATCACTATTGGGAAAAAGAATGCTGCCGTTTTGAGGATAATAATATCCGTCATTTCCTACCGGATGATCAGGGATAGGTTTATTGTTGCCCATCCAACCAAATGATCCAAAATCATCTTTATGCTCGATAGCTCTGGTAATAATACCTCCGGCATTAAGTGCCCAGCCTAAACCAACATGTCCTGACTCTTCATTTAATCGTATCCCACCAGAATGATAACTTAAGCTTATGGGAACCTCCAGAGTTCCTGATTTAATAGTATAAATGGGTACATTAATATTAGGAATTCCTGTATAATTATTTACAGGATGAATAGCATATTTACCTAAAGTAGCTACATTAGGCTCTGGGGGCACAAGTTTGTTTTGTTGACCAAATAAAAATATGTTAACAAATAGAAAAAGTAAAAGTGTGATACATTTTTTCATGTTAATGTATGTTTGATTATAAATTGTTTTCCTGATACAATAATAAGCGGTGTCAGTTTCATTTTTTGACACTAGGCAAATTTTCTTGAATATTTTTTGTTTTTATTCTGGTTCTCATTACCCAACAAAAGAATTTAGCTTTTTGATCGTATTCCCTTTAGTGTAGAATCCAAATTTGAAACTAACTTCGGTTTCATATACATAACTTTGTATAGAGAAATCATATTCAATCGGAGCATTTAATTCCCTTATAATATTGATCAAACGATATACTTTAGTTTTAGAAACTCCCAACCTATAGGCTAATGCTTCTGGAGTTCCTGTAGCTTTTAGCCGAATAAGTTGATCTAAGTATTCTATAAATTCAATCTGTTTAATAAGCGTACTCATTGAAATTCCCTTTATTTGTTTTTTGAAATGTTAAAAATCATCATTAGATGAATCTTATCACAAAATTATGATCAAGAAAGAGTTTAAGTGTCCTAAATATTATCAAAAACAAGATTCTGGACAAGGTTTATTTACCAGAACGATAAGCAGATGGTGTTTTTTGAGTTTCTTTTTTGAATGCGGTATAAAAATTAGATTTCGAATTAAAGCCTGATTCATAACCGATTGCTTCAATCGTATAATTTTTATATTCTGGGTTGATGAGCATTTCCTTAGATTCATTAATTCGTAATCGATTAATAAAATCAGTAAAGCTATGATTGGAGTTTTTATTAATCACTCTTGACAAATGGCTAACACTTATATCAAATTTTTCTGCTATAAGTTCTAAACTTAGATTCGGATTTAGGAATAGTTTCTCATTTACAATGGTATTCTCAATTTCTAAAAAAAGATCATCATTTACGGATAAAGGTTTTTTAGTAGTTGGTATCGATTTAATAGTATGAGTTCTTATATCAAACCTTTGATTGAGTATTCTTGTTTCGATAATTCCTTTATAAACTATCCAATATACCAAAACAGAAATGATAATCCATAAAGGGTAATATGTACTAAGATCTTCTTCAAACCTAGCAATATTATCTTTAATAACAAAAACCCATGAAATACAAGTGAGTACCCCAATAATTAAAGCTTGTTTAAGCCATTTTGTTTTTGCTTTAATATCGGATAAGTTAAATTCTGTTCTTGATTTTTCATAATTGAAAATTTTGTACAGAATTAAAATAATCATCAAAATTGAGAAAAATAAAGATAAATATTCTTCTGAAGTCAAAAGTAATTGAATCTTCTTATCAGAAAATAGGATTACATTAAATTTTATAATTATTCTAAATATTAAACTTAATAGAAAGGGTGAAAAAACTACTACAAGAATACTTTTAAGTGATTTTATTTGTAAATAAATATTTACAAATATGAAAAACATAGGCATTATTAAAAACTCAAAAGGGACTTGAAAATACAGCTTTTCAATCAGATCAATATCAATTAACAAATATTGTAAATTATTGAATGATAATGCTAATGCCGTAAATACTAAAAAATAATTAGAAGGTATTCTGTAATTTTTATTTAAAAAGACAATAAAACCAAATACAAAACCTTGAAAAATCCCAATTAAGATTATGATATTAAAAATATTAAAGTTCAGCTCCTGACTCGCCACTAATTATGTTTTAGATCGTAAAAATATAAAAGACCAGTTAATAACTGGATGATACATGATATATTTTACATTAAATTAAAAATCTATAATGTTTATAGTGCGAAAATAAAACATACTAGTTTCATTTTTCGTGACTGAGGAAAAAAGAAAGATAATTTTTAGAACTGCTCTCAATAACTTGACAATATTTTATATTTTACAAATTGATGAAAATATAGTATTAGAAGATTTCAAAATATTTTTACTGCCTTATATAAGACTTTTAATAAAATTTGATTTTTATTAATGATTATGTTACCTGAAATATATTACAATGGATATAAAAACTATAAATCTTCTATTCTTCTATCTCTATTACGATCTTCAATAGTGAAATAGAGATCTGTACTTGTCTTTACAATACGAACCAGAAGAAGCACTCCAAGGATAACTTTAACAGCAGTTCCAATCTTATCTGTTTTAGGAGGTTCAGTCAATAATTTATTTACGGTGTTTGGATTCATAGGTTTATCTTTTGGGTCAAATTATATTAATTGTATCTACTCTTTACAAGCATCCCTTACCTCTTTAAAAGATCGGATCATTTTTGCAGTAGCACTAAAAAAGTATTTGGAGAGATATAACATTCCAAAAACAGTTCCACCGATCACAATAGTATTGGTTACCGTTCTTACAATAGGTTTTTTAAAAAAAGGTTCACTTTCCTCAGTAAGTTTTTTAATGGTATTTATATTCTGTTGCATTCTCTTTTTTGAAGGGTTCCTCAGGGTATTCTTTCTGTCTCTTTCCATAATTTTTAATGATGATATAGGTAAGTAAGCATACAACACTTAGACTTGTCGCCCAGATTACTTTTTTTAGTTTTTGATTTTCAATTATAAGTTCGTTCCTGTGATCTGTTATTAATTCAAGTTCTTCAGGGATATCCTTTATAAAATCTAACTTATAACAGTCTATGATATTCTGATTTTTCATTATGATGCAGGCTTATGTTTTTGTAATTAAAAATTGCTCATCTTTTATATTCATCAGTGCATATTCATAAACACAACTCAATAGTTTGCCCTCTCTTTCAATTTTATGTGTGCTAATGCCGAAATTAAATCCAGCACCAGATAAATAATCATAAGATTTAATGACTTCTTTTCGATCATTTAAAAGTCTTCTTAACCCGTTGTGCATTTAGAAAAAGTTGCGCAAACTGCTAAAAGGCAGTAAATTGTAGTTACGACACTATAATTCATATGCACAACTTTCAAGCAAATTACGATAAAATACTCAAGGTTTTAAAAGG
>NZ_VLNR01000260.1 GCF_007489275.1 Aquimarina algiphila
AACAATTATGCAGAAGGAGGTTATACATCGGGGATAGGATATTTGGATGAAACCGGACATGAGGTGGCAGGTACAGTACACGCAAATGAATATGTGATACCTGAGTTCGTGATGAATAGTACAGATCCTGTAATTCCTCAAATTATGGAGTATCTGGAGAATAAAAGAAAAATGAAGCTTGGGAAATTTGCTGAAGGAGGATTTACTACTACGCCACCACCAGAATTTAAAGAAGAACGTCAGGATACTACAGATATCCAA
>NZ_VLNR01000261.1 GCF_007489275.1 Aquimarina algiphila
GTGCAATATTACCATCTGAGACTACAATATCTTTGGTCACAGGAGTAGAAATGTTAGTACCATCACTTACAGTAAGTGTTACTGTATAGGTCTTAATCTCTGTAAATGTTACTTTAGGTGTTGCTAATGTTGATGTTTCTCCATTACCAAAATCCCAACTATATGTAATTGCGTCTCCATTTGGATCTGAAGATGCACTAGCATCAAAACTAACCTCTAATGGTGAAACTCCTGTCTCTGGAGTAGCTGTAAATGATGCCG
>NZ_VLNR01000262.1 GCF_007489275.1 Aquimarina algiphila
CAGATGAGAATAATTGTGTATTCACGACTTTTGATGTTATTGTTCCACCATTTGCGATCATGACAGATCCAACGATTACTAGAGATACGAGTGCTGTTAATAATGGAGTCATTTCATGTACTAATCCAGAAACTGTGATTGTATCGATTACAGGAGGAACAGGTCCATTTACCTTTACAGCCCTAAGTGGAACTGGTATTTTACCTGCACCACCAATAGTTGTAGCTGCAGGAACATTAGATGATGTAGGTACACCAGAGA
>NZ_VLNR01000263.1 GCF_007489275.1 Aquimarina algiphila
AACGAGCAGCATGTGCTCCTATTTTGGCTTCCTTATCTCGTATGGTTTTTTGTTGTGCAGATAAAGGCATCTTTTTTTATGCAAGATGCTACTAGGGAAGAATCAAAAAAAGGACAACAGATTACAGTGAGTCTATATCGCTCCAGTCATTGACATCTATAGTTAATGGTTGTTTCGTTTTAAGAGTAAGAGAAAATTCCATACCTACTAAACCAAGATTGGATTTTAATCGAATTTCATTAAATTCAACAGTGTTTTGAT
>NZ_VLNR01000264.1 GCF_007489275.1 Aquimarina algiphila
ATTGAGATACGAATTATAATTCCGTTGTATTGTTTTGAATAATATTTAAAGACAAACGATGAAGAGTTTGATCCTGGCTCAGGATGAACGCTAGCGGCAGGCTTAACACATGCAAGTCGAGGGGTAACATGAGTGCTTGCACTTGATGACGACCGGCGCACGGGTGCGTAACGCGTATAGAACCTACCTTATAGTAAGGGATAGCCCAGAGAAATTTGGATTAATACCTTATAGTATCCTAAGTGAGCATTCACTAAGGAT
>NZ_VLNR01000265.1 GCF_007489275.1 Aquimarina algiphila
TACTAAGAGTTCTCTTAATACTTCATTCTACAAACTTAATACTAACATAATAAGTTAACATATTGATTTAATATACGATATAAAAAGAACACTAAACAAAGCTATCAAAGCAATTCTCCACTCCGATAGTCGCCTATCGGAGTGTGCGCATAAGCCTATGGGTTATTAGTACTACTCGGCTATGACATTACTGCCTTTACACCTATAGCCTATCAACGTGGTAGTCTCCCACGACCCTTTAAAGAAATCTCATCTTGTGGT
>NZ_VLNR01000266.1 GCF_007489275.1 Aquimarina algiphila
TTAACTTTAAATCGATTATCTTTTACATGAAAGCCTCCAGAGCTTGGATTTTGAGTAGTCCAGGCTGTTGATCCAGAATCTGATGTTGTTCCTGTACTTAGGTTAAATTTTTCAAACCAAATATTAGTTTCGGTACCACCAGTAGAAGCTACATTTACCGATAAAGATGAAGTACATCCATTATTAGGGTTTGTTACTGTTAAGGAGTAATTTCCTGTTTGGCTTACAGTAGGGTTTTGTAATGATGAGCTGAAGTTATTA
>NZ_VLNR01000267.1 GCF_007489275.1 Aquimarina algiphila
TTCCTGCTGTAGGTGGTGCGGTAATGGTTACATCCCTGGTTGCTGTAGCATCAGGACATCCTCCTGTACCACTTACCGTATAGGTCATGGTCACTGTACCCGCTGCTACTCCCGTAATCAGTCCAGTGCTCGAATTAATCGTTGCGATTGATGTGTTTGCCGAACTCCAGCTTCCTCCTGCTTCTGTTGAGCTAAAGGTTGTCGTACCAGCAATACAGGCTTCCTGAGTTCCCGATAGTGTTCCAGCAACTGGTGGTGCGG
>NZ_VLNR01000268.1 GCF_007489275.1 Aquimarina algiphila
TTATCCAAAGCTACTAGTATTAATATGAAACCATTTCTGAAATGAATGACATTCTCCCACTTACTTGGCGCCTGAAAAGGCATAGCAAACCCTAATTTCTTACCATGACGACCCACCACATAATCAATGCCCTGGTAGAATCCAAACATGGACAGTCCCTCTTTTGTGGAGGGCAAGGTTCTGGATAACATTTGTTGGTAGGTTTGCCCAACCAATACTCCAGTTGCCCTAGGTAATTGATAGGCAGCATCTTTGATCACC
>NZ_VLNR01000269.1 GCF_007489275.1 Aquimarina algiphila
AGTGTTCGAAACCTTAAAATTATGTAATTTAGGGAGAAACTATGAAGGTTTCAGAAGTTTTAAATTATATTCCAAAGGATGAATTAGAAAAATTATCATTGGACTATAAAGTGGATTATCAAATTAAGAAACTTGATGGTCAGACCATGTTTCAATTATTGTTGTTTTCCATGCTAAATGTAAAGCAGAATAGTTTGCGAGTCATGGAAGAATTTTATCATTCTCTAGCTTTTAAAAGCATTGCAAATACTAGCTTTAAAG
>NZ_VLNR01000027.1 GCF_007489275.1 Aquimarina algiphila
TAAGTTGAGCTATGATTGAGTTTGGATGACTTTTTTCTCTGTTATTTTCTTTATCTATTCGTATTTCGATTTCATCATTCTGATTCTTTTTAGATATTGGTAAAGGGACTTTAATAACTTTTTTATTATATTTTAGACCAATAACCGGCTTTGGGCAATGGAACATTATGTTTTTTACATATTTTTCGTAAACCACTGTCAGAATAAGAAAATTCTTTAGCTAACTTAGTTAACGGACTCGACCATACTAAATCATATAGTTCTTTTCGTGTTAATGTTTTACTTGATTCTTTCATACTTTAACGGAGTTGATGAGTTAATAAAAAGAAGATAATATTTTTCTGATTTCTAATAGCAAAAACTTTATGACTCACCATTTTTATAAATTTTCGAGTATTTTCTCCAACAATATTCTTATGGAATTATTTTTTTGATATTGACAATTCATATCATACCCAAACCCGAAACCAATATCAATTATTTCTCTACCATTACTGAAGAAAACAAGAAATAATGAAACGAAAAACAAAAAGAAGAAAATCGACTTCAGGAAAATCTGCAAATACAAGAAGGGTAACAATGATAAGCAGAAAAGCCAAGCAGATCAGAAAGAAAGGAGAACAATGGACTAATTCCATAAAAAGAGCTTCCAAACTTTTAAAGAAAGAAGGGAAGTTGTAATGGATTCTCCATTAGATGGTCTAGGAAAAATAAACAAAACTCCGATTACCTATTATGGAGGAAAACAAGCATTAACCAAACTCATCCTTTCACTAATACCAACGAATAATTTGTATTGTGAACCTTTTGTAGGTGGTGCCGCTGTTTTTTTTGCCAAAGGGCCCAGCCCTGCAGAAGTAATTAATGACTTAAATGGTGATGTGGTTAATTTTTATCAGATCTGTAAACTCCAATTTACCCAACTAAACAAATTAATCCAGGCGACACCTCATAGCAGAAAGTTACATAGCCAAGCTGCAGAAATATTAAAAAACGATCAAGAAAAGGATAAGGTAAAACGAGCCTGGGCCTTTTGGGTACAGACTAATATGAGTTTTTCAGCACGGATATTTGGAGGCTATGCTTATGAGAGAAAAACAAATGGCGTTTCAAAAACGATCTTTAATAAAAAACAAGCCTTTACCAAAGATATCTGTGAACGATTGGATTTGGTGGATATCGAATGTAATGATGCGCTTAAGGTGATTGAGAGTAGGGATACAAAAGATACATTCTTTTATATTGATCCCCCTTATTTTAATTCTGATATGGGACACTATAAAGGATATTCAGAAAAGGATTTTACAGATTTATTACAACTACTGAGTACCATCAAAGGAAAATTTTTGTTGAGCAGTTATCCATCTAATATACTAGAAAAGTATACAAAAAGTAATAATTGGTTCCACAAGTCCCTAGAAAAAAGAATCGCCGTGACNTCTAACTGCTAATTATGATATCATAAATATGACGAATCATCTCTCTGGAATAATGAGGCCAGAAATTTTAGGAATAAAATCACAAGCAATGCGATTACAATTAATGTTTGCAAAAAAAGACTCATCCTAACTCAATCAGAATCATCCCGAAAGCAACAAAGCCATCCATGGTATTATTGTCTGATGAAAAAGCAGCTTATTTCTCTGGAGGACTATGAAAAGATGATGAAACATGTACAGGTGGATACACTTCCTGAAACTTTGCAAAAAGGACATTGGTTTTTTATGGAAGCTAAACTGTATTATCATTCAGAACCAACCATTCGTGAGACTATAGATATGTATTTAGAACATCTGAATGCCTATTTATCCAGAGAGGAACCACTTCAAGATGAAATTTCAGTATTAGAAATCGAATTTATTAAACGATTTCTGGATATGCATAGAACAGTTCAAACCAAAGAACAATTAAAAACGTATATTTTTGATCTTCATAAAGCTATTTCAAAAAAACAAATCACCAAAAATTCTCCTGTAGCAGGGGAGATCCTCTTAATTCAGAAGAAACTTATCCACCTACATAATGATCAGCTTTTTAAAGATCCACTCAAAATTGTGATTAATAGAAGATGGTTACAAAGACTTCGAAAAATCATAAAAACTGATCTTTCAAGGGGAGACAATAATCAAGAATTAGGAACTATTGATAACTCTAACGCAATAGCATCAAAACAAACGTCAAGTCTTTTTTCTCCAATGAATGAACAATCCCATTCGAAAAACAATAATACATTTAACCTTAAAGGAGATTTAGGGGTTCTGTTGGGAGATATAGAACGTTTTGAGTTAGCTATTACCATAGAAGGAGATCAGGGCGGAGGAAAGACAAGATTTACCTATCAATTGGCAGATGCTTTTGCATATATTGGACATGATGTGGCTATTTTCTCTTTAGAAATAGGCAGTAAATCAGATCTGATCACTCGAATGAAAGAAGAATATCTCCAGCCTCAAAATCAACATCAGATTTTTATAGCGGATCAACTTCCCAAAGGATATAAAAGTATAGAGGATGCTACAAAAAGCTTTGATGTGATCATTATTGATAGTTGGAACAAAACCGGTTTACCTTCACAGGATTTTGATCGCTTACGAAAACAACACCCAAATACAATATTCATTGTGATCTTTCAACGTACTACACAAAAAACAATTCGAGGAGGAACAGCTCCTCTTTTTGATGCAGGGATTAATATTGAAATTATCAAAGTAGATGATACCTTCAGAAATAATTATGCTGTTACTACTAAGAACAGATATGGTATTACTGGTATTAAGTATAATATTTTTAATAAAACCATTATAGGTGCTGCAGAGGCTATTTCAGAATCAACCGTAGGAAACTCAAAAGTAGAAATGTAATGTATAACATTTTGTTATTATGCTGCTCTTTCTTTCCAATCAAACCTTAAGACTATTATCAGTATATTAGTGACCTTATTACCATAATACTATATGAAATAGTTGATACAGATCCCACAATAATTAAATACTTATTGCTGTAAAAAAAATAAAATAATGATTACAAATCTTAAAGATAAATATAATTTCGAATTACGTCTTGCAACAAAAAAAGAGATAGATACCCTTGTCGATTTTATTGCTGGAAAGAAATGGGAAGATAGTAGAAAGTATATAAAAAGCCCCAAACCCAAAGTGATTAAAGTTGAGAAGGATGATTTCATTAGTAAAGAAAGAAGGTACATTCTCGAATTAATAGGTGGTAAAGTATTAGTGCAAGATTATAAAAGGTGTAATGTGTCTATTTTTGTTTATAATTATATACGAGAGCATGATGAAGATACCATTGTTTCATTGACTTCTAGGGTAATTAGTACAAAAAAAGGAATGGAGTTTTTAGAGAATGAAGATGTTCTTTTTAATTTGAGGGAGCTTAAAAGTCGTATATATTTTAAAAATAAAGTTAAATCAGGTAGGCGAAATAGACCAAGCGAAGATTCTATTCAAAAAACTCTTGAGATTAAAAAATATATAGAAATCACAAACCCTGAGATTAATATAGATAAGATTTGTCATAAATTTGGTTTTTCTAAAACTACGTACTATAGAGTTATTAAATGGTTGGAAGTTAGAAATATTTAATAGACATATTGCCTTTTACTTTTTTTAAATCATAAAGTTTTTATTCAAATTACAGAACTCTTTATTATTACCGATCGGTTGCCTGATGGTTATAATATAATTTCGAAAGTAGTCAAAGACTTTGATCTGATTATTATTGATAGTTGGAACAAAACAGGATTGCCTTCACAAGATTTTGATCATTACGAAGGGAATGGCCAAATATCATATTCATCGTGATCTTTCAACGTGTTACACAAAAAACAATTAGAGAAGGGACAGCTCCTCTTTTTGATGCAGACATTAATATTGAAATCATCAAAGCAGATGATACCTTCAGAAATAATTATGTCATTACTTCTAAAAATCGATATGGCGTAACAGGGATTAAGTACAATATTTTTAGTAAAAATATTATAGAAGTTTTCTGACAAAAAAATTAAGCTAATTATTATCAATTCAAAGGCTTAAAAAAATGGTGGTTTTAATGAGCTATTGGTTAGAAACAGAAGAATAAAACCTATCAAGTTCAATAAAACGGTTCATTTTCTAAGTTTACGAATTAACACATAAATGAACAGATGTGTTTATTTGGATATACTTTTTTTGCTCTCTTCTTAAGAATTGATTTGTAAAAGGTGTTTTACAAAAAATGCATAAATATTGAGGGAAAAAAATAGTCTTTTAATTATATTTTTCTAATTTAGAAGCAACAAAAAATTATGAATCATCCCATGTCTGAAGAATTCTTTGGGTATGGGTGTTTTGTTTATTGAAAACTAAATGAAAATATATGGAATGCAAAGTACATGTATTCTTTACTTTGTTATTGTGCAACATTAAAAAAAATCTACAATTCATTTATGAATAACGTTAAAAAAGGAAATCAATTTGAGGAAAAATCTCTGGAAATAATTGAAAACTTAAAAGAACGCGGTTTATTTGGAATTAAAGATTTTATTGAAATTACTCCTAAGGCTAAACGTTATTCTGAATTAAGAAAAGCTGAAATTGAATTTGACTTAATCATTGAATTCAAACCTCCTAATGCTGACCGACCTATGATGACTTACTTCATAGAATGTAAAAATTATGGTAAAAGAGTACCTGTCGAACAGGTTCAAAAATTTCATAGTGATATTTTACAAGTTTCGGGGGTTAATGCAAAAGGGATTATTATTAGTAGAGGTGCTTTTCAAAAGTCTGCTTACAATTTTGCTGAGTCTACGGGAATGATGATTATAGAAGGAGAATCAGTAAATAACTTCAATATTATTCATTATAAGCGTTCATCTGAAAATGAAACAAAAATTCCTTTTATAGAAAAATCGTTAGTTCATAGTTTAATAGATGAAGGTTTAAAATCAATTGAGAATGTTATTGACAGAGAATTACTTAATATTCTAACAAAATCAGAGAATAATCTAACTTATGGAATTGATAAACTTTCAAAAGAAGATATTAATGAAATAACAAGAGAGGAACTAAACAAGATAAGTCAAGGAATTCTGAGAAAAGCCTATGGACTAAATATTAAAGAATTAAGCGAATATTTAAATAATGAATATGGAATCAAAATTCAACATTTTGACCCCAAAGAGCACAAATATTTAGGGACTTGTAACATTGACGCAAAAACTATTGGTATTAGTAAAAAAATAGTAAACACACCAAGAGAAATGTTTGTTTTGGGGCACGAGTTTGGACATTTTTTACTTCATCAAAAGGTTGTAATAAATCAAAATCTATTAGATTCATTTAATGATTCCAAATTTGACTTTTCTAAAGGTAAACATGACCTTGAAAACCCAAGACAATGGATTGAATGGCAAGCTAATTATTTTTCTACATCATTATTATTGCCTCAAAGTTCTTTGACCGCTAAATTATGGCAATCAATGATAAGAAGAGGTTTAGCTAAAGGTGATTATATTTTGAACGATTCAATAGATTCTCATAAAAAATTTCAAAGTATTGTATCATACTTATCTCTACATTTTAATGTTTCCAAGACAAGTGTAATATATCGATTAAAGGAATATAAACTTTTAAGAGAAGAATCAAGAACTAAATCTATAAAGCAAATAATTGAAGAATTTAATTTTGAACAGTTTACATAAAAAAGTTGCACAACGCCCTTTTTTTGATAAAAAATGATGAGTTTGAAATCAAAATATATCATCAATAGAATAGATTATGCTGAATTAAATGCTCGACAAAAAGAAAGCTTTAATTTTCACAAAATTGCAGCGAAACTTTCCGATTTTGGTTTTAATTCGATGTGGTTAACTGACGATTGGAGGGGAGCAGATTTTATTTCCGTTCATAAAGACGGTAACCTAATGCTCAAAGTGCAACTAAAGGGAAGATTTACCGTGGACAGCAAATATCTTGATAAGGAAATTTACATCACATTTTCTGACCACAATATGACTTGGTATTTATATCCGCACGATAAACTTCACAATTTGGTAATGGAGCATTCAGATGGCGCAAACAAACATGGAGCACGTAGTATTGGATATATCCCAAAATGGTTAATTTCTCATTTAGAACCTTATTGCCTTTCTGATAATAAAATGGTGCTACACTTATTATAACAACTATAAAGTATAATTAAACGTTTATATATAAAACCTAAATTATGTCATTAAATAATTTTTTTAAAATTAATCTTCCTTACGGAATGATGAAAAACCAAAATAACGAATGGACTTGTTTTAATAGAGAGTATAAGCCATTAAGCAATAAAGATATTTTTACAAATGTTGATCCAAAGGATTTTATTTATTCAAAATATAAAGGTTTAACTGAAAATGTTCTCAAAAAATTAGCAGATACTCCAGGTTCAATTCAATTAGTTGATGGAAAAATTGTCAAGGTGTTTTTTTATAGTGATGATACAAATCCATCTAATTTTAATAAGAAAGAATTATACAATAGTTATTTTAAAAAATTAGAAATATTATCAAGTTTAAAAGTTCAATAAACCGATTGTTAAAAAAGGGGTTAATTCATTATAATTGACAATGAGTATTTTATTTATCATAATCGGAGTTGTTATAGGAGTAATTCTTCTAAGTATAGGAATTGTCTATTTGAGATATTTTATTCCATTGCGCCCACAAGAAAATGGATTTGAATATGTGTATGTAAATAATGATGGAACTGTACGTGAATTATATAATGATGAGATTGAGTATTTAAATGAGAAATTTCATCCAGCTGATGGTGCAAGACCATATGTTAAAAGTCGATATAAATCATTAACACCCGATACAAAAATGTCTGGTTTTATACAACGGAATAGAGTTCCAAGAAAAGTGGAAATAAAAAATGTTGCACAAGAAAGTATCTTAAAAAAAACAGAGTATGAAGTTGATGAAACGGGAGCTTCAGGTATATTTTCGAAGTCACCAAATATTTAATTTAACTCTTATCATAAAAGTATAAATAAAACGATCTAGTGCGCAAAATAATTGCGTAGCTTGAAAGCAAATTTGTAGAAAAAACATGAAACTAATTCAAGAAGGAGCTTTTTATCAAAGTATTCCTGTTTCTCAAAATATGAAAAACCTTACTTAAAAGGTTAAGTAACCTAAAAAAATAAGGTTGTTTACACCTGTATTTTGGGGTTAGTTAACTAGTGATTTAGAATAAATAAAATCTGAATTTTGGTTTAAAGAAATTATTTATTCTAAAATCTAAAGACAACTTTATGGTTTAAATTATAGGGTTAACCTTCCTCTTTTATGAAAAATGGTGGGATTGATGAAAACACCACCAAGTAAAATATCAAAACATATTCTCCGAGCTTTAAAACAACAACTTTATGTAATGCGATAGTGAGTTAGAAAAGTGTATATATAAACCGCCAAAACTCTTCACAAAATCAACAGAGCGAGGTATAATAAATATCATTATGACTAATAGAGCCTTTAAAAGCATTCCATTTGTAATGCTATTTCTAGCAATTACTTTTTCATGTAGCGAAAAAGAAGAAACTATTGATGACCAAACCAATATTAAAAACAATCCGGTAATTACAACGGGGAAACTTCACAATGAAGGATTGGCATATGTTTATGAAAAAAGCTTATTAAACCAACACTATGATTCAGATAGTGATATGAACGAACAAGTGATCCAAGATGGTTTAACGTTTTTACATTCCAACAATGAAATCATTAATTCAAATGTTATTGACGAAATGTTTGTTTCACATTACAATGGGACTGAAGAAACTGTAATATCTGAACCTTTACAAATTGAATTACAGAAGCTGATTGATTATGTAGACCAAGCGATAACAGAAACTAATGAAAATGGGGATCAGGAAATATTTGAGTACTCACAAAGCATTATCAATACCCCACCGGAACATTTAGATGAATTTGAAAAATTAGCCTGGCAACATGCAGTTGATGTAATGGGGTATTCTACAAAATACTGGTATGAATACTATGGAGACTGGAAAGCTGAAACAAATTTAAAAGGAGAATTTTCCATAGTATCAAAAGGTCCTAAAAAAGGGTGGTGGAAAAAGTTTTGGAAAAAAGTTAAAAAAGTCGTGGTAGCCGATTTTATTGGTGCTGCCGAGGGTGCAGTAGATGGATTTATCAGGGGAGGAAATAGATCAGAAGTTTTAAGTTCAGCGTTAGCAACTGGAGTTGGGTCGTCTATTGGAGCAGCCATTAAAAATTAATTTTTTTTATATGTTGTGCTTTCTAAATTAATCAGTTTAGAAAGCACAGTATTGGTTTACAGGATATAACAAAACAATATTTTATGCAAACCCCTATTTATATTGATGTTGACAATGGAATTGCATATATAAATATTATCAAACTGTCTCGTGTTTACAAAAATGTTTACAAGAGTTACAGCACTCGAATACCATTTTTATATTTCGCAATTTCCTTTCCTTTTGGGAGGTTTTCGTAGATAATCGCAGTTTCCCATGTTCCTCTGAAACGAATCATCAGTATTTTTTCTAATCTTCGTATTCCAAGTGCTTTGTTGGGTTTCGCCCGTTTATGACCTCTATCTAAAGAATAAAACGTTCTGGATTTACCATCATGAAAATATACAATGTATTTAAAAAGTACGGTATTGGATAGATTGGGAACGATCATTTTATAGTAGGCTTTAACAAGGCCTATTGTAAACTTTTCTCATGAGCACGCATTAGTGTATCGTCTTTGAAAGTAGATAAGCGTTGCTGTTGTATAAACCTGATATTTAAAAGATTATGAAAAACCCTGTTTTCCTAAATTTATAACCCTAATTAAAAGGTTGTTTAACCCTATAATTTAGGGTTTGTAATTTTACTCTCTTTTATAAGAATCAACTTTCTTTGTATCATTAATATTTAATTGAAAAAAAATGATTTTACCAGTACTATTAGCCCTCACTGCAATTGCATTTGTAGTTTATGTTATTAAACACCCCCCAACTAATTGTTCTACCAATTCTAACTCAATATGTGAAGATTATTCTGACAAAATTGTAAGCAAACTTAGGTTAGACCTTATACATACTATGGTTAAAGGTTATCGTAATAATCAATTACAATCCATACTTAGAGATATTGGGGATGATGCACACTCTATTTGGTTTGATTTAGAAACATTAAAAAAATTTATATACCATATCGAACACCATACTGAGAAATCAAAAAAATTACTATCGAAAGAAGATCAGATGAGAATAGGAAAACTTGGGGTCAGAATATATTATTCTTGTTATCCAAGTGAAATTAGCAATGGACTATATCCGGATTTGAATGTTTTGCCTACAAATTATAACAAGCGCCATACCTTGATAATGCTACCCACCATGCTTAGAGACAATATTCATATGGATTTTAACCCAATTGACGAGAAATCGTTTACACTGAGTAAAGAAAAGCTTAAAACTTATTTTGCATCTAATTCTGGGAGTTCGATACCTGCACTTGGTATCTTTGAAAGCAGCAGTAATAATCGTTCTACTATTTCTCAAAATCACGGCGGACTTATTCCTCCTGCCGATGGATCAGGAGAAGCTATTTAATAGCATATGATAAAATATTATCCTGTACTGAATGACATTATGCTTGGGGCAGAATTTATTGCAGCCGTCGTAGCTCTTGTACATTGGGCAAAAGTTAACAACACCTATTGGATTTGGTTTGTCTTTTATCTTTGGATTATAGCATTACAAGATTTATACGGTAATTATTTTCCGTCACTTTTCCCCTTCAGAAAACAAGACTATTATGCATATTTTGGTATACCAGTACAATATTTATTTTTTTATTGGCTTTATGCATATAAGTCATTAAGAAAAAAGCAACTCTTTTTCTTTTGTGCCATACTGTACTTAAGTTCATTTGTGCCCTTAAGAATCTTAAATCAAAAAATAGCAACTTTATACTCCATTAACCTGGATATAGGTAGCATAATTCTTATACTATTAGTTATATTAGAGTTTCTAAAACAGATTAAAAATGATAATATTCTAAGATTTAAAGAGAATAAAATGTTTTATATTAATGCAGGCGTTATCCTAGGTTACATCGGTACTTTTCCTTTTTTCGCTTTTTACCAAGAATTACTTAAAGAACCCTATATCCCAATCTGGAATATTTATTATTTATACTTTTTATTATCTAATATCATAATGTACCTTTTATTTGCTTTATCTTTTATATGTGGGAAACACCAGTCATAGTAACATTAATTCTCTTCAACGTTATCTTTATAGCTTTTATCGGAGGAATAATAATTTTTATAAAACAATATAGACTAAAAAAGAGAATACATCAGCAAATCATTATTTCTAAAGATGAAGACCATAAACAAGAGTTGTTAGAAACTCAAATGGAGATCCAAACCCATACTATGCAATATATAGGAAGAGAAATTCACGATAATGTAGGTCAAAAATTAACCTTAGCAAGTCTATTAGCGCAACAAATGTTATTTAATGAAGATAGATATATAAAGCACGATGAAATCAGAAAAGTGAATACTATTATTGATGAATCTCTAAAAGAGCTAAGACTTTTATCCAAGTCTTTAACCAACGACTCTATAAAAATTAATTCATTAGAAAGACTAATTTTAAGCGAATGTAAGCGAGTTAATGATTCTGGTTTCTGTAAAATGGAATTCATTGTACCTAAAGCAAACTATTCCTTATCGTACTCAAAAAAAAGTGTAGTATATAGGATTTTTCAGGAATTCATTCAGAACAGCCTAAAGCATAGTAAATGCTCTTCCATAGTAGTTAGGTTAACTAATCTAACAGAAAATTTTAAATTAGAGATTGAAGATAATGGTATTGGTTTTAACATGGAGAGATCTGATTTTAAAGGCATCGGAATCCAGAATATGAGGAAAAGAGCTGATCTAATAAACGGTGAAATAATCTTTATAAGTGTTCTCAATAAAGGAACTAAATTAACGCTTATCTTTCCTTACATATGAAGAAAAAAATTACCATAGTGGACGATCACGTTTTGATCGCGAATGCCTTAGGCGAGATTATATCCAATTTTAAAAATTTTGAAATTCTTTCTATTTGTGAAAGTGGTCAAGTTCTAATGAGTAGTTTCGAGAAGGGTAATATTCCTGATGTTGTACTTTTAGATGTTAGTATGCCAATTATGGATGGTTTTGAGACTGCTAAATGGTTAAAGGAAAACCATCCGGATGTTTTAGTAATGGCTCTAAGTATGCAGGATGATGAATCAAGTCTTATTAAGATGATTAAAAATGGGGCGAAAGGATATATGCTAAAAAATATTAAACCCGATCAATTAGAGAAAGGTTTAAACATTTTAATAAATAAAGGTAGGTTTTTCCCAGAATGGGCATCAGATAAGATATTTAACAGTTTATTGGATGATGATAAAGATGCTCCTAATTCTATTTTTCTTTCTGACCGTGAAATTGAATTTTTGAAATATACTGTAAGTGAGATGAGCTATAAGAAAATTGCAGAAAAAATGTATTGTAGCCCTAGGACTATAGAAAATTATCGAGATAGCTTGTTTCAAAAGCTAAATCTAAAATCCAGAGTTGGGTTAGCCATTTATGCTATGAAAAATGGATATGGCACAGAATAAAATCACTTGATGTTTAGAATCTATAAAATTGGGATAGATTTAAATTAAAAGTCCAAATAAACGATAAATTAAAAATTAGGAAAATTAATGAAATCAATTCTATTCTCATTAGCTTTATTATCCGTTACTCCTACTTTTGTGTGTGATTTTATTACTTTGAGTTTAACAGCTAAATATGTTAGATCCGAATTTGTTGCAGATATAACGGTAACTAAAGTGTACAAGAATCTTGGAGGTGAGGGCAAATATAAAGCAGATATAAAGATCAACGAATTATTTAAGGGTGAACATATAGAATCTATTTGGATTTATGGCAGAAGTGATAATAAAATGAGGTTGTCTTCTTGTGATATTTTTATTCCGGAAAAAACAAGATTAATAATGTATTCCAGAAAAAGCAAAAATGGAAATTTTGGCATTGGTATGTGTTCTGGATTAACCTATTTTAAAAATAAAAAGCATAACAAAGAATTTGAAATTTTAAAAGACCTTAAGTCAAAAAACATATCTCTTACCAACTATCAGACCTACATAGAAATGGGAAATCTAAGTGAAGAGCTAGACCAATTTAATGGAATAGATCTTGATAAAAAATATGAGATATACGAAATTACCTTTAGATCTAATTTATCTGTAAGAAAAGTAAAAAAAGTTAGTGGATTTGGAAATGATATGGATCAAAAACTAATTAAAATATTAAAAAAAACAGAATGGCAAATAGAAAGAGAAAATTCTAACGAAAAGATATTAGGAAACAATAAAATTTTATTCGGAATATATTATTACAACAAAGACAAAGAATATTCTAGTTTTCTAAGTCACTTTTGGCTTTAATAAACAACGTTGCTTAAGATAAAGATAAGTTTACCAGATAATATTAATGTTAAACAATCTTATAAAGTTCAATAAACCGATGAAGAAATATAATTTATTATTTGCAATTTTAAAAGGGTTTTCAGTACTATACTGTTCTTCAGACGATGATAATAATTGTCCAGATATAATTAAAGTTCATTAAACAAAACTGATTATCAAAAATTTTCTAGTAATGTTTCATTTGCTTGGGGAGAAAGAGAAGAAAATGAAAAATATATTAGCTTCGAAATCAAAAACATAACGGATAAAATTGGATATCATTTTAATAATAAAAAAAGCCATTGGATTTTAATCACAATGGCCTTAATAATAGATCTGTTTTTGAAGAAAAAGATAGATTACCAATTCCATTTAAAGCATCTTCCTCTTCGGAATCGACGAAGAAGTCGTCTTGTACGTCGAGGAAATCTCGGGCGAGGTCTTCTAAATTCTTGATTTTGATCCTCAGTAGAATTACCCTCATTAATCAGTTCCTCTATCAGATCTTCAACTGTAGGCTGTTCCATTAAGTTTTGAATTGTTCGATAGTTAGAAGGCACAATAACTTCCCTGACTTTGGCATCCAACTTTATATAAAGAATACTTGGTTCTTCAACGTTATCAGATTCCTGTTGTGCAATCACATCACCTTTATCGATTTCCATATAGACCAATAGCTCCAGATCATAGTATAAATGTATTTTTTTATTATAATGTTTCACATACCCAAATACAGCTATAGTGTTTGGAGCTTCCTGTTCGAAAGGCATTTCGGCTAATAAAGCATTTTCTTTAATTTTTATATTTTTCATCTTATTTATAATAAAAATTCTCCTACTCATTCGCTTTTCGGATTCCGCGGCATTAAGACGTATTGTATTGTAGTAAAGAGGGTAAAAATTGGAATTGCAATCTGGATTCAAAATTCTCGAAATAAATTCAATTGTCCACAAAACGAACAACCTGAAATCAATGCACATTAAACCTTTTAAAATAGGGTTGATAAACCCATTATAATGGGTTTATTTTGTAAACTTTAATCAGCTAAAAGTTTTTTCTTTGCTACATATTAATTTTTAAACAAAACAATATGCTACTCATTACTCTTATATTTATCAGTATTACTTTCGGGTTTTACATTTACAAATTGCCACTAAGAAAAACGGTTCAGACTCAAGTACATTCCTCTAACTATCATTCAAATACAAGACTATGTTCTGATTACTCCAGCGAAAATATTAATAAACTAAAAGTGAACTTAATCCATAACATGACCAAAGGGTATAAGGACAATCAGTTGGCTTCCATCAAACGTTCTCAAAAAGATGATGCCCACTCAATATGGTTTGATTTGGAAACTTTGAAAAAATTCATTTACCATATTGAATACAAATCTAGTTTAATGAATAGGGGAATTAAAGAATTAGGTCTTCGCTTTTACTATTCTAGATATCCAGCCCAAGAACCGTTGAAAATTATAGGGATAGTATATTCAAAAAATTGAATGTCCGCACACGTGTCAGGTTAGCAGTGTATGATATTGAAAATGGATATACAAATAAGGATAAATAATGGATTTTTGGAAAAAGTACAATAAAACGATCAAAATGAAATTAGAAGAAATTCAAAAGCAAATCGAAGAGATATTAAAATCTAAATTAAATCATCTTAAAGTAAGCTTAGATGATAATTTAGAAACGGGAGATTTTGTAATTTCTGTATGGTGGAATGATTCAGAAATTGAGCTTACTGGTAATTATGAGCATAATGAGTCCTTCATGGGAAACAAAAAGGACATTTTAAATATTTACAATAATGAAATATTACCTTTCATAAAGTCTAAATAAACGATCAAAAATCCAGAACATTATTCAATGCTTCATCAGTTTTTGTATGATCAAAATTAGACTGATATCCAATAGTTGTACTTAAATGAGAATGCCTGTATAATTTTTGTAGCATTTGTACTGGAATATTGGATCCAGCGATATTCCCAAAACTGTGTCTAGAGATATGATTGGTAATCTTTTTATCTATTTCAGCTTGTTTGGCAATCTTCTTTAGATGTACATTAAATTTTCCTGCTGCTGCATTTATTTTTCGTTCGATATCCCTAGGATCCTTTAGGTTTGCTTTTTTTAACTCAGGGAATACAAAATCATTATGATTCATTTTATCATTTTCATAACGAGATAATATGTGTAGTGCCTTTTCAGGAAGTTCTAGTGAATCCGGTTTTTCGTTTTTGCCCATCTGATAATACAATCTCCCACTTTGAATATCGTTCCACTTTAAGTGTAATGTATCACTAATACGAATGCCTGCCAGATAAAAGGAAAAAAGAAATACGTTTCTGGTATGCCATGTGGTTGAGCCTTCTTCTAATTCTAGAATTTCAATCTTCTTTATTTCCTCTTTATCCAATCCTATTTTTAAAGTCTTACCAGGCTTCACCTTCAGCTTACGTTTTCCAAAAGGATAGTATTCTGCATCTACAATACCTTCAGTAATGGCTTTATTAAATATAGTTCTTACTACTGATAAGCAATTTGCTCTTGAAGTTTTGGATTTGAGACCGTTTGCTTTCATATATACCTCATATCTCTTGAGCAAAGATTCTGTAATATTTTCAAAATGAATATCATCTCCATTTAGGAAGTTTTTAAACTTTTCTACTCTGCTTACATCTGAAGAATAACCCCGTTTGTTGGATAACTCTTTTTCTTTAAGATATTCTTCCGCCAATTTTGAAAAAGTCATTGAATCTCGATTCCCTTTTAAAATTGTCATCAATTGACCAGCAGTAAACTTTTTATCTTTAGCTTCGAAGTCAAGGATTAAATTCTTAGCACGTACATATTCATTATCAATAAGGTTATTTAACCGTTTGTAGCTATGGTGAGATTGTCTTACTTCCGTTTTTTCTTCATTCCAATCTTTAAGCTTTATGTATTCCAAGAATTTATACTTTGGAATACGATCTTTAGTAATCCGTAAAGCTATTGGATGCTGCCCTTTAGAATTTTGTTTACTTTTATATAATAAAATTTTAACTGAAGCCATATGATAACTATTTGTATTCAAGACAAATATAATCAATACGGTTAAACATAGGTTAAACTATTTGAAGGTTTTAAATGATTTTAAGCAACACTAACAAACAATGTAAAACTACTAATGACAATGATTATTAGTGATTTACGTTTCTTAGTGTCACTTAATATACATACCTATTAGAATTTTAAAACCTGACAGGTCTAAGATTTGTAGTATAAATTCAGTACCTTATTATAGATTCTGGTCTACACCAGAATGACAGCATAAATATGTTTTTTTTCTAATTCAATTGTTCTTTTTTGATTTCGGTCATATCCTTTTGCTTCAACTTATCGATCAAGGTCTGATACATTTCTTTTGGCAACCCGCAAGCAATTAAATATTCTTTCATTAACGTTTCTTCTTCTTTTTCGATAGCACCATCTGCTAATAATACTACAGCTGCCTGGGCCAAAATATTGATCAATGCTTCTGATGATAACTCACTTCGTGCGCTATTGAGGAAATCAAACACCTGATTATCTTTATTAGCATTTACCTTTACATTTTTATGTATTGCCATTAACTCATCTTTCATTTCAGGAAAACCCTCGATAGCATCCATAATCTCACGTTCTTCTTCTGGAGCAAAATTACCATCGACTACAGACATATGCGTCATAGAAGCCACTAATGCTTTTGCATAGACAGAAGTTGCCCGTTTTTGGTTTTCGCTAATCTCTTCCTGAGAGCGCTGTAATACTGTTTTTATACTTTCATTATACGCACTCTTACAGCGATCACATTCATAAAATCTATCCACTGTATCCAATGGGATTACAGGAATAAAGAATAGGGTAAACCATCTGCGATACAGTTTATTTACCAGATTTCCATCATTACAGTTTGGACATGAATTTGATAATACAGGACTTTCACTCACAGTGTGTTTTATCCCTCTTGTTCCGAAGATAATAAACATAATACGTAGGTTTTTAATGGATTAGGTTGCCGATAAAGATACTATAATAATCCAAAATACCTAATGATATGATTTGGATGCTATAATTACCACCTTTTTTGATTGTCATTCTAGTGTAAACCAGAATCCATGATCACCTGGTAGATTCCAGATCAAGTCTGGAATGACAACTCAAAAGAGTGCAGCATAAGATCGAGTACATAAGATATGGTAAAAGTATATATTTAATAAGAACTCAAGCTATACTTGAACTGGAGTAGCAGGAAAACTTATGTTTTTTGCCAATATATGGAAACAGCCCATACTATAACTTATTCACTTTCTTGGCGATACCACATTTTCTGCGGGCAGCTCTTTCGGCTAAGGCTGCGGCATTTCTGGCATGGCCCTCAGAACTTCCGTCTTTAATAGCTTCATTATATATGGTTTTGTTTTCTATAAGGCCACGTAGAATACAAACAAACCCCGGGCTGTCTTTACCCTTGAAAGGATTCTTTTTTTTGGGTTTTGCAATCAACTCCCTAAACAAGCGATCTTTTAATACTATATCTTTTTGGACTTCTACGACCAAAGTAAATAGAACATTTTGATCTTCTGGATACATATCATTCACCTTATCTAAGGCATTGGAATACTCATCATTGGTGAACTTAAAATATCCATAGATGTCAAGGTAGTTGCTTTCTCCATTTTCATCCTCCTGCACCTCTTCTTCACTTTGTACTTCTTCTTCGTTCTGGTATTCTTCTTCACTTTCTTGACTCACTCCTTTGATCACAGATACTATTAACATTACAAAAATGGGTAGCCTCTTCATTTGTTTTATAGTTTTAAATTAATTGGGTATAATAAACGTCTGGCAACGTCCTTTTGTTATCTGTCTTCTGTATTTTTGTGCTTTTATATAAAACCCGTATACTTTTTTGCTATATGCATAATTAAGGATTTTATTTTTGTTAACTAAATCTGTGGCACACTTTTTGGTTTTTATCAATTAAAATGAGTATTTTGACTCGATTTTTAAGGTTATTTTAACAATAAAAAAAGAATTGTCCCGTTAAAGTAACCGGTGTAATTAACCTATAAACTTTTAATACATTATTAAACACCCAAACATTATGAAAAAATTATTTCTACTTGTATTACTGCTAGGCGCAGGATTAACCACTCAGGCTCAACGTACAGACAATTCTGGACAAGAATGGTCAGAAAGCAATGAAGAATTTACAACTCTATATAGCTTAGCAACTGAAATAAGTAAAAAAACGGATAGAGTAATCGCTAATGAAAATGTTATATCTATTGTAAAAGAAAATGGAACTACTTCTTTTCAAAGAAAACGAGATAAGTCTCTACCTGTAGAGTTTTATGATTTTATTTTACTGACTTCAACAGGAAGAAGCATCATTTTAAATAAAGGACAAACCGGAAAAGTTCTTGATAAATTTAAAAATGTTTTAGTCAAAGTAAAAGAAAGTCTTGATAAGGACAATACAAAAGCTATTGATAATATATTGGAAGGTTTATAAAATAAAGTTATCTTCTATTATATAAAAAGAGCAACTCAATTGAGTCGCTCTTTTTGTTTTATACTCATCTTGATTGATTATATATCATTTAGTAATTTGGTAATCTCATCTAGTTTTGGAGTTAAGATCACTTCGATACGTCTATTTCTACTTTTACCAGCACTGTTATCATTAGACGCCACAGGAGCAAACTCGCCTCTACCGGCTGCTGTAAGGTTTTGCGGGTCTATTTTCTGGTTCTGCACCAAAATATTTACAATAGCAGTCGCTCTCTTTGTTGATAAATCCCAGTTACCAGATAATTGCGCATTTCCTGTATAAGGTACATTATCGGTATGTCCTTCTATCAAAACAGCGATATCAGGATTTTCACCCAATACTTTTCCTAATTGTTTTACCGCTTTTTGTCCTTGAGCTCCAACAGCCCAACTACCAGATTCGAAAAGGAGTTTGTTTTCCATAGAAATATACACTTTGCCATTACGCTCTTCTACCGTAAGGCCTTTGCCTTCAAAATTTCGCAGTGCTTTGGAAATTGCATTTTTTAGCGCTTGCATTTTTGCATCTTTGGCAGCAATTAATCCCTCTAATTCATTCACACGTTTGGAGCGCGCCTCTAGGTCACTCTGCAATTTATCCAGACGACTACGTTCTGCCGCCAAGGCGCGTTCTTTTTCTTCTAATTGTCTTAATAATTCTCTATTTTTTCTACTATTGGATGCAATAGCTGCAGAACTATTCTTTTCTAAGGCATCATAAGACTCTTTTAAGTTTTCATAATTAGCCTGTGCTGCATTATATTTTCCTTCAAGATCGTCTCTTTCTGCTTTGAGCTTTTGATACTTAGCATCTAATTCTGCTAATGCTTTCTTGTCTGCACTACTTGTTCTTTCTAACGCTCCTAATTCGTCTTTCATTTTACGATTTTCTCGTTTAAGACGGGCATACTTACCTTCTAGCTCTTTAAATACTTTTGAAGAAACACATGATGTCATCAAGGTTCCTACCAGTACTAAGAGTGCAATTTTTCTAATCATTTTTATTGTGAGTTTTAAGGGGTTTTTAATTTTCAGTCTCAAAGAAGCAAAGTTGCAAAGAATCTAAGTTTAATATGAAATTAACTCCTCTTCAGGCTTCCAACTTCTGACCTCAGACATTTTTGTGTTGTCGGTCTAAGTCTGTCAAAGACCAATACATTCTTCGTTCAATTCTACTTCAACAACACTTCGACAAGCTCAGTGTGACATTTAAATTCTATTTAGCTTCCTTATCCTTATAGATTATATACTCCTTCTAATTCTACCAAAATCGGACAATGGTCACTATGTTTTGCTTCTGATAGAATAACGGCTCTTTTGAGTTTATCTTGTAATGGTCGTGCCACCATACCATAGTCCAAACGCCATCCTTTATTATTCGCTCTGGCATTGGCTCTATAACTCCACCAGGAATATTGATGTGGTTCTGTATTAAAATGCCTAAACGAATCAATAAAACCACTATCCATAAAATTACCGATCCATTCTCGCTCTACGGGTAAAAATCCAGACACATTTTTATTACGTACCGGATCATGAATATCGATGGCCTGATGGCATATGTTATAATCTCCAAGGATAACCAGATTTGGATAATCTTTCTTTACATCATTGATATACGTCTGAAAATCTGCCATATACTTCAGCTTGTGCTCTAATCGCTCTATATTTGTTCCACTTGGCAGATATAAACTCATTACAGAAACTCCATTAAAATCTGCTCTTATGTTACGGCCTTCAAAATCCATATACTCTATTCCTGTGCCATACTCTACATGATCTGGAGCGGTCTTTGATAAAATCGCAACACCACTATATCCTTTTTTCTGAGCACTATACCAGAAATTATGAGCATATCCAGCTTCAGCAAATATGTCCAGATCCAATTGTTCTTTGTTAGCTTTTATTTCCTGAAGACAAATAACATCTGGATCGGTTTGTTTCAACCATTCTATAAATCCTTTGTTAAGCGCTGCTCTAATTCCGTTTACATTATAAGAGACGATTTTCATTGTATCTTGATTTAAAATTTTAGTAAAAATAAAACTTACTACTATTTTATCTATACTAAATACAAAACAAATATTAGCATGTTGCAAGCTTATACCAATTACACTTATATTCTAATTTTTTTTTATGATCTTTATGTATCCAATTTAAATGTACAAAAATGAGCAAGTTATATATCCTGGTTATACTTTTAAGTGTATCTAACTGTAAACCCACAAATAGTATGGGGAATAATGATAATACTTCCTCCAATACCATTGTTAAACAAGATATTTCTAAAGAGATGATTGAAAAGGGATTTAGTAAAGGCACTATTATTAGCAGTAAATCTAAAGACTGCCCTTATATTCTAAATGTTGAGGAATATAACGATAATTTGGATCCTGTAAATCTTAGTGATTTTTTTAAAACTGAAGTTCCTGCACAAGTTTGGGTAAAATTTGCTAGTTTAAGAAGACCTAGTAGATGTAATGATGCTCGACCAGTCTCTATTTTAGAAATCAATACACGTAAAGAGTAAATTATTGTACAACAAACTTTGTAGCATCTGCTTTTCTGCTCTTACCAAATCGAACAAAATAAACTCCAGAACTCGCAAAGGACATATCTAGTTCATATACAAATCTTCCATTAGCATCTTTAGTAATCATATTAGAAACGATCACTTGCCCCAACATATTAAAAACATAAATTCTTACTTGTGTTTCTGGTCCAGAATCTGCTTTGGTAATCAGGAATTGATTATCTGGCTCACTAATTACTATTAATCCCGTATCCAAATCCTTATTTTCGCCTATTTCAACAGTATAGTCATGAGTAGTTCCAAAATCCATAGAACCGCAAGCATCGTTTAATAAAGCCCCGTTATTTGTATTCACGTCCCCTGCACGAATTCTAAGTAAATGCCTTCCTAAAGCAGCTTGGTTGTTGATTGTTACTGTAAACTCCTGGTCGGTATCAGCTTCTTCTACAACTACATTATTTAATATAAGTTCTGATTCTTCAAAAACAGAATTGTCATTAAAATCAATCCATAAAGAGATTCGTTCTGATCGATTCTGATCTGCAAATCCGGTTTGTACTGTAAGCGTATAGGTTCCTATTGATCTATTTAAATTAATACTAAAATCATCTGAAAAATCCTCATAACCTGTATTACAGGTTATTGGAGAATTTGTAACATTTGACAACTCAAAAGATCTAATCCCGTCTCCAAACTGCGAACAATTTGAAGTTGGTCTACAAAATTCTCTTTCAATGACTCTTGTAATATTATCATTTTCAGTATTCTCATCGGTTGCTAAAGTCGTTCCTATAGTAAATTCAAAATTACCTATACCAATAAGTTCTGCTTGTGTATTGAATGTATAGGATACCTCTTCCTGAGGCTGAATGGTTCCTGTAAAGGTTTCTTCAATTCTTGTTCCATTATTTAACATATAAAAAACAGGAATATTGGTCTGTGCCACGGTTCCATAATTATATAAAGTAACTGTAACTGACTCTGGAGAAACAGAAAGTCCACTATCTAGTGAAGGGGTTATTAATTCTCCTGCACCAACATCAATAGAAAACAAATTAAGAAGTGTTTTATCACTACAATCATTCTCTGGCTTAAGATCTCCTGCCAAATTGGTTTCTGCAGTAATGGTATAGGTTCTCTCTGCAGTAAGATCTGCAGTTGTACCAAATGAGAAGGAAGCGGTCATTCCCGGATCAATAGGACCAGCGAATAGTTCTGTTACCGCTGCTGCTCCATTAATAGAATAATTAACAGCAATATTATTTTGTGTAGTAGATCCAAAATTCTTTAGCGTTACGGTAATTGTTTCGTTATTAGTAAACGTAGCATCATCTTCTGGTACGTCAATACGTATAACTCCAACATCGGCAGTAACATCTTCAGCAATTTTAAATACTCCAACAGCATTTCTTGAATAACTAGCAGGGACATCGACAAAATATTCTGCAATATGCCAGAACGTTTGATCATCGACAGGATCAACAGTAAGTTGTGCATAATCTCCGTATCGATTTTCATCTGTTCGATCAATTCCGGTTCCTAATGCAATGGTTTCTTCTGCAAAGGTCATCGTCCCTAATGGGTCTCCTGCTAATCTACCTGTGTATCGTATTGAAGCAAAGCTATCTGCACTTGCTCCATTATCAGTAGTTCCCATGGTTGTATATGCCATGCCTATATTTCCAAAAATATCCATAGCCATACTCCCACACCATGCACTTTTACCATCTGTAGAGGTATAGGTTCCTTCTTGAAATACTGTCCAGGGTTGTCCATCCCCATTTTGTCTTAATTCATACCAACGTATTCCCGCTACATTATCTGCATCAGGATCTATATCTACTGCAAAATTGAGTACAACAGCATTATAATCGCAGAACCTTCTATAGTTACTTGCATACATTACTGCTCCTTGTAGTACGTCAATATCCTGGCCTTCGGTTCCTGGTTGTGGTATATTTCCAAAAGAACCCCCATCAAAAGTAGAATCAAACATGGTTACTGCAATTTCTTCTGCTTCTGCTATAGTAGATTCAGTAGGTGAAACCCAATTTACATCTATTTTCCAGAGTTTTAACATATCCTGGGTAACTCCTTGCCAGTCATCATCCTGAAAATAAATTATTCTGGCATCCCCATCAGGAGGTAATGCATTTCCTATTGCGTTAAAGGATGCCGGACTATAAAAACCTCCTATTCTGGCACCTGGGAGAGGGAATCCTACTATTTTTACATTTTCTTCTGCTTCTCCTCTTAGCATTTTTTCCCTTTCGATCACAAAAACAACTTCACTTGTTTGTACAGACCCCTGATCTTTGTTTGCGGTTACATAATATCCATCAGACCATATAGAAAATTTGGTATAATCGGGAAAACTTCCGGTATTAAATCGATAGATATACCATCCATCATTTACAGGGTCTGGTCCTTGTCCTACTGCTACCAAAAATCCATTGGGGGTATCAGAAAACTGTGTAATTACAAATCGATCTGCAAAACTATCATAAAACACTATGGGATCTCCCAGATCTTCTCCCGGAAATATATTTTCTAAGGATGAAGAAGGAACCAGTACATTCCCACTTCTGTCGTGTATCGTAAATTCAAAGTTTTTAGCACTAACATAGTGATTAGGACCAATAGCTCCTGTTGGGTCTGAAGGTGAAAAAGAACTTGTGTTCGCATCAAATGTAAGAGAAGGTGCTTTTGTTGCCCTTGTACTTCCTGCGCTTTTTCCTTTTGCCAATAAAGGGTCCATTCCTCTCGGAAAACCTTTTCCCGGAACAATTCTATTTGCACCTGTCCTTCTGGGGTTTATTTTACCTTCTCTTGGTTTACCCGGAATTAGTTTTTTACCTCCTAAAGGATCAACCGTTCTCATATATTCTGCCGAACTAATCATAGTTGCATTCATGATTTCTTTCTTCTTTTGAGAGAATCCAACAGTAACAAAAAACAGGAAAGTAATAATTACAATCTTCTTTAATAGCATGAGCAATAATTTATATATGAGACTTGGTCATTTTATATAGAAAACTCATTTTGATCAACCTTCTGCATGAAAGATAAAATTCTTTATACCATAACATTACACTAAGATGAGTTCTATGACTAAAATACAACTAAACTTCAAAATACAGCTATGATAAAGTACTTTATCCTTAGGCATAAAGAAAAAGCCTTTTGTTTTGTAGTTTAATTGTCATTTTAGAAGTAACGGTGTATCAATAATTATACCCCAATACATTCTATTCTAAAATAAAAAAGCTGCCCTGTATAAGGCAGCTTCAGCAAAAAATGTCTTACTATATTATTTTAACCAATATTCGGCATCTGTTTTTTCTGCAATAAGATTTTTTAGATCAGTGATTGGCACTCGTTTTTGCTCCATCGTATCTCGATCCCGAATAGTAACTGTATTATCATTTACAGTATCGTGATCAATAGTAATACAAAACGGAGTTCCATTGGCATCTTGTCTTCGATATCGGCGTCCGATCGCATCTTTCTCATCATAGATTACATTAAATTTCCATTTTAAATCATCAACAATCTGCTGTGCGATCTCTGGCAAACCATCCTTTTTAACTAATGGAAGTATTGCAGCTTTTACCGGAGCTACAACAGCTGGCAATTTTAACACCACTCTGCTCGAACCATCTTCTAATTCTTCATCTTGTAATGCTGTAGAAAATACCGCTAGAAACATCCTATCTAACCCAATGGAGGTTTCGACTACATAAGGCACATAACTTTCTTTTAATTCTGGATCAAAAAACTGTAATTTCTTACCTGAATGTTCTTCATGTGCTTTAAGGTCAAAGTCTGTTCTGGAATGGATTCCTTCTAATTCTTTAAATCCAAATGGGAAATTAAACTCAATATCAGCAGCAGCGTTTGCATAATGTGCTAATTTATCGTGATCGTGAAAACGATAATTTTCTTTACCCAATCCTAATGACAAATGCCAATTTAACCTGGTTTCTTTCCAGTACTCATACCATTTCATTTCTTCTCCGGGGCGCACAAAAAATTGCATTTCCATTTGTTCGAATTCGCGCATTCTAAAAATAAACTGGCGCGCTACAATCTCATTCCTAAATGCTTTTCCTGTTTGAGCTATTCCAAATGGAATTTTCATTCTTCCAGTTTTTTGGACATTTAGAAAGTTAACAAAAATACCTTGAGCAGTCTCTGGCCTCAAGAACAAATCGGTTGCAGACTCTGCAGAAGCTCCTAACTTGGTTCCGAACATCAGATTAAACTGTCGAACTTCTGTCCAGTTTTTGGACCCAGTATCAGGATCTGCTATTTCTAACTCTTCTATTAATGCTTTTACATCAGCAAGGTCTTCATTTTCTAAAGATTTTGCCATACGTTGCACAACTTCTTCCTTTTTGGATAGATACTTTACTACTCTAGGATTGGTAGTTACAAATTGTGCTTCATCAAAAGAATCTCCAAAACGTTTTTTGGCTTTAGTAATCTCTTTCTGAGCCTTTTGATTTAGTTTTTCTGCATAATCCTCTATGAGTACATCGGCTCTATATCTTTTTTTAGAGTCTTTATTATCAATTAGGGGATCGTTAAATGCATCTACATGACCAGAAGCTTTCCAGGTAGTTGGATGCATAAATATTGACGCATCTAAACCAACAATGTTTTGATGCATATTTACCATACTTTTCCACCAATATTCTCTTATGTTTTTTTTAAGTTCTACACCATTTTGACCATAGTCATATACTGCACTTAGTCCATCATAAATCTCACTAGAACCAAAAATATACCCGTACTCTTTAGCATGGGCAATAACCTTTTTAAATTTATCTTCTTGCTTTGCCATTGCGCAAAAATAATTGAATTTATCTAATTAAACACTTACAAAATTAATTTCTATCGAAAGCATAAAAAAACCGTCATATTTTTAAACAATATGACGGTTTTCTAATATTTATTTCAATACATTATTTTAACTCAAACTGTGTGTTAGAGATCATTCTTGGCCCAGAGAATAAGTTAACCACATAGTTCCCTTTTACAAGCTCTCCTTGTGCAGCATCAACCAATACACAAACATCTAAAGCTTCATTTTCATAGAATACTTTATTGCGTCCACTATAAGTAAGTACAGCATCATCAAAATTTACAGATATCTTATCTCCGATCAAGTTATTTTCTGGATTAATTACTTGAACAAAAAGATCTTTATCTCCTTTTTCTGTCAATTTATTTGGAGAAAGTGTAAAACATACTCTTACTTTTTCTGCTCTACTTGCCTTAGAAGAAGTTGATATTTTACCACTGTTACGTACACGTACTCCTTCTGCTTTGATATTTGCAGCAGTAAGTGCAGAACCTCTTTCTACGATATCAGCAAGTTTGGTGTTTTGTGTTTGTAAAGAATCAGATAAAATAATTCTTCTATTTAATGCTACAGAAGTACTATCAAGATCTGTAGCCAACTGCGTGTTAGCAGCTGTTAAACTATCTGCCAGCTTAAATAGTCTTTCACGTTCTTTTTTAAGTTTACCTACTTCTCTTCTGTAACGAGAGATCAAAGCAAGATTAGCATCATTGTCTTTTACACTATCTAATAGTACAACAATACGTTCTTTTGCCTTAAGCAAATGATCATCCATTACTTCATTAAGAGCGATAGCATTGTCATATTTTGTGATCAATTCTCCTAATTCGCTTTCAATAAGATCCTTTTCTTGTTGCAAAATTGCTTTATTTTGCTTCTCTTCGTTGTAAAACTTATACGTAAAAATCCCTAGAATAAGCAACAGTGCTCCTAGAACACCAATTAGAATTTTTAGGGTCAAGTTATTGTTTTGAGTTGTCATAATTAAAATTTATTATAATTTTTGATGGTTATTTTAATAGCTAAATATAATAATTAATGTTAATCTCCCTAATAAAATGCTAAGAGACTTAGCGTATTTACTCTATCCTATATATTGTGCTGCCTGTAACAGTCCTCTATATAAAAATGAAAGGTTACTATGTACTTCTTGTAGACACGAGCTCCCTTTAGGCAATTTCCATAACGTAAACGCAAAAAAAATTGAAAAAGTATTTTATGGTCGTGCCAAAATTGAAAATGCAACTTCTCTATTTGTTTTTCATAAGGATAGTTTGGTGCAAAACCTAATTCATAACCTTAAGTATAGGGGTAGAGAGGAAATAGGAACAGAATTAGGGCAATGGTTAGGCTCTGATTTATCACAAATAACTGAATATCAAGATATTGATATCATAATCCCTGTTCCACTACATAAAAAAAGATTACAGGAAAGAGGGTATAATCAAGTTGAAAAATTCGGAATCGAAATTGCCAAAAAACTGAGTGCTAAGTACATTGATTCTGTATTGAAAAAAAAATCTTACAATAAAAAACAATCTAAACACGGGCGACTTAGCAGATGGATCAATACATCTGAAACATTTAAGGTTGAAAATGAGTCTTTACTTGTAAATAAACATATTTTATTGATTGATGACATTGTTACAACCGGTGCTACCATAGAAGCTTGTGTAAAGGAATTAAATACCATCCCAGGGATTAAAATTAGTATTGCAACAATGGCTATAACCGAGTAATCTAACATGAAGATGAATTAAATATAAAGTTTTAGTGTTTTTTCTAACAGAAACCTCTAAAATAGTATTTCATTATGTTTTTTGTTTTTTAAATATAGTTGTTTCTTTGTCACTTAAAATCATCTCGGAGCATATGAGCAAAAGATTAAATATGGTATTGCTTACCTTGGTATCATTACTTCTGGTAGTAAATTGTGCCAAAAAAGGTTCGATTACTGGTGGCCCTAAGGATGAGACACCTCCCGTTTTTATTAAAGCCTTACCTCCCAATTTTTCAACAAATTTTGACAGAAATGAGATTCGAATTTATTTTGATGAATATATAAAACTAAACGATGCTCAAAAACAAATCATCGTCTCACCTCCTATGGATCCTAAGCCGACAATTACACCTCTAGGAGTACCCAGCAAATACATTAAAATTAAATTTATTGATACCTTATTAGAAAACACCACCTATAGTATCAATTTTGGAGAAAGTATTGTAGATAATAATGAAGAAAACCCAAACTCTTTTTTTAGATATGTTTTTACTACAGGAGACTTTCTTGATTCTTTAAGTGTAAAAGGCACAATAAGTGACGCTTACCAAAAAGAACCCGATTCCTATATTACCGTTGCACTATATGAGGTTGATGAAAATTATTCGGATTCACTGGTTTACAAAACTGTTCCGCGATACATTACCAATACGCTAGATAGTATTGGTTTTAGTTTACATAATCTAAAAGAAGGGAAATTTAAACTTGTTGCTTTAAAAGATGTTTCAAATAATTATTTATATGAACCTAAACAGGATAAAATAGGGTTTTATGAAGAAATTATCACGCTTCCAGAGGATACAGCAAAAGTATTTAATCTTAATATTTTTAAGGAAATTCTGGACTTTAAGGCATTAAAACCAAAACAGGTATCAAAAAACGAATTTCTTTTTCCTTATGAAGGTCTTTTAGATAGTATGAATGTAAAAATACTTAGTGATATACCGGATGACTACGATACTCAGGTTTTTCCGGATAAAGAAAAAGATACATTACATTATTGGTTTAGACCATTTTTTGAAGCCGACTCATTGATTTTTGAAGTCACCAATTCTAAAAATTATCGAGATACATTAGTTGCAAGATTTAAGGATCAATATAAAGATTCACTTAAATTAATTTCATCTGTAAAATCCAGTCTTGAACCTAATAAGAACTTTACCTTTTCGGCCAATACTCCTTTGGATAGTATCAATGAGAGTTTAATCTCATTAACCGATAAGGATACATTGGATGTTCATTTTTCTATAACATTAGATAAAGCTAAAAATGAAGCACAACTTATTTTTGAAAAAACAGAAAGTAATGCTTACAACTTAAAACTACTTCCTGATGCAATAAAAGATTTTATTGGTAATGTTAATGATACGGTACAATTTAATTTCAGAACAAAAAAAATTACCGATTATGGTACAATTTTTCTGACTCTTCAAAATGTCAAAGCCTATCCGGTAATAGTCCAGATCACAAACGATAAGGAAGAAGTAGTTTCAGAAAAAATAGCAAAAAGCCAAGAAACCCTTGTTTTTGAATACCTCAACCCTTCCAAATATTTTATTAGAGTAATTTTTGATCAAAATAATAATGGTAAATGGGATACTGGTAATTTCTTAAAAGGTATACAGCCAGAAGAAATGCGTTATTTCCTTGAGCCTATAGAACTACGAGCAAATTGGGAAATAAAACAAACCTTCACATTAGAAGAGTAACGCAAAGTATATTAGGCTCTAACTCTGTTATTCAGAAATAGGCTCAACAATATCATTTAGAGCTCTAAATAAATTCATCGGATATTCGGCTATCCTATTACATAAATACAAATACCACTCTTTACCGTATACAAAGTATAATTTTGTTGGATACCCTTGCTCTTTTAGAAGAGTTAGCTGTTCTGTTTGGATTCCAAAGAGGCTTTCAAATTCGTAAATATCCTTACTTATTTTATATTTTTGAATAAGTTTAAGTACTTCTTGCTGAATTTTGGAATGATGTGTTGCTATTGAACATTTATGATTCTGAGATAATAATTGATCTACAAAATATAAATATCTCTCGTCTAATTCTTTTCCTCTGGGAATAGAAAGGTGTGCCGGGGTCTCAAAAGCTCCTTTTACCATTCTAATTCTTCCTTCTTCTTGTATTAAATCTTTAAAATCATCCTTTGTTCTGTGAAGATATGCCTGAAGCGTTATTGAAGTATTTTTATAGGTTTTTGATATGGTTTTATATGTATTGAGCACTGCATCTGTTCTATCGATACCCTCTGCACTAATAATTACCTCAATATTATTTTTACTGGCTTCTTTACATATTGAGATCAAATTATTTAAGCACAAATCATTTGAAATTGCCAACCCAATATGAGAAAGGTCAAGAGAAACAGTCGAATTAAGATTTTGGTTTTTAATCTCATGCACTATCCTAATAAATTCGCTAGTTGCATCATTTGCTTCTTTTTCGGTCAGTGTATTTTCTCCCATAAACTCTATTGAGCACTTGAATTTGTTTTTATTCTGGTGTTTAACCTTAAGTATTGTTTCTTCAAGTGTTTCTCCGCCGATATATCTATTAGCAGCTTTTTTAATTGTTTTAAATAGTGCTTCGTTAGAAAGAATAAAATCTTTTGCCTCTTCGTTAACTGCAGCTTTTCTTAAAGCATTAGCACCCATTAAAAGTAATTCTTGTTCCATCTTTATATTTCTATTATTGATTTAAGAATTTTAGTCATCTAAAAAAATCAAAGTTCACTCCTCAATGAATTTATATAATTAAGTATTTCTTCTTCGTTTCTTTTATAATAGGTCCATTTTCCAATTCTTGTTGCAGTAAGAACATTTACTTTATGCATCATTGTAAGATAATGTGAAACGGTAGATTGAGACAGACCCGTCTTATCCTGGATATGACAAACACAGACACCATTATTAAAATCAGGTACATTGATTTGTGGAGGAAAGTTATCTTCTGGTTTTTTAAGCCAATAAAGAATATCAACTCGCACCTTATTTGACAATACCTTATTTATTTCTAAAAAATTCATGTTATAAATATATATCAATAAATCGAGATATAAATGAAAAAAATGATACACTATACTTAGCCAAAGTCCAGAAATCATTATATTTCTCAACAAAATATTCCAGAGTAGCTTAAGCAAGTTTCACTGAAAAGAGGGTATCATAAATAACACACTCTAATTATTTTTACTTATTATTAAACTATATATACTTGATAAAACTTGGCACATGAAGCATGTACATATTCTTTTTGTTTTAGTTGTTTTACTTCTAACAAGTTGTTCTGATGAAAAAACTGACGAAGCTTTATTACAAAAAGACAAGGAAGAACTTATTGAACAACTAGATTCTGATAAAGTATTAGCTTACAAATTTGGAAAAATATGTATCCGATCTTCTGCTGCACAAAATGATGTATCACCCGAGTTTAAGGAGTTTAAAACAAAATTTGATAAAATTTTTAACAAAGTTGTTTCCTATGATATTGAAAATTCCGAAGAGCTTTCTCTTATGGACTATATTTCAATATATCGAGATTACAGAGCAATGAAGAGCTTTGTAGAAGAAACAGATGAAGACATATTTCCAACTTTAACTGAAGCATTAACCAAAGTATATGGAGATTCTATAACCAAAACAGCCCCTTTACTTAGCAATGAAGAAAAGATAGTTATGCAAAATATTGAGCACGCCTTTTTAAGTGCAATTGTTATTGCAAGCCGGGATCTTGGAAAAGAAATTTCTCTATATGAAAGTTCAAAAACAAATCCTGAATTACTCCCTGATAGTGAAATTAAAACCTTGATGCAATATTTTAGAGGTTTTCTATTTTTCGAAAAAAAATTATATTACTTATCAGAAGATGAAATCTCCCGAAATATAGTTTGGCTAAACAATAATCCAGACACAGACCTACCACTTACAAGGGCTATATTTCAATGGAGAAATCTTGACAATCAAAAAACTCATATTGGTTTACATGCACTTAATCATCTTTTTAGAGGTTTTGATAGATTGATGATGGAACGTGACATTGATCAGGAAAGAGCACTACTCGACTTTGAAGAATTCCTTAATGATGCAGAAAAAATAGGTCTTGATAACGAAATCATTTGGTCCATAGAAACCTATCTGCATCTAAAACAAGAAAACAGTGAAAAAGCGATTTCTTCCCTGGAAAAATTAAAATCCAGCATATTGCTTTCTAAAAAAGAAAAAGAATCTATCGAAGAATCGATTACTTATCTTAAAGATAGAGAACCAGACAAGGTACTTAATGGCATTTATGATAAATACTTCTTAAGTAAAATAGCTACAAAATACATGATATCAATTCTGGCAAAAGTAGATTGGAAAAAATTGATGAAAGAACAGAATATTCCATATACAGATGAGACATTTAAGATTATTGACACCTTCAATAATTTTATAGAAAACATTGACAAATATTCTAGCATGGAGAGTCTTGAAAATGCCGGAGATGAGATAAAAAATCAAGGTTCTAAGTTATGGGATAAAGCCAAAGGGCTTCTTAATGATGATGAATCAGAGGATGAATCCAAAAAAGAGTCAGATGACTAATCAATATTCTCATATCTGAGATTACAGTCACATTTACAAACAAAAACTAATATAACTTAAAATCATCTCTATCCTCAAGAAAAGGCAATTTACCTCTAACTTTTTCAATATGAGATTTGTCTAAAGAAGCGTATAAAATTGCTTCTTTTTCGACTAACTCTTCTTCTATAACAGAATGACCAAGAACATCATACACTGCAGAATGTCCATTATATTCATATCCTTTTCCATCTAAACCAATTCGATTTACACCAATACAATAACACATATTCTCGATAGCTCTGGCCTTAAGCAATGTATCCCACGCATTAATACGGGGTTTTGGCCAACTTGCTACATACAATAATACATCATAGCCTGTAGTATTTCTCGCCCAAACAGGAAATCTAAGATCATAACAGACCTGCAACTTAATATTCCACCCCAAATACTCGATAATTACTTCTTCCTGACCTGATTCGAATACTTCATGCTCTTTGGCCAAAGTAAATAATTGATGTTTATCGTACCACTTGCATGTACCATCAGGTAACATAAAGATCAAACGATTGTAGTACTTATTTTCTTCTTTGACTATTATACTTCCTGTAATAGCACAACTAACCTTTTTAGCCATTGCTGCAAGCCATACCATAGTATCTCCTCGCATGGTCTCAGCAACCTCAGGGGCATTCATAGTAAACCCTGTGGTAAACATCTCCGGGAGAATAATCAAATCTACATCCTGAGTTATCGCCTCAATTTTCTGAGCAAACATTTTTCGATTCTGTACTGGGTTCTCCCATGCCAGATGAGATTGTATAAGCGCTATTTGTAAGGTTTGGTTCATAGGATAAAAATAATGAAATATAAAATAACGTAGTTTCTAAAATTAATATAGAATTATTGTTGTTAATTAGTTTGTTAAAAACAATTGCAAACCTAAGGACCAGGTAGTTGAATTTTACATTAGTTTTGTGCTTTAATTAATAAAAAGATACGCTAGACGTACGGTATTATGAGCGATTAAAAAGTTTAGAAAAAATAAGTGTTCAAGAAAATGTTTAAAAGAATTTAATTCTTGGTTAAGAGAGTTTGACAAAACATTAGTATTATTGTTTAAAATTTTCTGGAGAATTTGGTTTTTCCTGATATTGTTTCAAAAGCTTTTTTAAATAAAGATCTACTTTTTAAAGTGGATTTACTTCCTTCATTTCCAATAAAACTCATAAGATTTTCATCTCAAATGAACAATTTTAGAATAGACTCGGTTCTTATCTATTAAATGCTATTACATATCTTTCATTCCTAAATCCACTTAAACCGTTTTATTGCATTTTTAATGATTTTTTGCCAAAAAAAGAAAAGCTTTGTTAAAAAATCATATTTACCTAACATTTATTTTATATCACGGTATCATTTCAGGCTTCTTTTTTCCAGAAAATCCTTATTTTCGCAGACTTAATAGAAAGAACGATCAAATGAGTACGAAGTTTCCTGAATATAAAGGACTTGACTTACCTAAAGTAGCTAACGAAATACTAGACTTCTGGCAACAGAATAACATATTCGACAAAAGTATTAGTGAGCGTGATGGAGCAGAACCGTTTGTCTTTTTCGAAGGCCCTCCTTCGGCAAATGGATTACCTGGAATTCATCATGTAATGGCACGTGCTATTAAAGATATTTTTTGTCGTTATAAAACACAAAAAGGATATCAGGTACAACGTAAAGCAGGATGGGATACTCACGGACTTCCTGTTGAGCTTGGAGTAGAAAAAGAATTGGGTATTACCAAAGAAGATATTGGTAAAAAAATCACGATAGAAGAGTATAATGAAGCTTGTAAAAAAGCCGTTATGCGATATACCGATATCTGGAATGACCTTACTCAAAAAATAGGATATTGGGTAGATATGGAGGATCCATATATCACCTACAAATCCAAATACATGGAGAGTGTATGGTGGTTACTTTCACAAATTTACAATAAGGGTTTATTATATAAAGGCTATACAATACAACCTTATTCTCCTAAGGCAGGTACAGGATTAAGTTCTCATGAGCTTAATCAACCAGGAACATACCAAGATGTTACAGATACTACGGTTGTTGCTCAATTCGAAACCAAACAAGATACGTTGCCTTCTTTTCTTAAAGATATTGAAGGAACAATTTATTTTTTAGCATGGACAACAACTCCATGGACACTTCCATCAAATACAGCGTTAACTGTTGGTCCAAAAATTGATTATGTTGTTGTAAAAACATTGAACCAATATACTTTTGAGCCCACTAATGTCATTCTTGCTAAAAACTTAGTAGGGAAACAATTTTCTGGAAAATTTGTTCAGGTAGAGACCGAAGAAGAAGTTAATGCTTTTAAAGAAGGAGATAAAAAAATCCCTTATTTCATTTTAAAAGAATGTAAAGGAGTTGACCTTATTGATATTCGTTATAAACAACTTATTGACTATGTACAACCCTATCATAATCCAGAAAATGCATTTAGAGTAATCGCTGGTGATTTTGTTACTACAGAAGATGGTACTGGTATTGTACACACATCTCCTACTTTTGGTGCAGATGATGCTTTTGTTGCTAAACAAGCTACTCCAGAAGTCCCTGCATTATTAGTAATGGATGAAAACGACAATCTTGTTCCTACTGTTGACTTACAAGGTCGATTCATTAAGGAAATGGGAGATCTTGGCGGTAAATATGTAAAAAATGAATATTATGACGATGGAGAAGCTCCAGAGAAATCTGTAGATGTAGAAATCGCTATCAAACTTAAAATAGAAAATAAAGCTTTTAAGGTAGAAAAATACGTACACAGTTACCCTAACTGTTGGCGTACAGATAAACCTGTATTATACTATCCTCTGGATTCGTGGTTTATAAAAGTTACTGATTTTAAAGATCGTATGCACGAACTTAATCTTGGTATCAATTGGAAGCCCAAAGCTACAGGAGAAGGGCGATTTGGTAACTGGTTAGCTAATGCGAATGACTGGAACCTTTCTCGTTCTCGTTTCTGGGGAATTCCTTTACCTATCTGGAGAACAGATGATGGTAAAGAAGAACTTATGATCGGCTCTGTAGAACAATTGAAAACAGAGATGGCAAAAGCTATAGAAGCGGGAGTAATGGAAGCTGATATTTTTGCCGATTTTGTAATTGGTGATATGAGTGAAGAAAACTATAATAAAGTAGATCTTCATAAAAATGTAGTTGATAAAATCACTTTAGTTTCTGCATCAGGAAAACCAATGAATCGCGAAAGTGACTTAATTGATGTATGGTTTGATTCTGGATCAATGCCATATGCGCAATGGCACTATCCATTTGAAAATAAAGAAAAAGTAGAATCAGGTGAAAGAAAAGCTGATTTTATTGCAGAAGGAGTGGATCAAACTCGTGGTTGGTTTTATACCTTACATGCAATAGGTACTATGATTTTTGATGATGTAGCTTATAAAAATGTAGTTTCTAATGGCTTGGTATTGGATAAGAATGGTCAGAAAATGTCTAAAAGACTTGGCAATGCTGTTGATCCTTTTGAAACTTTAAAAACCTATGGCCCTGATGCTACTCGTTGGTATATGATTAGCAATGCCAACCCTTGGGACAACTTAAAATTTGATTCTGAAGGTATTGCAGAAGTACGGCGTAAGTTTTTTGGTACACTTTATAACACCTATTCGTTCTTTACCTTATATGCTAATATCGATAACTTCTCCTATACCGAAGCTGATATAGCATTAGCCGAACGTCCAGAAATTGATCGTTGGATTTTAAGTGAGTTACACACATTAATCAAAAATGTAGATGAATATTATAATGATTATGAACCTACCAAAGCTGCAAGAGCTATTTCTGATTTTGTGCAAGAAAACTTAAGTAACTGGTTTGTAAGATTAAGTAGAAGAAGGTATTGGAAGGGAGATTATCAACAAGATAAGATTTCTGCCTATCAGACATTATATACCTGTATGCTCACAATAACTAAGCTTGGAGCTCCAATCGCACCATTTTTTATGGATCGATTGTATAAGGATTTGGTAGCCGGTACTCAACGAGAAACATCAGAAAGTGTTCACCTTGCTCATTTTCCAATATATGATGAGACTTTTGTTGACAAAGCACTTGAGCATAAAATGCAAAAGGCACAAACTATTTCTTCTTTGGTGCTTTCTTTACGTCAAAAAGAAAAGATCAAAGTACGTCAACCATTACAGCGCATAATGATTCCGGTGCTAAATGAAGCTGAAAAAAAGGAGATAAATGATATTGCTGATTTGGTAAAAAGTGAAGTCAATGTTAAAGAAATAGAACTTATTGATGATGCTTCTGGGATACTAGTAAAACAAATCAAACCTAATTTCAAAGCATTAGGCCCTCGTTTCGGAAAAGACATGAAACTGATTGCCAATAAGATACAATCTTTCGATCAAGAAATCATCAAAATTCTTGAACAAACTGGCAGTTTTGATGTAGAAATTAATGATAAAATTATTACTTTAGGTACCGATGATGTAGAAATCAGTTCTCAGGATATTGAGGGTTGGTTAGTAGCAAACTCTGGTGCTTTGACTGTTGCATTAGATGTAACAATAAGTCCAGATCTTAAAAAAGAGGGAATTGCAAGAGAACTTATTAATCGTATTCAGAATATTCGTAAGGATAGTGGTCTGGAGGTAACTGATAAAATAGAAATTGTTTTTCAGGAAAATGAAGAAATCCAGGAAGCTATTGCTAGTAATGAGAATTATATTAAAAATGAAACCTTAACTGAGACAATTGAATTTGCTTCGGATGTAATAAACGGTACAGAAATTGCGTTTGACGACATTGCAACTCAATTGATAATTAAAAAACATTAAGAATATGGCAGAAGATATCAAAGTAAGGCACAGTGACGCTAATTTGGCGATGTTCAAGGAAATTATCCTTGATAAAGTGGAAAAAGCACAAAAAGATTTGGAATTACTTAGAAGTGCATATAAAAATGATGGTAATAATGGTACAGATGATACCTCTCCAACATTTAAAGCCTTCGAAGAAGGAAGTGAAACAATGTCTAAAGAAGCTAATACGCAACTTGCCATTAGACAAGAAAAATTCGTACGTGATTTAAAAAATGCACTATTACGAATCGAAAACAAAACCTATGGAATTTGTCGTGTAACGGGTAAATTAATTAATCCAGAACGATTAAAATTAGTTCCGCATGCTACGTTGAGTATTGAAGCAAAGAATATGCAGAGCTAAGAAACAAATTAAATTAGTATAACAAAAGGATGTCTTAATAGACATCCTTTTGTATTTATAAAAAGACCATTTAAAAATGTTTTAAACGATCTTAATACTTAACCTAAGTAAATAACCATCTTAGCTCTTTGTTTTCACTATTCTACCATTTAAATCTTGTGTTGGTCTATAATTTTTATGCATGATACTTTCAAACTTTTCTAATTGCTCTGTAGATGCTGTTATAGATTCCTTTACAACGAACCAAGTTACAATTTCTGAACAGCCAGGAGTTGTTAACGAACCTCCATATGTATAAAAATCCATATCCCCTGGTAATAAATCTTCAACCTTAAATGTAGATGTATTGGTAAAATGATCACCTTTCTGTTCTGGTAAGTCATCAAGATATTCCTCTAAAACATCATTTTCTTCTCCTTCTTCAAAGAAAACACCAACTACTCCCAATAGTTTTGTAATGGGATCTTGATGTACCAAATGCATTTCCATTGGATATCTTTTACCATTAACAGTGTGTTCGCTACCCGTATGAAAATGAAACTGCAGAAGGTCATAATTAATATTATCAAGAGATGCATAACTACCCATATCATAATTGAACTGAACAGTGTGTCCATTATTAATGATATCTGTTGTGCTTTCACCATAATTAATATTTATGTTATTAATACTACCGTCTTCAGTAACAGCACTAGTAATAATATTAATAGGAGATTGAGCATTACCTCCACAATCTACCCATTCATCTCCGCAAAGATTAGCCCAAAACTCAGGTCCTTCAAGACCTTCATATTCAAAATTACAATCTGTAGATGAAGATTTTCCATAGTAGATATTTGCAAGTTCCATTTCACTTACTCCACGAGTATTGCTATTGGTATTATCTACAATTGGTTCTTGTATTGTCTCTTCCCCTTCACAGGAAGTTAAAATAGATAATAGTATTATACAAAATACTACTAAAATTGATCCTTTTAAGTGTACACGATGTATACGTAACTTTGTGGTTTTCATAACAATTTAAATTTGGTTAACATTTTTATGTGTCAAAATTACATTTATAAAAAAATCAACATTCACCATTAATCAATAGATCTGATGATTTTAATCAAGGCTTTTATTGATTAAAATCAATTTTTAATCAATAAAATCGCAAAATAATTTATATCTCATGTAACCTTTTTTAAAATTTAAGGTATAAGTAATAGAAGCTAACCAAAAAAGAGTAACATCTTGAAAAATCTAAATGACGAAGAATTAATGATTCTGGTATCCAATGGTAATTTGGATATGATGAGTGTTCTTTTTGACAGGTATCACATTAAGATCTTTAACTTTTTATTTAAAATGACAAGAGATAAAGAGGTTAGTCAGGATATCACACAAGAAGTTTTTTACAAAGCGATTAAGTATCGAGCTTCTTATAAAAAGGGAAAGTTTTCATCATGGATTTATACTATTGCTCGAAACATTTTTACTGATTATTATCAGCGTCAAAAAAATAAAGATGAACGATTTGATACTATTGAATACAAGATAGAACAAAAGGAGCCTGATCAAATGGATATAAAAGAAACTAATGAAGAACTAAAAAGAGCATTGAATCAACTAAGTAATGTTGATAGAGAGTTAGTCATTATGAATAGATATCAAGGCATTAAATATCAAGAGATCGCTGAGATTACAGGCTCAACTGCTGGAGCAGTTAAGACCAAAGTACATCGAGCTATTCATAAATTAAAAGATCATTATTTACAAAATATATAGAAAGTCATGGACTGTAACCACATAAAAGATCAACTCATCGATTATATAGATGGCAATTTGGATCATGAAACACATCAAAAATTTGATGCACATCTCCAAAGTTGTAAAAATTGTAGTACCGATTTACAAGAACTTCAAACTGTTTTTGAAGCTGTGGATAGTGATCCTATACAATTTCCAGACAAAAGTTTACAAATAAACTTTGAACAAATGTTGGCAAAGGAAAAAGAACTAAACAATGATCAAAAAGTCATTGTAATGAACAAAAAAAGCAAAGGTTCCTGGAAAATCGCTTTACAGATCGCTGCAACTATTGCGCTTGTTATTTCTGGGTATTTCTATGGAAAACACGAGAATACAACATCTTTCTCACAAGAAATGGCAGTACTAGAAAAAGAAAAAAAACAAATGAAGCAAACAATGACCATTTCTTTAATCGAAAATGAATCTGCAAGTAAGCGTTTACAAGCGGTGAACTACGCAGAAGAGTTTGAAAAACCGGGAAATGATATCTTAAACGCTTTAATCAATAAAATGCATTTTGACGATCATATTAATGTGCGACTAGCTGCAGCAGAAGCACTTGCAAAATTTTCGGATAACGAAATAGTTCGTAAAGCATTAATTAATGCTCTGGATAAAGAACAAGATCCAGGTATGCAAATTGAATTAATTCAAATATTAGTATCCATTCAGGAAAAACGCGCAATTCCTTCTATGGAAAAATTACTTCAGAATGAAGAAACACCTGATTATGTAAAAGATCAAGTAAAAATTGGATTACCAAGTTTAATTTAAAAATTTCAATCAGAAAACAAATAATCATGAAAAAAATAGCAATTATAGCAATCGCACTTCTAACCATAGGAACTCTAAAGGCACAAGATTATACTCAGTCTTTACAAGGTATAAAAAAGGTAAGGATCTCTTCAGAATCAGGAGTGAAAGCAAAAACCCATGACAAAAGTGAGCTTTTGATCAAAGGAGATGGAAGAAAAACACCCGAAAAAGCAAAAGGACTCAAAGCTGTCTATTCTGGTGGGAGCGATAATACGGGAATTGGCATATATGTCAAAAAGGATGGAGAAACTCTTGTTATTAGAAATCTAAAAAATATGCATAGTAAAATTTTAGAAATTTATCTTCCTAAAGATATTCATATAACAACAGAGAGTAGTAACCTGGGAAGTTTATTTTTTAACGGATTTTCCTCTGAAATAGAAGCCAGAACCAATGTAGGTGGAATCACATTAAAAGATGTTACAGGGCCTATTGTTGCCAAAACTGCAACAGGAGAGATTAATATTGTATTTAATAAGGTAAGCCAGAAATCTCCTATTTCTATTATATCTGCTACAGGAGACATCGATGTAAGTTTACCTTCGGGAACACCAGCCAATTTAGAATTAAAGACATCTATGGGAGAGATTTATACCGATTTTGATATAAAATTTCCTGCTGAAAATAATAACATGAAAGTAGTCGGGGGAAGAAGAACAATAAATACCAAAATCAATAACGGAGGAGTGGACATTGCTCTAAGGTCATCCACAGGAAGTATTTATTTAAGAAAAAAATAAAAGAGGTCATCATCAACTCATGCCGAACTTGTTTCGGCACTAATCAAAAAACAACTCATATGAAAACTGTATTAAAATTTATGGTATTGTGCCTTGTTTCATTACAAATAAATGCACAGAAAGTAATCGAAAAAGAACTTAAAACTCCTACCAGTCTAACTAAGGTAGAATTCAAATTCGCTGATAATATTATTATAAAAACCTGGGATAAGAATAATATATATTTAAAGGCAGAGGTTAGTGTTAACGGCGGCGAATTTGATGATTATTTTAATCTGAAAATAGAAAATACATCCTCTGTGCTTGATATCGAGTCAGATTATGGAGATTTATTTGACAAATGGAATAAAGAGCGAGGATCTAATCGTAATAATAATTGGAACCCTTGTAACAACTTAGACATTGATGCCAACTATACTCTTTATCTTCCAAAAAGCTCAACGTTAAGAGTAAAAAGTATTTCTGGAGATGTCGAATCTGAGAATTACCAGGGAGAGTTGATTGTTGATATTATAAGTGGAAATATTGACATCAAAAACTATAACGGAGACTTAAATCTAAAAACTATAAGTGGAGATATTGATATTAATGTAGCCAAATCAAAACTAAAAGCCGAAACTATTTCTGGAATGATTTATTCTGATAAAGATATGGAATTTGATCATGGAAAAAACCGTGTGGTAGGAAGTAAAGTAACCGGAACTTTTGGAGATGTAAAAAACGAATTACATCTTAAAACTATAAGCGGTAGTATCTTCCTGAGAAAACAATAAAATTATTTTCAAAAGTGTTAATTCAAAAACCTCACTTTACCACTGTGATTTCGATTTTAATTCAAAAGATAAAAGTGGGGTTTTATTAGTGTAATTGCTATGAAAAAGTTATCCTTTCTATTCGTTTTTATTACTTCCTTTGGTTTTTCGCAACAATGTTCTTGTGAAGATAATTTTAATTGGCTTAAAAAAACATTTGAAGAAAATGACGCTGGTTTTTCCTATGCTCTAGAACAAAAAGGAGAAAATGCATATAAAACTCATAATACAAAAACCCTGAACAGCGTAAAAGCAATCAAACAAAAAGAGGAATGTATTTCAGTACTAAATAATTGGTTGTTATTTTTTAGATCAGGACATTTAATCATCCAGGAAAATGCAGAACAAGAAAACCAAACAGAAGAAGAAATTATTAAACGGTTTAGTACTTGGGAAAAATATAAAATAGAAGAAGCTACTTTTGAAAAATACATTTCTAAACTCAACAAACCAGGGTATGAAGGGATCTGGGAATCCAAACCTTATAAAATAGGGGTTATTAAAACCAAAACAGGGTATGTTGGTTTTATACTTGAAGCTGATGGAATCTACTGGAGAAAAAACCAAGTGAAATTTAGAATTAAAAACACTAAAGACAATAAAAAAGAAGCTACTTTTTATATGAGAAATCATTCTGTGAGAAATTTTACAGAAGTAGAATTATTAGGAAATAATCATCTAAAAATAGGCTCTATAACCCTGAAGAGATTAAAACCAAACTTTGAAGTTGACAAAACAATCGAAGAACACTATTCCCTAATTAAAACTCCTACTCCATTAATCAAGGAATTAAGTCATAACACAATACTGTTTAGAATTCCTTCTTTTTCTCATTCTAATAAAAAAAGTATTGATAGTCTTATACTGGCGAATCACGATAAATTAACTAGTAAGAAAAACCTCATCATTGACATTAGAAATAACGGTGGAGGCAGCGATATTTCTTATGAGAAAATTATTCCATATTTATACACTAATCCCATAAGAACTGTAGGGGTCAAATTGCTCTCCACCCCTCTAAATAACAGTAGAATGGAAAAATTCATGAAAGATCCAAATTGGTCAGATAAGGATAAAAAATGGGCAAAGGAAAGTTTAGAAAAACTAAATAAAAATATGGGAGAGTTTGTTAACCTTAATGATAACATAGTCAAAACAAAAAAATTAGATACCATTTATTCTTTTCCTCAAAATGTTGCAATACTGATCAACAAAGGCAATGGAAGCACGGCCGAACAATTTTTATTAGCTGCGAAACAAAGCAAAAAGGTTAAGCTTTTCGGAACCACAACCGTTGGAGTTCTAGACATTTTTAATATGCATTTAGTCGATTTTCCATGTAAAGATTTAAAGCTCGGATACAGTATATCCAAAAGCATGAGAATCCCAGAAATGACAATAGATGATAAGGGTATTCAACCTGATTATTATATCCATAAAAGCATTCCTGATCACAAATGGATCCAATATACGCAACAGATTCTTGAAGCTAAATAGTAACTATAATTTATATCTAATAGGACAATCATTTTTTGAGGTCTATCAATCCCAAAATTAAAGGGTATCGGGTATAATATTAAAATTAAAAACTCATAAAAACATAAGTATCTATAAAACAAAATAAAACACTATTTTTGTCCGTCGGTTTTAATACCCAAAACAAACCAATACTTATATGTCCTTAAAGAAATCTATTTTAGTAATAATTTTAGTTCTACTGATTGACCAAATCACCAAAATCTATATTAAAACTCATTTCTCTCTTCATGAAGAGATGAAGGTATTTGATTGGTTCCGTATCATATTTGTCGAAAACAAAGGTATGGCGTGGGGTTTTGAACTTCCTGGGAGTTATGGAAAATTAGTACTTTCTTTATTTAGACTAGTAGCTATTACTGGGATTGGATACTGGCTTTATGATTCGGTTCGCAAAAATAGCCCCGCAATTCTTACTTTTTGTATAGCATTGATTTTTGCTGGGGCATTTGGAAATATTATTGATTCTATATTTTATGGTTTATTATTTAGCGAAAGCACACCAGTAACGATTGGAAGTTTTTTACCTGAAGGTGGTGGTTATGAAAGCATTTTTTATGGTAAAGTGGTTGATATGATCCAATTCACATTTTACGATGATACCCTACCAGAATGGATTCCTTTTTGGGGCGGTGATCATTTTTCATTTTTTGATCCAGTATTCAACATTGCTGATTCTGCAATAAGCGTTGGAGTTTTCTTATTGATTATCTTCAATAAAAAAGCTTTTCCAAAAAAATGATTTCAAAAAGATAATTATAATTTCCTTTTTTTATCGGTATCCTCTAACTTCTTATACCAGTAGTTTCCGCAGCAGACATAGATCAGAAAGAAAATGAGTCTAAAGGTTGGCATAACTCTTGATAAATATAGAGCTCAACTTATTCATGATAAAACCTTATGAAATCATTTAAGATGCTATTAGTATTAGCTGTATTTTTATCTATCGGCTGCGAAGATACTGTACGTTGTGTATTTGGTACTACTACAGAGCTTAGGGATAAGGAATTATCTGTAGCTAGTTATGAGGAGGATTATTTTGAATTAATTTCGGCAAAGATTCCTTTTGATCATTGTATTTCTGATGTATTTATTTTAGATCTTCCAAGAGGTTTAGATTATTATATATATGATTGTGATACTATCGAAATCTCTGGATACCCAACAGATATTGGAGATTTTACTATTGAAGTAATTATTGAGATCGAAGAAATAGAATATGATACTTTTGAAGATGTAGGTTTATGTATTGATTATGAGACATCCAAATTATACCGTTTAGTAGTTTCTCGCTTTTAAGAGATGACAACAGATATCCCTCATACCCTTTTTTAAAATACCTTTTCTCCTTATAAATTGTTATAACGAGGTTATATGGTAATTAGAGAAATCAATAACAAGTTCTGACTTTTATTAAATCATACTAGTATCCTTTCGAAGTCATTCAATTTGATGGGTTTTGTAAGATAGTCAGATACTACATCTATCGCTTTTGCTCGTTCTATATCTCTAGAATCTATAGAAGAACTAACCACATAAAGGTCTATTTTTTTACTAATCTTATTTCTAATCTTAGAAAATTCATTCAAAAACTCCCATCCGTCCATTATAGGCATATTGAGATCTAACAAAATTACTTGAGGAACTTCTTCTTTTTGTTCATCGCCAAGGGATTTTAGAAAAAAATCCAACGCTTCTCTACCATTATTAAAAACCAAAACTACATCTGATAGTTTTTTTAATTCAATAATTTTACGAACTAAACTTATATAAATATTGTCATCGTCTATGATGCAAACACGCTCTATATTTTGGGACATTCTAAGGGGCTACTAACAATTAAAAGTCTCGAATATAGCATAAAGTATCATAGAACACAAAAAATGTTAATTAATTCCCAAAATTATATATCTCTGTTGGAGTAACGCAAAGGTCGAGACCTATATCTGTAGGGATTACATTTTGAATTTCTTTTTCTGCATCAAAAAATGAAAGTCCGATCTTTAACGTATCAGAATTACATTTGGCTAAAAACTTATCATAAAAACCTTTACCATATCCTACACGATTACCAATATGGTCAAATGCTAATAAGGGTATAAAAACTACTTCTATTTTTTTTTCTGGTATTTGGATTCCATCTACTGGCTCAGGAATTCCCCAGGAATTTACTTCTAATTTGGTTCCATCTGTTAGTAAAAAATGCTCTAGCGTATTATTTTCAAAATTACTTTTGGACACTAGTATATTTTTATCCTTTCCCTGAAGAATATGAAGAATATATTCTGTATTGATTTCTTTTTGTTTTTCTATAGGAAGAAAGATATGATAATACGATTTTTCCCAAATTGGTAATTGAAGTAATTGATTTGCGATATCTACACTTAAATTCTCAACTTCTTCATCACTTAATTGAGATCGTAATGTTTTATAATGTGTCCTTAGCTCTTTCTTATTCATTTACTAATTCCTTTGTAATGCGAAAAATAGCATCTCCTTTATATACAATAGGCGCTTCGTTTACATTAATTACATACCCCTCATTTGTAGCTTTTACAACATGCCTCATTTTACCGTAAGGATCTGTAATTGTTGCTAGAATCTCACCTTTATTGACATGTTTCCCAATAGGTATTTTAATATGTAACAAACCACTATATTTTGCTCTTATCCAAAAGCTTGTACTAATTAGCAAGGTATCAGAATCTCGAACAGGTACTTCAAATTCAGTTTTCAGCATACCCAGGTAACTTAATATCCTCATCGTTCCCTGAACCCCTTCTATGGCAATCTCTTTACTACTGTTTTGAGATTTTCCTCCTTCAAACAATAATATATTCTTTCCTTTTTTAGCGCAGGTCGACCGATAGGAACCTTCTAGGTTTTTAGATAATAAGGTGAATGGTGCATTAAAAATTTTAGCCAATGCGACGAGGTTCTCGTTTTTGGGATCTACTCTAATATGTGGCGCATTAAACCTACTGGCTCCACCAGTGTGAAAATCTAAACAAAAATCTGCAGCAGGTAAAATATCATTTATAAATTGATACGCAAAACGACTTGCAAGAGAGCCATTTTTGGTGCCAGGAAAAACCCGATTGAGATCACGACCATCAGGAAAAAAACGATTCATATTTAAAAAACCAAATACATTAAGAACAGGAATACATATAATACTGCCTTTTGCAGGTTTATTGATTTTCTTTGCTATGATTTGTCGTACAACTTCTACTCCATTAATTTCATCACCATGGATACCGGCTGTAATAAGTACAGTTGGGCCCGGTATTTTTGATCTCTCTATAATGATTGGTATTTCTACCTTGGTAGAAGTATATAGTTTTGCTATATTAAAATTTATGGTAGTACTAATTCCGGGTAATACTTCATTTCCCAGAATACTAAGTACATTATTATTAGTTGTTTTTGTCATTGTATTACAAACTTCTTTCAATATAACGAATAATAGATTTTGCGATATCTCTTCCAGTTGCAGTTTCTATACCTTCTAACCCTGGAGAAGAGTTCACTTCTAAAATAAGAGGTCCTCTATTACTTTGTAACAGATCTACTCCTGCTACACCCATTTTTAATGCTTTTGCGGCCATAATAGCAGCCTGTTCTTCATGTCTGGTCAAATTAATTACAGATGCTGTACCTCCTCTATGTAAATTAGACCTAAACTCCCCTTCTTTACCTTGTCGCTTCATTGCTCCTACTACTTGACCATCTACAACAAAAGCTCTAACATCTGCTCCTTTTGCTTCTTTTATAAATTCCTGAACAATAACTCTAGCCTGCAATCCATTAAAAGCTTCTAAAACCGATTCTGCCGCCGTCTTAGTTTCTGCTAAAACTACACCTAAGCCTTGAGTACCTTCTAACAATTTAATAATTAATGGTGCTCCTCCCACATGAGAAATTACTTCAGAGACATCTTTAGAATAGTTAGTAAATACAGTCTTAGGAAGTCCCAAACCAGCCTTAGACAAAATTTGTAAACTTCTTAATTTATCTCTGGATTGTATCAGTGCCTGTGATTTTAAAGTAGTAAATACATTCATCATTTCAAACTGCCTAACCACAGCAGTTCCATAAAAAGTAATAGAAGATCCTATTCTCGGAATTACAGCATCAACATGGTCTAATTTTCTTCCCCGATAATAAATTTCAGGTTTTTGTCTCTCAATTACAATATCACAATTTAAAGGATCTATTACCTGTACATTATGTTTACGCTTTACTGCAGCCTGAACAAGTGCATTAGTCGAATATAAATTCGCACCACGCGACAAAATCTTAATATTCATTACAATTTTTGATTATATGACTGATTTTCTGATTGAGGATCTACCAAAAATTTTCCGCTTAAAAATTTACGCCCTATCAATACGGGAAAACGCATATCATCACGTGGAGATAATGTAAACGTTATTGGATATGTGTTACCAAATACGATAATTTGTGTTCTAATAGTGAATCGCATTTCTACTTTACCATTGCTACTTTTTACTGCAGTAATATCATAATTTTTGAATGTAAATCTTTTGCCATTATATTCTGGATGCATCGGGTCAAGAAAACTACATTGTAATGTTTGATCAATTTCCTTGATATCTATACAATGAATAGATGATGTATAAGCTCCTGTATCGATTTTAGCATCGATATTTTTCAATTCTAAAAGAGGAAAATCTGCTTTATCAGTCCTGCCAATTATTTTCTTTTCTTTTTCCAAAAGATATGATTGATATTGGGACTACTAATGTAATAAAAATCAAGATGCATTGTATGTTATCCTTCTTTTTTAATAAATGGTGTTATTTTTATACTGATTTAACAAAAATTAAATCCGCAATCTTTGTTTTACAATTACGGTAAACCCTTAACTTTACCATTGGATTATGCAAGAAGCCACTTTAGACATACAGATTAAAATACTACCAACTGGACCTGGAGTATACCAATATTATGATAAAGATGATAAATTACTCTATGTTGGAAAAGCAAAAAACTTAAAAAAAAGAGTGTCTTCTTATTTTAATAAGAATCATGATAATTATAAGACCAAAGTTCTCGTAAAAAAAATCCACTCTATAAGACACATTGTTGTAGAAACAGAGACCGATGCATTATTGTTAGAGAATAATCTCATCAAAAAACATCAGCCTCGTTTTAATGTAATGCTCAAAGATGATAAAACGTATCCTTGGATATGTATTAAAAAAGAACGTTTCCCCAGAATTTTTCCCACTCGTAACTTAATCAAAGACGGTTCAGAATATTATGGCCCATACACCAATTTTAAGACTGTAAATACGCTATTAGATCTTATCAAAGGGTTATATCAACTTAGAACATGTAATTATGATTTATCTCAGGAAAAAATCAATAATGGTAAATATAAAGTGTGTCTCGAGTATCATCTAGGAAATTGCAAAGGCCCCTGTGAAGACTTGCAGGATGAGAAAGAATATATGGATAACCTTGAAGCTATTCGGCAAATTGTAAAAGGTAATTTTAAAGATTCTCTTGGTCGTTTTAAAAAGCAAATGGCAGAACATGCAGAGAAGATGGAATTTGAAGATGCACAACGGATTAAAGAAAAAATAGAAGTTTTAGAAAAATATCAAGCAAAATCTACAGTAGTTAATCCAAAAATTAGCAACGTAGATGTGTTTTCGATTATCTCAGATGAATCCTATGGATATGTAAACTTTCTTCAATTATCATATGGATCTATTATACGATCACATACTACTGAAATTAAAAAGAAACTGGACGAATCTGATGCTGAGCTTTTAGAATTAGCAATTATCGAATTACGTCAACGTTTTGGTTCTAAATCAAAAGAAATATTTGTCCCTTTTGAATTGGATTTAGGTGAAAAATTAAAAATTACAGTTCCTCAATTAGGGGACAAAAAGAAAATTTTAGATCTTTCCTTAAGGAATGCAAAATACTTTAGGCTAGAACGTTTTAAACAAATCAAAATTATTGATCCAGATAGACATGTAAAGCGTTTAATGGCACAAATGAAAAAGGATCTTCGATTACCAGTAGAGCCTGTACATATTGAATGTTTTGACAATTCGAACATCCAGGGAACCAATCCCGTTGCTGCATGTGTAGTTTTTAAAAATGGAAAACCCAGCAAAAAAGAATATAGAAAATTTAATATAAAAACAGTAGAAGGTGCTAATGATTTTGCCTCTATGGAAGAGGTTGTTTATCGACGGTATAAACGGCTAAAAGAAGAAGAGCAACCTTTACCTCAACTTGTAATTGTGGATGGAGGAAAAGGACAACTTTCTTCTGGATTAAAAGCACTTGATGATCTTGGATTAAGAGGAAAAATTACAATTATTGGTATTGCCAAACGATTAGAAGAAATTTACTATCCAGGTGATTCTATTCCGCTCTATTTGGATAAAAAATCAGAGTCTTTAAAAGTGATACAACACTTACGTAATGAGGCACATCGATTCGGAATTACTTTTCACAGACAAAAAAGAAGCAAGGCGGCATTAGATACAGAATTAGATGTGATTCCAGGTATCGGAGAAAAAACAGTTATAGAATTACTTAAGACTTTTAGATCCGTAAAAAGAATAAGTGAAGCTTCTAAAAGTGAATTAAGTGAAGTGATAGGTGATTCTCGCGCAACCAAAGTGTTTAATTACTATCTTTCTAAAAAAGAATAAACGTGGACAGACACAACCCCTTAGAACTCTTTTTGATCAGATTGATACTTATAGTAATGACCTGCTGTCCATATATCATTCGCGGTCAAGAAAAAGAGGTTACAAGTTCTCCTAATGCTTCATCTACTCAAGAAGACATAAAAGTAGGACTGGTTTTAAGTGGTGGTGGCGCAAAAGGTCTGGCTCATATTGGTGCTTTAAAAGTAATTGAAGAAGCAGGTGTTCGCATAGATTATATAGGAGGAACTAGTATGGGAGCAATAGTGGGAGCACTATATGCTTCTGGCTATCGTCCATCAGAACTCGATTCCATATTTAGATCAGTGGATTTTAATGCATTTATACAAGACGAACTACCCAGAGATGCTAAGACTTTTTATGAACGTGAAGATTCTGAAAAATACGCGATCACCTTACCTTTTGATAAATTTAAAATTGGTTTACCTAAAGGTTTGTCTAAAGGGCAAAATTTTTACAACCAGTTTTCAAGATATACTGCTCATGTAAATGATATACATGATTTTAATGATCTCCCTATTCCTTTTTTCTGCATGTCTACTAATATTGAAACAGGAGAACAAGTACTTTTAGACAAAGGATATCTACCTGAAGCTGTAGCTGCAAGTGGAGCTTTGCCATCTATTTTTAGTCCCGTAGAGTTAAATGAAATACTAATGACTGACGGAGGAGTAACCAATAACTATCCTGTAAAGGAAATAAGAGAAAAAGGAGCAGAAATAGTTATAGGTGTTGATGTACAAGACAGTTTACTTTCTAAAGAAGAGTTAAACTCTGTAACCAATATTATGTTACAAATCAGTAATTTCAGGACTTACAATGCTATGAAAGCAAAAGTTTCTGAAACTGATGTATATATTAAACCATCTATTAAAGCGTTTTCTGTAATGTCATTTGACAAAGCCGATAAAATAATAGCCAGTGGTGAAAAAGCAGCTTTTAATAGTTTTGAAAAACTAAGAGCTATAAAAAAGCGTCAAAAACCAACTGCCCCAAGAGCTAGAATTCCTAAAAACTCTGAAACTATTGTAATTAATAGTCTCACCATATCTGGTAATAAAAAATATACCAGATCTTATATCAAGGGAAAATTAAAATTAAAAGTTCCTCGGGTCACAACCTATGAAAAACTAAACGAAGGAATAAACAATCTATCCGCTACAGGAAATTTTGATCGTGTAAGTCATCGATTAGTAGATACAAAAGAAGGCAAGCAACTCAAGCTTTCTGTTACAGAAAGTGAAAATAAAATGCTATTACGCTTTGCATTGCATTATGATGATTTATACAAAACTGCTGCTTTAGTCAATGTAACGCGAAAAGGATTGTTTTTTAATAACGATGTTCTTTCACTAGATGCTGCTTTGGGAGATAATATCCGATATAATCTGGATTATCATATCTACAAAGGGTTCTACCTAAGTCCGGGACTAAAATACAGCTATAACAATTTTAAGAAGGCATTTGATTTTGACTTTATAGGTCAATTTGGAGAAATCCCAGATTTAAATATTAATACAATTGATATCGATTATACTGATTTTAATGTTCAGGCTTATGTTGAAACACCTTTTAGACAAACATTCTCTGTAGGTCTAGGTGCTGAATATAAAAGGCTTAGGATAATTTCAGAAACATTTGGAGAAGATGAAAACCAAATCCCGAGAACTGTCTTTGATAATAGTGATTATTGGAGTGCTTTAGGATATATCAAATTAGATACCTATGACAATAAATATTTTCCAAAACGAGGAATCTTGTTCGAAGGTGATATTCATACTTATCTTTTTTCTTCTGATTTTACAAATAGTTTTGATGAATTTTCTATTGCCAAAGCAAAATTAGGGTATGCCACTACACTATACAAAAATCTCACTTTAAATTTTACGGCAGAAGCAGGAACCAAAATAGGAAACAATGCTATTAATTCACTTGACTTTCTACTTGGTGGTTTTGGAGCTAAAACCATTAATAACTTCATCCCTTTCTATGGCTATGACTTTTTAGCAATAACCGGGCAAAGTTTTGCAAAAGCATTGATAACAGCTGATTACGAAATATTAAAAAACCATCATCTTAATGCATCAGCTAATTTTGCAAATGCCGGTAACAAATTATTTAGTACCGGAAGATGGTTCGAAGATCCAGAATATTCTGGATATGCCTTAGGATATGGTCTGGATACTTTTGCCGGCCCAATACAAGTAAAATATACGTATTCTCCAGAATTAGATGAAAGTCTATGGTTCTTTAGTGTTGGTTTTTGGTTTTAAATGGATGATACTAATAGCTTAAATCACAGAAATATTTACGATATTTGTAATATTATGAACTTGTTTTGGCAGGATTTACTATTATTATTACACTACCTTATTAAGCGCAATCCCGAATAAGGTAGACTTGCTATTTATTGTCTTATTAGAAAATAGTTAATACCTTAAACTTGCAACATCATGCCTTTTTATCACACCCTGGGAAAAATACCCCCCAAACGCCATACTATCTTTAAAAAACCAGATGGTAGTCTTTACTACGAACAATTATTCGGAACAATAGGTTTTGACGGAATGTCAACTAATCTATACCATTGTCAAAGGCCAACACAAGTAAAAGAAATTAAAGGAAGTTATAGCGTAGCTCCCAAAATAGCAATTAATAACAATATTAAATCCTATCGATTTCATGGATTTAAAATAAATCCTGAAAAAGATTATTTACAAAGCAGAAAAAATGTCCTGACTAATAGTGATGCGAGTATCATTTTATCTGCACCTCAAGAATCTACATCTGATTACTTCTATAAGAATACAGATGCAGATGAATTGATTTTTGTACACCGAGGAAGTGGTAAATTTCGTAGTCATTTAGGAAATCTCGATTTTAAGTACGGTGATTATATTGTTATTCCAAGAGGAACAATTTATAAACTTGATTTTGACTCTACTGATAATCGTTTATTTATAGTCGAGTCCAGAAGACCTATTTACACTCCAAAAAGATATCGTAACTGGTTTGGTCAATTATTAGAACATTCTCCATACTGCGAACGAGATCTTAGAGCTCCTTATGAATTAGAAACAAATGATGAAAAAGGGGACTTTTTGATCAAAGTAAAAAAGCAAGATGAGATTTTTGATATGATATATGCTTCACATCCATTTGATGTTGTAGGGTATGATGGTTTTAATTTTCCATATGCTTTTTCAATACATGATTTTGAACCAATAACAGGAAGAATTCATCAACCACCGCCAGTTCATCAAACTTTTGAAACAGATGCTTTTGTAGTTTGTTCATTTGTACCTAGATTATATGATTATCACCCAGACAGTATCCCTGCTCCCTATAACCATAGTAATATTGATAGTGATGAAGTATTGTATTATGTAGATGGTGATTTTATGAGCAGAAACGATATTGATGCTGGTCATATTTCTTTACATCCAGCAGGAATACCACATGGGCCTCACCCAGGAGCAGCAGAACGAAGCATTGGTAAAACAAAAACCGATGAATTAGCTGTTATGGTCGACACATTTAAACCTTTAATGGTTACCGAAGAGGCCATGAAAATAGCTGATGAAGAGTATCATAAATCATGGTTAGAGTAAACCATTAGAAAATGAATAATGAAAGAATTTAAACAATCTGAATGATGCTAAATTATAGAAAAGACATTACAGCCCACCTTAGAGCTATGTGGTAAGTTTTGACTAAAAACAACCAGCGCACAGTACAATTTTCTCATTATCTAATTTAAAAAAACAAAAAATATGTCGACTAATATAACACCTCAGGATTTAGAAAAAGTAGTTCCTCAAGCAGAAGATTTCCTACCGCTACTTGGAACAGATTATGTAGAGCTTTATGTTGGTAATGCCAAGCAAGCTGCTTATTATTACCAATCGGCCTGGGGATTTCAACCAGTAGCCTACGCCGGTTTAGAAACTGGTAGAAAAGACAAAGTATCATATGTGATGCAACAGGATAAAATACGATTAGTCCTTACCTCTCCTTTACAACCAGATGGTGACATCAATAAACACATCAATGCACATGGTGACGGAGTAAAAGTAGTGGCTCTTTGGGTGGATGATGCTACTAAAAGCTATGAAGAAACCATTAAACGAGGAGCAAAATCGTACATGAAACCCAAGGTAGAGGAAGATGAAAATGGTAGCGTTGTATTTTCAGGGATCCACACCTATGGAGAAACAGTTCACATTTTTGTAGAGCGAAAAAATTACCATGGAGCATTCTTACCAGGTTATATGCCATGGAATAAACCATATACAACAGAATCTACAGGTTTAAAATTTATCGATCATATGGTAGGTAATGTTGGTTGGAATGAAATGAATAAGTGGTGTGAGTTCTATGCCAAAGTAATGGGGTTTGCACAACTAGTCTCTTTTGATGACAAAGATATTTCTACAGAATATACTGCTCTAATGAGTAAAGTGATGAGTAATGGTAATGGACGAATCAAGTTTCCTATCAATGAACCTGCAGAAGGTAGAAAAAAATCTCAAATCGAAGAATATATTGATTTCTATAATGGTGCAGGAGTACAACATATGGCATTAGCAACAGACAATATCATTGAGACTGTTTCTGCATTACAAAATCGCGGAGTTGAATTTCTTACTGTTCCTGCGAGTTATTATGAAACAGTACTGGATCGAGTTGGTGAAATAGATGAAGATCTTGCCCCATTAAAAGAATTGGGAATCTTAATTGATCGTGATGATGAAGGATATCTTCTTCAAATTTTTACCAAACCTGTTTTAGATCGTCCTACAATGTTCTTTGAAATCATACAACGTAAAGGAGCTCAATCCTTTGGAAAAGGTAATTTCAAAGCTCTATTTGAGGCCATAGAAAGAGAGCAACAACAAAGAGGTACTTTATAAAAAACATCGAATATATTCCTTTTTATGGATTAAAACCACTTTTGTTAAATTTTGAGGAATATGCAATTTTTAGACGACTTACTATAAATTTTTGTTAAAACTCATAATAAAAAAACGTTTTCGTTTGATAATTATGCAAAAAAATTTCATTTTTGTAATCATAGGTGGAGTGGTTACCACTTATATCTAAAACAATAATTATTCTCATAATTTAAGTTTTTAGTTGGTTAATAAAAGTAAAAAGGAGAGCTGTGGTGGCTCTCTTTTTTTGTTCATATTTTTACATTTGATAACAGTATTCATTTTTATCTCTTCACATTAAATAGTACTTTTGGAATGGATATTGTATTTACATCACCAATTTAGCATGTATATCAAATTCAACAATACCCTAAACTATGAAAAAGTATATCACAATTTGCCTTTTGGTTATAATCGCTCTTCCTGCAATAGCTCAGAAAAGCCATAAAGCCTTTGATGCAGGTGAATGGTTTAGATTCAGGATCCATTATGGAGTTTTTACAGCAAGCTATGCAACACTAGAAGTTAAAGATGATATTATCAATAACAAGCCTGTTCATCATGTAGTAGGCACTGGTAAATCTACTGGTCTTTTAAGTGTGTTTTTTAAAGTTGAGGATTATTATGAAACCTATATCGATAAAAATGAAGTTAAACCCTACAGGTTTATTCGAAAAATCAATGAAGGAGGGCATACTAAGGATATAGAAATTAATTTTGATCACAACCAAAGCGAAGCTTTAGTATTTAACAAAAAATATAACACCAAAAAATCTTTCCCTGTAAAGTCTAATGTGCAGGATATGATGTCTTCTTTTTATTATTTGCGTAATAATATCAATACAACTTCATTAAAAAAAGGAGATGAACAATATGTAAACATGTTTTTTGATAACGAAAACTACCGATTTAAGTTAAAATTCTTAGGAAGAGAGATCATTAAAACTAAAATGGGTAAAATTGCATGTTTAAAGTTCAGGCCTTATGTACAAGCTGATAGAATCTTTAAAGAAGAAGAAAGTATGACTGTATGGGTAAGTGATGATGACAACCGAATGCCAGTGAGAATAAAAGCTGACATCCTTGTTGGCTCAATAAAAGCTGACCTGGATGCATTTAAAGGACTCAAACACCCATTCAAAATTGTAATAGATCAATGAGTGAAATCATCAAACCCGAAATTGCTGAGAAAATAAAGCAATTAGAAAAAAAATTTAAAAACTCTGGTCAAGATTTAGGATCATATCTAGATGGTCTTCTTCATGATCGTTATCTTACCTATTGGGATTACATACATCTTGACACGCTATTAAGCTTACAAATACCCAGAACACATTTCCCCGACGAAGAAATATTCATCACTTATCATCAGATTACAGAACTCTATTTTAAACTCATTATACATGAATTAAAGCAAATTATTGATGATAAATTACAAACTGCAGAGTTCTTTACTGCCAAAATCAATCGGGTAAATCGATATTTTAGAGTTTTAATCAACTCTTTTGATGTCATGATAAAAGGAATGGATAGAGATCAATTTCTTAAATACAGAATGTCACTTCTTCCTGCCAGTGGATTTCAATCTGTACAATTCAGACTTATTGAAATTTACTCCACTCCTTTATCAAATCTTGTAAATACAAAGGAGAGAACCCAATTTTCAGAAAAAGACCCTCTTGGGGAAGTATTTGAGCATTTATACTGGAAATCTGGTGCAACCGATAAAGAAACAGGTGAAAAAACACTTACTCTTAAACAATTCGAATATCGGTATACTCCCAGAATGATGCGTATTGCTAAACAAGTACAACATAGCACAATATTCCATAAATATCTCGAACTACCAGAAAAAGAGCAAAATAATGTGCACCTTATCGAAGCATTACGTACTTTTGACACCAATGTGAATATTAATTGGTTATTAATGCATATGGGTGCCGCCTTTAGATACCTTAATAAAGATAAAGGCGAAGTTTTGGCCACGGGAGGAACAAACTGGAAAAGTTTCTTACCTCCTAGCTTTCAAAGAATTATGTTTTTCCCTAATCTTTGGAATGAAGAAGAAAAAGAAAACTGGGGTCAACAATGGGTTACTCATCAATTTAATACCGCAAAATAAAATAGTCGTCAGTTGAAACAAATAGGTTACTTACTACTAATTGTGGTAGTATTATTTTCATGTCAAAAAGAAAAAAAAGAAACTAAAGTCACTATTCCAGAGGTAGTTGAAGAAAAAAAGGCACCTCCTGTAATTAAGGAATTTGGCTATGTTCTAGATAATTTTAATGTTGTGAAAGACACCATTAGACCCGGTGATAGTTTTGGAGCTATTATGGATACTCATGGCATAAGTAGAACTAAAGTATTCGAAATTACAAATAAGATTAAAGACACATTTAATGTAGCAAGAATTATGGCTGGAAAACCATATATGCTCCTTAAATCAAAAGATACTACAGAAAAAGCGCAGGTATTTGTATATCAGAACAATAAAATCGATTACACTGTAATTGATTTTAGAGATAGTATAATTGCCAAAAAAAGAAAAAAACCGGTAAAACTTGTAGAAAAAACTGCATCTGGGATTATTAATAGTAGCCTAATGCAAACATTTGATGATTTAGATCTCAATTTTCTGGTTGCATACAATATGGCAGATATTTACGCCTGGACTATAGATTTTACAAGATTACAAGCAGGCGATAGGTTTAAAATCATTTATGTTGAAAAGTTTATTGATGATACCATTCCTGCAGGGGTTGATCAAATCAAAGCTTCTTATTTTGAGCATATCAACAAACCCATTTATGCATTTAGATTTAAAGATGATTCGATAACAGGGGGAGTAGATTATTTTGACGAAGAAGCTAACAATTTACGACGAGCATTTCTTACCGCTCCTGTAAAATTCAGTAGAATTTCTTCAAGATATAACCTTAGACGAAGAATCAAATACTACGGAAATAAAATAAGACCTCACAGGGGAACAGATTTTGCTGCACCTATAGGAACTCCTATATTAGCCACGGCAGACGGAATTGTTACCAAATCAGAACGCAGAGGAGGCAATGGAAAATATGTAAAAATAAGACATAATGCAACCTATGATACTCAATATCTGCATATGAGCAGACAAGCAGTAAAAGTAGGTGAATTTGTAAGACAAGGAGATGTTATTGGTTATATAGGTATGACTGGTAACACAGGAGGGCCTCACGTTTGCTATCGATTTTGGAAAAATGGTAAAGAAGTCGACCCTTTCAAACAAGACCTCCCTGCTTCAAAACCATTGTCAGATAGTCTTCGCCCTAAGTTTTTTACTTTTATAGAACCCATAAAAGCTACATTAGACAGCATACAATTTAAACCACAAGAAATTTTATAAACACAATGACATTACCAACTATTAATCCCACCACCACAAAAGCCTGGGAAGCACTTAAATCTCATTATGAGACCATAAAAGACACACACTTAAAGGATTTGTTTCTGGAACACCCAGACAGAGCGCAAGCTTTTTCTATTGCCTGGGAAGATTTTTATATCGATTATTCTAAAAACAGAATTGATCAAACCACCAGAGCCCTGCTACTTGAACTTGCAAAAGAGGTTAAATTAGAAGAAGCAATACATAACTACTTTGGCGGAGGTATTATTAATGAAACTGAAAATAGAGCTGTATTACATACCGCACTTAGAACGCCTTCAACAAACACAGTTACTGTTGATGGAAAAAATATAATTCCCGAAGTTGATACCGTTAAAGAAAAAATAAAGGCATTCAGTAATGAAATTATTTCTGGAAGTCGCACTGGATACAAAGGCAAAGCTTTTACCGATATTGTAAACATCGGTATTGGAGGCTCTGATCTTGGTCCAGCCATGATTACTGAATCTCTTGCTTATTACAAAAATCACCTTAACGTTCATTTTATCTCTAATGTTGATGGAGATCATGTACATCAAAGCTTAAAAAATTTAGACCCCGAAACAACGCTATTTGTAGTTGTTTCTAAAACTTTTTCTACTCAGGAAACTTTATCCAATGCTACAACTGCAAGAAACTGGTTTACACAACATGCTCCAATAGAAGCTGTAGGCAAACATTTTGTAGCAGTATCTAGTAATATTGAGAATGTTACTAATTTTGGTATTGATTCTTCAAATATTTTTCCCTTATGGGATTGGGTTGGCGGACGTTTTTCTCTTTGGAGCGCTGTCGGATTATCGATAAGTCTTTCTGTAGGGTACGAACACTTTGAAGCATTACTCGCCGGTGCCCATGAAATGGATGAACATTTTAAAACCACGCCATTTGAAAAAAATATTCCTGTTATTTTAGGTATGTTAAGTATATGGTATAACAACTTTTTTAATGCAGAAAGTGAAGCTATTATTCCTTATTCTCAATACCTACATAGATTACCTGCCTATTTACAACAAGGTATTATGGAAAGTAATGGTAAAAGTGTAGATCGTAATGGAGAACCTGTAACTTATCAAACAGGTACTATTATATGGGGAGAGCCAGGCACCAACGCTCAACATGCTTTTTTTCAATTGATCCATCAGGGAACCAAATTAATTCCTGCAGAATTTATAGGTTTTAAAAATGCTTTGTTTGGAGATCAAGATCATCAGGATAAGTTAATGGCAAACTTCTTTGCGCAGACAGAAGCCTTAATGAATGGTAAAACCAAGACTGAAGTTTCAAAGGAGTTAAGCTCAACATCTTTATCTCAAGAAAAAATAGAACAATTACTCCCTTTTAAAATCTTTGCAGGTAACAAGCCTACGACCACAATATTAGTAAACAAACTTACTCCTAAAAGTCTGGGGGCATTAGTAGCCATGTACGAACAACGTATTTTTGTTCAAGGAGTAGTCTGGAATATTTTTAGTTATGATCAATGGGGCGTAGAATTAGGAAAACAACTAGCTAGTACTATCTTATCAGAAATTAATACAAAACAAATCTCTGAGCATGATTCTTCAACAAATACACTTTTAAAACGGTATTTAGAAAAATCTAATTCATAAACATATTAACATTTTCTCTTTCTTACGTAAGAAAGGGAAAATGTTAAAACACACATCAAAACACAACACCTTTCCTAATTCTGACCTTTTTTTCATCCTATTGTTGCAACTTTAAAAATAAAATTAATTAACATTTTTTCGGTTAATAACTTTTCATATATTCAAATACCTGAAAGCCAACATATTTAGAAATTCCTTTTACTTTTAACGGGTAGTTTTTTGTTAAAAACTCTTAACATTAAGATAAACTTAGTTTGCGTAAAGATTCGTTCTTTTGCGCGGATTATTAACTCAATCATTTATTTTGGAACCATATACGATTTAAGCAGTTTTTGAAATACTTAAAAGTATAGGAATTTTAATCGTTAAAGGTTTCATAGCGTAATTAAAAATAATTAAAACACACTCATGAAAAAGATTACATTTTTATTTGTTGTAATCCTTATGGCAGTCGTTGGGGAGACGTTTGCACAAGGAGTAGTAACAGGAACGATATTCGATTCCGAATCAAATGGTCCATTACCAGGAGCAAACATTGTTGAATTAAGAACTTCTAATGGAACAACATCTGATTTTGATGGTAAATTTTCTCTTACAGTAACTAATCCAACGGGGACAATTAATGTTTCTTATGTTGGATTTGGAGCTAAAAACATCGCTTATGATGTAACTAATGGCGATCAAGATCTTGGAACAATCAATTTAAGCCTTGATAATTCTCTTGAAGAAATTATAATAGTAGGTAGCGGAATTGTCGATTTAGCTGAAGATAGAAGAACACCTATTGCCGTATCTACAGTAAAAGGAGAGGATATCCAGTTAAAAGCAGCAGGTAATGTTGAATTCACTGAAACTATCAAAAACACTCCTTCTGTATATGTTTCTAATCAAGCAGGAGGATTTGGTGATAGTCAGATTTTCTTAAGAGGTTTTGATGATACCAATACTGCTGTCTTATTAAATGGTCAGCCAATTAATAGCCCAGAAGATGGTCGAATTTTCTGGTCAAATTGGGCTGGTATGTCTGACGTTGCTAACGCTGTGCAAGTACAACGTGGTCTAGGATCTTCTAAATTAGCGATCTCATCTGTTGGGGGTACTATAAATATTATTTCTAAAACTACAGATCAAAAACAAGGTGGATTTGTAAGGTTCTTAGGAGGTAATGATAGTTATATTAAAACTACTGCTAGCTACAACTCTGGATTAAGTGATAATGGATGGGCATTTTCGGTTTTAGTAGATCACTGGCAAGGGCACAGAAAATGGGCCGAAGGTACAGCAGGTGGAGGACAAAACTACTTGTTTTCTGTTGGGTATAAACCAAACGATAAAAACACTTTTAATTTCTTAGTTACTGGTGCTCCACAATGGCACGATCAAAGTTTCTCTCAAGATCTTGAAGTTTTCGAAGAATTTGGTGCAAAACAAAATAGAAATTCTGGTTTCTTAAATGGTGAACGTTTTACAGAAAGACGAAACTATTACCACAAACCTGTAGCTAACCTAAACTGGGATTTTAATATTCAAGATGGTTTAGACCTATCAACAGTGCTTTATGCATCATGGGGACGTGGTGGTGGAACAGGAGGCCTCGGTCGAGGAAGAGTTCGAGTAAATGACAACAATAATGAAAACATAGATTTTGATCAAATTGTTGAGAATAATATAGCATCTGCTGACGGTAATGGATTTGGAAACTTTGGATCTTCCTATATAAGAAGATCTTCTGTAAATAATCATAACTGGTATGGATTACTTTCTAGCTTAAATATAGAAACCGTAGAAAACTGGACATTTAATGTTGGTTTTGACGCTAGGTTATACCATGGTGATCACTTTAGACAAGTAAATGATTTATTAGGTCTTAATGGGTTTACAGATAATTTTAACAATGCAAATAGACCTAGCGATTATGTATTTACAGAAGAATTTGAAGCAGATCCGTGGTCAGCTTTATTTGATTTTGCAGATGAAGAAAATCGTACTCAATTCGACTATTCTGAAGATATTAATTATGTAGGAGGATTTGGTCAGGCAGAGTATGCTACCGATAATTTTGCAGTGTTTTTACAAGCAGCAGTGTCAACTCAATCATACCAAAGAGAAGGACGTTTTACAGGAACCGGTAATGGTTTAGGAAAATCTGAAAAACTAAACAAAACAGGATATAATGTAAAAGGAGGAGCCTCTTACAACATTACAGAACAACACTCAGTCTTCGTAAACGCAGGATTCTTCTCACGTCAGCCTTTCTTAGATAATGTATTTGCTGATATTAGAAATTCTAATGATTTGGTAGACCCAGAAGTTGACAATGAAGAAATCACTAGTTTTGAAGGAGGATACCGTTTTAAAAGTAACAACTTTAAATTAAACTTCGATATTTACAGAACAGAATGGGCAAACCGTTTCTTAAGTACTAATGGTCCAGAACTTACAAATGGTGATTTTACAACGTATAGACTAACTAGTATTGCACAAATTCATCAAGGAGCAGAATTCGACTTTGAATATAGACCAGATGGTGGAAGATGGAGATTAAGAGGTTATGGTTCTTTGGGTAACTGGAAGTTTGATGGAACTTCACCATTTACCCTTGCAAATGATCAAACAGCTGCTATCATAGAGACTGGAAGTGTAAATTTAACGGGTACGAAAGTTGGTAATGCAGCGCAAACTTCTTTTGGTGTAGGTGGATATTTTGACATCTTACATAATTTATCTGTTGATTTAGATTATAATGTATATACAGATCTTTATGGTTTTGTAGACCCAGAAGATGTTGCTGATGCTGCTTTTAATGGAGAAGTTTATCAAGCTGAAAGATTACCTTCTTATGACCTTGTAGATGCTGGTGTTACTTACAAATTTAATTTTGGAGAAAACAGATTAACATTTAGAGGAAATGTTAAGAACTTATTTAACTCTCCTTATATCGGTCAATTAGATTCTTTCGGGTACTTTTTAGGAGTAGGAAGAACCTGGAATGCAAGTTTAAGTTACAAGTTCTAAAACTTGAAACAATAATATATTTTCAAACCTCATTCGATAATCGAATGAGGTTTTTTATTTATCAAAAGTTTTTAAATATTGTAATTATTGATTCTCTATAATCTAATAATTTCTGAAATCTTTGCTCTTATTGAGATCTACAAATGCAAGAGTCTTAAAACCAAAATTAACTGAAAATTAATTTTTTAGCAGTTATTTTCATTCATCCCTTACCATTACTTAACCTTATTATAAACTTACATTACAAGAAGATTAGTTCATTTGTAAAAACAATTAAAGCACACTTATGAAAAAGATTACATTTTTATTTGTTGTAATTCTTACTGCATTCGTTGGGGAAACGTTTGGGCAAGGAGTGACAACTTCATCTCTTGGAGGTAAAGTTACAGATAATACAGGAGGACCTTTACCAGGGGCAAATATCGTTGCTGTTCACCAACCATCAGGTACTCGATATGGCGCCACTACCGATTTTGATGGGTTTTATAGAATTTCTGGTATGCGTACTGGTGGACCTTACACCATTACCATTTCTTACCTTGGATTTAATGATTATAAGAGAGAAAACATATCTCTTCAACTGGGGCAATCTTTTAGGATAAGTACTCAAATGGTTGAATCAGCTAATGAATTAGAAAAGGTAGTTATAACAGTAACTAACAATGGAGTATTTAACTCTAACAAAAGTGGTGCAGAAACTAATATTTCACAAAGAGATATTCAAAATTTGCCACAAACATCTAGATCTATTGCTGATTTTGTCAGATTAACACCACAAGCTCAAGTATCAGAAGATGATGATGGTTTTAGCATATCTTTAGCAGGTCAAAATAGTAGATATAATGCTATCTATATTGATGGAGCAGTTAACAATGATGTTTTTGGATTAGCCGATTCAGGAACTAACGGAGGACAAACTGGTGTAAATCCATTTTCAGTAGATGCCATTGAATCTTTTCAGGTACAAATAGCTCCTTTTGATGTAAGAATTGCTGGTTTTGCTGGTGGTGCGATAAGTGCTGTCACAAGATCAGGGACAAATAACATTGAAGGATCTGCTTATGCATTCGTAAGAAATCAGGATTTAGCTGGAAAAACACCTCCAAGTTTACTTGACGAAGGAGAGTCTAGAGAAAAATTTCCTGATTTTTCATCTACTACCTACGGAGTAAGAATCGGGGGGCCAATTATTAAAGATAAATTATTCTATTTTGTTAACTATGAAAGAGAGGATAGAGAAGTTCCTCAACCTTTTAATATTAGTAATTACACTGGTGATTCTAATACACTAGCTGCTATAGAAAGTTTAAGATCGAGAACTCTTTCAACATATGGATATGATATCGGCGGGTTTCAAACCAATGAAACTACATTAAAAAGTGATAAATTTACTCTTAAGTTAGATTGGAATATTAATGAAAATAATAAATTATCTTTCAGACATGGTTATGTTAGAGGAGATAATTTAGAAGCTAGAAGTTCTAACAGTAGAGGAATTGGGTTTTCTAATGGTTCAGAAAAATTTATTACTGTTTCTAATTCTTCTGCATTAGAAATCAACTCTACAATTGGTTCTGATTTTTCAAATAACTTTATTTTTGGGTATACTCGAGTTAGAGATGACAGAGATCCTAGTGGAAATCCCTTCCCAACTGTCAGAATTGCTGATGGTTTAAATGACAGAGATTTTAGACAAGGGCTTATTTTTGGAAATGAACCCTTTTCTACAGCTAACCTTTTAGATCAAGACATATTTACTTTCACTAATAACTTTGAAATTTATAAAGGACGACATACTATAACCTTAGGAACTCATAATGAATACTCAAAAATTAAAAATTTATTTTTCGGTTTTAACCATGGGGACTATACTTTTCTTACTGTAGATGATTTCCTTACAGGACAGCCTGCAAGTTTCTACCAAAGAGAATATTCTTTATTAGCTGGAAATGGTATAGGTGATGACTCTTCTGGAGCATCAGAATTTGATGTACTCCAACTAGGTTTTTATGCACAAGATGAAGTACAGTTTACAGATAATTTTAAAATTACGGCTGGTATAAGATTTGATTTCCCTATTTGGGAAGATGGATTAGCTAATGATGATTTCAACAATAGAACAGTACCTTTACTTGAAGCAGCTGGTTATGATTTACAAGGTGCAAGAGTAGGAAAAGGAGTGGATTCACAAGTTTATGTCTCTCCAAGAGTTGGATTTAACTGGGATGTAAAAGGAGAACGCAAAACACAAATCCGAGGAGGTTTTGGTATTTTTACTTCAAGACTTCCTTTAGTTTGGCCAGCTGCCACATATAACAATAATGGAGTTACTGGCGGAAGATCTAGAAGTTTTGAGCTTAGTGACCCTGTTACATTTAACCCAAATGTTAACCAACAACCTGTAACAGTAGAACCAGGTACCGGTGGAGTCGGAGGTAGAATTGATTTATTCACTCCAGACTTTAGATTACCACAAGTATTCAAAGCCAATATTGCTGTAGATCAAAAATTACCAATATGGGGATTAGTAGCGAGTACAGATTTAATTTGGAATGATAATATAACTGCTCTTAATTATCAACAATTAAATATAGTAGGTCAAGTAGGAACTTTAAATGGTGCCGATAACAGACCTTTCTATGACGATGATGAAATTGATGACACATATAGAGACGTTATACTAGCATCAAATACTGGTGAAGGATATTCATGGAATGCTAGTTTTACACTTAGAAAACCTTTTGAAAATGGTTTCCAGGGACAAGTATCCTATTCTTATGGTGATTCTAAATCTCTTTTTGATGGTACTTCATCAAGAAATATTTCTCAATGGTCAAATATAGAAACCGTTAATGGAAAAAACGCACCTCAATTAAGCAGATCAGACTTTGCCCAAGGACATAGAGTTAATGCCAATGTTTCTTATGAAATCAATTGGAATGAGAATTTAAAAACTACAATTGGTTTGTATTACGAAGGATCTCAAGGACAACCATATTCTTTTATTTATAACGGATCATTACTTGGAGATAACAGATCAGATAATGCTCTATTATATGTCCCCGCTAATCAGAGTGAGATTAACTTAGTTCCATTATTAGATAATGACAACAATCTAATAGCCACTCCAGATCAACAATGGGAATCTCTTAATGCCTTTATTGAAGGTAATGATTACCTAAGAAAAAGAAGAGGTCGTTATGCAGAGCGTAATGGAGAGCAAGGACCATGGAGTCATGTTATTGATTTGCGTTTTGTTCAAGATTTTTCTATTAGATTTGGAAACAAAAAACATACTTTACAAGCCACCGCTGATATAAATAACTTTACGAACTTAATTAATAAAGATTGGGGGCAAAGGAAATTTATTCGTCAAACTGTAGATTTAATCAATGTAGAAACCGGTGGACCAAACCCTGAGTACACTTTTGACGCAGATAGATTTAGTGATGGTATCGAAGAGCTTACCGATAGTGGCAGATTAAATGCTTCAAGATGGCAAATGCAAATTGGATTACGTTATTTATTTAACTAAGGCACTGTAAACTAAGTAAAAAAAACCTCATTCACATATTTATGAATGAGGTTTTTTTATTCATTATATGTACCTTTGGATAAACTAAACACATCGATATATTATGTACGAAGCTATTCAAATCGTTCACTCCTATTGGGCTTATCTTGTTCTTCTTGTGGTTACCCTTGCAACTATTAATGCACTTGCCGGATTTTTTACTAAAAGAGAATATGCTCCAAAAGACTTTAGAATCTCTTTATTCGCCTTAATTGTTTCTCATATTCAACTCTTAATAGGAATTATAATTTTCTTTGTATCTCCATTAGTAGTTTGGTTCTCAGGCACTCATTCTATGGGAGAAATTATGAAAAATGCAACGCTACGTCTATATAATGTAGAACACCCAATGGTAATGATACTCACTATTGTTTTTATTACAATGGGGTATTCAAAACATAAAAAGAAACTTACTTCTACTCCAAAATTTAAAATGCTCGCTATTTTTTATACCATCGGATGGATTCTTATGTTATCTAGAATCCCCTGGGCGCAGTGGTTTTAAAACCAAACAGAATTTAGAATACTATCTATATTAATGTATTCAAAAAAATGATCCTGGATTTCGTCCGGGATTTGTTTTTTTGAACCGCTGTTAAACACCCATTATTTCTAGTTTCCATAAGCTGTAATCACTAGTTTCCTCGAACCTCCATAATTTCTATGTTCGCAAAGATAAATCCCTTGCCAGGTGCCTAGGTTTAATTTTCCGTTTGTAATAGGTATCTGCACAGAAGCTCCCATTAGCGATGCTTTAATATGAGCTGGCATATCATCTGATCCTTCATAGGTATGAATATAATACGGAGCGTTTTCGGGAACCATAACATTCATATGGCTTTCAAAATCCTGTCGTACTGTAGGATCTGCATTTTCGTTTATTGTAAGACTCGCAGAGGTATGTTTTATAAATACCTGTAATTGACCAATATTGATCTCTTTTATTTCTGGAATTTTTGATACAACTTCGGTTGTAATCAAGTGAAAACCTCTAGCGAACGCTTGCAACTTCACTTCTTTTTGGAAAAATTTCATACACTTTGTCATTCCAGCGTAGGCTGGAATCTATTTTTTATAACTAAAACAAACATACAGTTTTATTAATCATTGTGATTCACTATTTGGATTACAGCCTTTAGTTGATCATGAGTTGGGTCGAAAGGCTGGAATAACAAGAAGTTTTACTAATTTAATACAAATTTCACAGTCATAACATATTCTATTTCTCTTAACAATATACCTTTGCTACTTAAAATTTCTCATTGCTATGGATTTATCTCACATCAAAATGGTTGCTACCGATATGGATGGCACACTTCTTAATACAAAAGGAAAAGTAAGCCGTCACTTCTTCGAACTTTTTGAAGAATTAAACGATCTCGGAGTAACTTTTGTTGCTGCTAGTGGTCGCCAATATTATAGTATTATTGATAAGTTAAAGCCCATCAAAGATGATATTTATGTAATTGCCGAAAATGGAGCGCTTACTATGCATCAGGATCGGGAGCTTCAGACTACAGAAATTGATCGAGAAACTTATCTTGAACTTCTTGATATCACTAAAACACTACAAGGCTCGCAAGTGATCCTTTGCGGAAGAAAAAAAGGATATATCGAGGATTATGGACAAGATTTTGTGGATATGTTCACAGAATATTATGGCCGATATGAAATCGTACAAGACTTGTCTCAAGTTGTAGACGATCAATATCTTAAAATTGCTATTTGCAATCAAAAAGGTTCTGAACAATACCTTTATCCAGCATTAAAACATCTCGAGAATAGGTTAAAAGTAAAAGTATCTGGAGAAATCTGGTTAGACTTATCTCATAACCTTGCCAATAAAGGTCATGCGCTTCAGCAGTTACAGGAAAAAAATAATATACTTCCTGAAGAAACGATGGTTTTTGGAGATTACAACAATGATCTCGAAATGATGACTAGAGCAAAATATAGTTTTGCTATGGAAAATGCACATCCCAATGTAAAAGCTATTGCCAACTACTCAACAAAGAGCAATAATGATAATGGAGTAGAACATATGTTGATCAAAATGATTGAAGCTAAAAAAGCTCGTTAAAAATTATTATATCCTTACTCTCCAGAATATAATTTTACAGGTTTTTTGACCTGTGAATTCTAGTTTTTGTTAGCTCACCTAGGTCAATACTAAACACTCCCGACGACGGCTCTTTTGATAACCTATCTTCTTCAAAGCCTCCTAATACATAGAGCTTATTATCAGCATGATGTAACTTGGATCCTTTTAAAAATAGATTGATTAAATATTCGTTCAGTACTTTGGTATTTATGTTATACTCATATAACTTTCCCTCTTCAAAAAAATAAATGATTCCATTTTTATAGACAATTCCGGCATTATCAATTCCCACAGGTAACTCTCCTTTATCCTCCCATTTTCCAGAAATTAAATCAAACGTTTTAATTTCTGAAAACGCTTTTCCCATACGCTTCCTTATCAAATATATTTTATGGTTAACCAGAATTCCTTTCATTTTTTCAGTATCTGGCATATCTTCTAATTCATACCAAAAACCTGTTTCTAAATTATATAAGTGTACTTTATCTGTATATATTTTAGTTCCATCTTTTCTAGCTTTAATAGAGCCTCCCATTACAATAATATGGTTTCTATAGGTAAAAGACATAAAATCTATAGCTTGATGAGGATTGGTATCATCAATACTGATTGTATTCTTTTTGATATCAAATACTTCGATTTTATTATCCAGATATTCATACTTCCTATTATCAGATAAATATTTGCCTCCCAAGACATAAATCTTACCGTTGTGATAATTAAGATTATGATATGCTCTTTTTCTAAACTTAAGGTCAGAATTTTTCCATGTATCTAATGCTATATCATAGATTAATAATTCTCCTTTATAATTCTCCCATGAAAAACCTGTCTCAGTTCTAGCTTTCTTTAGAAAATCACTTAAAACTGCATCTGGTCCGGTCAACTCGGGATGATTATTAAATGTTTTTAACGCAATATCTGTCTTGAATGAGGCATCACCTCCAATTATATATATTTTATTATCTATTAACAGAGAGCCAAAAGAGTGTAGCCCTCTTTGTAATGAGGTAAGTTTTGTAAACTGAATTTTGGGTTTTAATTTTTTATCAGAAATAAGAGTAACTTCATTCAGTTTCTCAGGATCATTGACAAGATAAATAGTGTCTTTTTTCTTAAGCTCCAGAAATAGCAACTTCTTCGTTTTATACCCTAAGTGAGAAAGATATATTGTATCTTTTTTTTTGACTTTAGAGTCAAGTTTAAGATAAAAAGCCCCTTTCTCATTTGTAATCGTCCCTTCTTTTACTTTTTCCAGATAGACATTTACTGTTTGAATAGGTTTTTTCGTTTTCTGATCGACAACTACACCACTAACACTTTGGGAAAATACATAAACCGGAACAAGCAATAAAAACAATGTTAACTTCTTCAAAATCGAGTTTTTAATTATTACATATTAACTCTCAAATTAAAAATCTTCTACAAAAATTACTTGCTATCGACACAACTGTCGACCGTATCAATCATTCAATTTCAATACTGCCATAAATGCTTCCTGAGGAATCTCAACATTTCCTACCTGGCGCATACGTTTTTTACCTTTTTTCTGCTTTTCTAATAACTTTCGCTTACGTGAGATATCACCACCATAACATTTGGCCGTTACATCTTTACGAAGTGCTTTTACGGTTTCACGAGCTATAAACTTTGCTCCAATTGCCGCCTGGATCGGAATATCAAATTGTTGACGTGGGATCAACTCTTTTAACTTTTCACAGATTTTTTTCCCAATATCATAGGCATTATCTTTATGCAATAATGCAGACAACGCATCCACAATATTTCCATTCAGTAATATATCGACTTTTACGAGTTTAGAAGAACGCATACCAATCGGGGCATAATCAAAAGAAGCATATCCTTTTGACACCGTTTTTAAACGATCATAGAAATCAAAAACAATCTCTGCTAATGGCATGTCAAATGTTAGTTCTACTCGTTCTGTAGTAAGATAAGTCTGATTGGTAATCTCCCCACGTTTTTCGATACACAATGACATTACCGAACCTACAAAATCAGACTTGGTAATGATCGATGCTTTAATATAGGGTTCTTCTACACGATTCATAGAAGAAGGATCAGGTAAATCTGATGGATTGTTTACAATAATGATATCATCAGGATGCTTGTGAGTAAACGCATGATAAGACACATTAGGTACCGTAGTAATTACAGTCATATTAAACTCTCGTTCGAGTCGTTCCTGTATAATTTCCATGTGAAGCATTCCTAAGAATCCACATCGAAATCCAAAACCTAAAGCAGCAGAACTCTCTGGTACAAAAACCAATGAAGCATCATTAAGCTGTAGTTTTTCCATCGAAGCCCTCAATTCTTCATAATCTTCTGTATCTACAGGATAAATTCCTGCAAATACCATAGGCTTCACATCTTCAAAACCTTCAATAGCATTTTGAGTAGGAGTTTTAGCATCTGTAATAGTATCTCCTACTTTTACTTCGCGAGCATCTTTAATCCCTGTGATTAGATATCCAACATCTCCTGTCTTAATCACCTTTTTAGGAACCTGATTAAGTTTTAAGGTACCTACCTCATCTGCAGAATAATCCTTCCCCGTTGCAACAAATTTAATTTGTTGCCCCTTCTTAATCTCTCCATTTATGACTCTAAAATATGTTTCTACTCCTCTAAACGGATTATATACTGAGTCAAAAATCAATGCCTGTAAAGGTTCTTCAGGATTCCCTTCTGGAGCAGGAATACGTTCTATAATAGCAGAAAGAATTTCTTCAATTCCGATACCGGTTTTGGCACTGGCGGGAATTACATCTTCTGCATCACAACCTAATAAATCTACAATATCATCAGTCACTTCTTCTGGATTAGCACTTGGCAAATCCACTTTATTGAGTACCGGTATAATTTCCAGGTCATTTTCTAATGCCAGATATAGATTAGAAATCGTTTGTGCTTGTATACTTTGTGCAGCATCGACAATCAATAGTGCGCCTTCGCATGCCGCGATAGAACGAGATACCTCATAAGAAAAATCTACATGCCCGGGAGTATCGATAAGATTGAGGATATATTCCTCTCCTTTATACGTATATTCCATCTGGATCGCGTGACTCTTTATAGTTATTCCACGTTCACGCTCCAGATCCATACTATCCAGCAATTGTGCTTGTGCTTCACGAGCAGTTACCGATCCTGTAAAATCTAATAATCGATCCGCAAGTGTACTCTTACCGTGATCAATATGCGCAATAATGCAAAAATTTCTAATCTTTTTCATTCTTCTTTTTCAAATAATTATGCGGGCTGAACCGGGCTATTCGTTATATCTTTTTATTTGTATACTTCGATAGGCTCAGCATACAAATAAAAAGGATGCCACTACTATCCCTGCCCGATGAGTTCAATTCAACTGAATTAAAATCATTTAGTCTGCAAATATAATCGATTTTAGAAGCTTTATACTATCCCTTACCGTATTTTTAGACTAATCCTATTTACTCAAAACAAGAGCTCTATAAACATACATTACACTTATTTTTTCTCTAGAAAAAGTAATAAAAGTTATCATGATCATCTATGTAATACACTTATTTCAAATTCAGTTTCTATTACTAACCTTTCTTTTTTGTATATTTATCTTATCCCATTTCTTCTTATTTCAAGAGCGTCCATTAAAAATATATTAATCTACTTCTGTCCCCAGAATCATTAATTTATTGCATAAAATAACCTAAAAAACAATAGTGATGAAAAATATACTACTACTTCCATTTTTATTTTTATCATTGTACACATATGGCCAAACATGGGAAGAGATCAACCAAGGTAATGTAAGCGATATTTCTGGATATGGCGATACCTTACACATGGTAGGAAATCAAGTTAATAATGGAAATACTAATTACTTTTATGGGATTTCTACTGATGGTGGAAGCACTTGGAATAAAACAACTCTTAACCCTTTTATGAGTGTTGAAGGGGTGCCTATCTCTGTTGGTTTTTTTAATAATACTGATGGTATCATCGGAATCAAAGGAAGTTTTACCGAAGAATATTTAAAAACTTCTGATGGCGGATTAACATGGCAAAAATTTAACCCATCAACAAGTCAAGGTATTTTTCAACCATATGATATCATAATTCTTGATGAATCTACTGCTATAATTACAGCATTCCAATCTGGAAAATACATCATTACCTATGATAAAGGAAATACCTGGAGTTGTCAATGTCAATTTTCTACTGCATGGATACCCAATTTTGAAGTTATAAATAGCTCATTATTTTTTAATTACGATTCAAATACCGGCATCTATAAGAGTACCGATGGAGGTATGAATTGGTCTGTCATTTTAAATACAAGAGATATAACTGCGTTTTCAATGGAAAATGAAAATAGCGGATATGCTATTGTTCCTCAAAATAGCATTGACAATAACGGAAACACGGTTACTACCCCTAATTTATATAAAACTACCGATGGCTGGGGTTCTTATGAAATTATCCTATTAATTATGCTACAAGATAAGTATATAGGAGCCTTTACTTTTGTTAATTCTCAAGAGTTTTATTTTTTTAACAACGATGACATATATTATTCTGGTGACGGGGGACAGACTATACGATTATTACAAACCATAGATTTTGATCCTTTTAGAATAAACAAAATCCAGGATGCTATATTTGCAACTGGACGGGGACTAGCCAAACTCGATCCTAATGGTGTGATAAGTAATATTCTAGAAGATGACTCTATAAATGAAGAGTTAATCATTTATCCTAACCCTATTACCGAAAATCAAATTTCTATAAACAGTGATGAATTTACTTCTTACTCATTGTATGATTTAACGGGACGTTTTGTAGAATCAGGAGTGATAAATAATGGTGTAATTGAATTAAAACCTCTGAGTAAACAATTCTATTTTTTATCTCTGGAAAATATAGATACCATTAAAACTTTAAAGATTGTTGTAGAGTAAGTAAATTAAAAGAAAACTACCTTATTCTTAACACTACGAATAGTGCAAGAAATTGAGATTAAAGAATAGTAGTCTTAAGATTTGTTATTATTCGTATTTTTGTCAAAAAAATTAATTGCTGTGGCCAAAATAGGAGATATAGATGTAGGGGAATTCCCGTTGTTATTAGCCCCGATGGAAGATGTAAGTGACCCACCTTTTCGCGCGTTGTGTAAAGAACAAGGTGCAGATGTTGTATATACAGAATTTATCTCTAGCGAAGGCTTAATTCGAGATGCTGCCAAAAGTGTAATCAAGCTTGATATTTACGAAAAAGAACGTCCTGTAGGGATTCAGATTTTTGGAGCCAATCTGGATTCTATGCTTAAATCGGTAGAAATCGTAGAGGCATCAGGACCGGATATCATTGATATTAATTTTGGATGTCCTGTAAAAAAAGTAGTAAGTAAAGGTGCTGGTGCCGGAATATTAAAAGATATTGACCTTATGGTCTCCCTTACCGAGGCCATGGTTAAACATACTAAACTCCCCATAACGGTAAAAACGAGATTGGGTTGGGATCATGATTCGATCAGAATTGTAGAAGTAGCAGAGCGATTACAAGATATAGGAGCAAAGGCTATTTCTATCCATGGGCGTACCCGTGCACAAATGTATAAGGGTAATGCCGACTGGAAACCGATTGCCGAGGTAAAAAACAATCCTAGAATGCACATCCCTGTATTTGGTAATGGGGATGTTGATACTCCCGAACGTGCTATGGAAATGAGAGATCAGTATGGCCTTGATGGTGCTATGATTGGTCGTGCCAGTATTGGATATCCCTGGTTTTTTAGAGAAGTGAAACATTATTTTGAAACCGGCGAGCACTTACCTCCCCCAACATTGGATGAACGTGTGATTGCTGCACGCAGGCATTTACAAATGGCTATTGACTGGAAAGGAGAAAAATTAGGTGTTTTTGAAACCCGAAGACATTATACCAATTATTTTAAAGGGATACCTCATTTTAAAGAATATCGAACCAAAATGGTTACCAGTGACCATCCTGAAGATGTATTTGCAACCTTTGACGAGGTACAAAAAACATTTACAGGATTTGAGTTTGTTTAATATTGATTAAAATACTTCTTTACCCATAATTATCTGTGCGTACTACTGGCGTTGGATCGTTCTCTTTAATTCTAGTTCTGCATTTCTTTTCGATATCAAAGACATTATCGATTTGAGAAATATAAATAATATCAGGTACAAAATGATTTGAACCATTCTTTCTATTTCTCATTTTTCCGGTTCTTAATTCTAATTCGAGATTACCAGAATTTCTGTTCTTCTTAATCTGTATATTCCCCGAAAACTGCTCCCAATCTTTTATTTCTATAGTTCCTTTTCTATATTTTATTAATCTATTTTCGGTTCCTACAAAGTATCCTCCTTTTTGAAAAAGCATAAACATTCCCCAAATCAACATTGCTATACCAATTATAACAAACAAACCAATAATTAGTCCTGGAAATAATAAGGGTTCTAAATTATCGAGGCTCCCTACCATTGCAGTGCCGTTGGATGTAAAATGAACTTCTTCTTTTTTAAATAATGGTCCAAAAAAAGCAACTACAAAAATACTTACAAACCCATTCCAGAAAAGAGAAAACAACAAAATTGCGATCGACTTTTTTATGGGATGATTCCTTTTACTTTTTACCAAAAAGTCTACTTGTTCTGAGTCTATAACCGTTTTAAGATCTCTGGGAATGCTACTTAAATTCATATTAAATTTTGTTTTCTACACCCAATATTACTACAAAATTGGTATTAATTACTCTAATATGTACCTAAATGACCAATAATGTTACGATACTTCTAAATATCAATGTAAACTACATAAATTCTTTACTATCCTATATGCTATAATTGCGTTAGGGATAGGAACAAGCTACCGTGTAGCGTGAATAGCCCGCTCGAACGCCCAAATCTTATAACAAGCCTAAAAGATTACATCATAATTAATAGAGTTGTCACTCTGGTGTAGACCAGAATCTATGATTTATGCTCTTAAGTAAATTCTACATACGTTGGAATGATAGGTCTTATCAATCTAGAACTTGATGATGTATTAAAAGTGTTATTATCGAATACACTTCGACAAAAACTCAGCATAGCAATAGATGAACCGTTAACTTACCAGTTTCTGATTAATTCTACTTGATGCCAGTAATGAAGCAATAAAACCAATAATGGTAATCGTGAAAAACACTACTACAAAACTAATCCCAGTAATGCGGGTTGGATAAGGTAAAGACGGAGTAATCATCAATAAACCAAACTGCTGTTGTAATACGATGATTATAAATCCTAGAAGCAGCCCCAGCAACGCTCCTAAAATAGTCATAAGAGAACCTTGAAACAAAAATATTTTTCTGATCCCCGCCAAGGATGCCCCTACATTGTATAGTGTTTTTACATTACTTTTCTTATCGATAATCATCATGATAATAGCTCCTGCCACATTAAACAAGGCTATGATGGCAATCAAAGTAATCACCAGGTATGAAACCAAATTTTCGGTATTCAACATTCTGTAAAGGGTCTCATTAAGCTGAATCCTGTTTTTTACAATCACCTTATGATCAAAAATAGCTACTAACTCCTGTACTACTTTTGCTTCATCGGCTTGAGGCGCCAATTTAAGTTCGATATGAGTTACTTTATCTTGCGGTAATTCTAATAATTTGCGTGCCAAACCAGTGGTCGCAAATATGTATTTCTTATCAAGCTCATCATTAAGGCTATAAATGCCAATATTTACAGCTTTTTCTGAGCTAAATGCTTTTGATGGATCATTAGGAATGCCTTTACCGGGTTTTGGCACGTATATACTCAACAGATTGGTATAGGTCTGTTCGACCCCCATGCTCAATTCTCTACTGATCCCATTACCGGCAACCACCTGAAAATCATTATTGGTGAGCCATTCTCCATACACCAAAATACTATCAGTCTGGATGACCTCATGGTAATTACTATCAACACCTTTGATGTATGCTGTTTTTTGTTTTTCTCTAAATTCTAAAAATACACGTTCCTCTACAATTTCGGAGAAGTTGATCACTCCTTCGAGTTTTGACAATTTTTCTTTTTGGGTATCGGTAAAGGTAAATGTCTTTCCGCTTTCGGGAAAAATCTTAAGATCAGGATCAAAATAAGAAGAAAACTGAAGACTAAAATCTTTAAGCCCTGCAAAACCCGATAACACCAGGAATAACGCCATAGCTCCTATCACCACTCCTGCCGCTGCAATAATCGTTATAATATTAATTGCATTACTACTTCCTGGAGAAAATAAATATCGCTTGGCGATGTATAATGAAAAATTCAATTCGCTATAATGATCATTAAATGTGAATACCAAAAATAAGTATCAACTCAAAAAAGGGATACTATATTTGATTTGGGAATAAAGATAAGAGAATAAAGAGAAATGAAAATGTTATTTCTGTTACTTACCATGAATTTCCTAAAAAAGAGTACTAAAAAATTAGTTTTGATACTTAACGAACCTTTATTAAAGAATCTTTTTATTTCTTTTTACGTTTTTCCAGAAGATCAGGATTCAAAAGTGGGTTCTCTTCTCCTTTGACTGCTTTTTCTATATTAGAGATATACTCCAGAGAATCATCAATATAATAAGACACTTCTGGCATACGACGCAACTGATTTTTGGTTCGTTGCGCTACCTGGTGTTTGATTTGTGATTTTACTGCATTTACTTCTTTTAGTACTTTTTCACCTTCCTGATGCGGAAAAACACTCATATATACTTTTGCGATAGAAAGATCTGTAGTTACTGTTACTTTGGTTACGGAAACCAAAATCCCCTGTACTCCCGCTTCACGCAATGCCAGTTGTATCACATCGGCAACATCGCGCTGTAATACTCCTGCTATTTTTTTCTGTCTGTTTGTTTCCATGGTGCAAAAATACATATTAATTGTACTTTTACCAACGTAGTTATAAATGTATATTATGAACCATATTAATAAAATAGAACATCTGGGTATTGCCGTTAAGGATATCGAACAAGCCAATACTTTATACGAAAAGCTTTTGGGCGTTCCTCCATATAAACAGGAAGCTGTAGAAAGTGAAGCGGTCATTACTTCTTTTTTTAAGGTAGGTGATAGCAAAATAGAATTGCTGGCCAGTACACAGGATGATGGCCCCATCGGAAAATTTATTGCCAAAAAAGGAGAAGGTATTCATCATATTGCTTTTGATGTAGATGATATTGTACTCGAATTGGAACGATTAGAGCAAGAAGGATTTCAGATCCTTAATAAAACGCCCAAGAAAGGAGCTGATAATAAGTTAGTCGCTTTTATTCATCCAAAAACCACTAATGGAGTTTTGGTAGAATTGTGCCAGGAAGTTCCAAAATAAGATGCTCTCATACCCTATATAACAAGCGGTTACTACAAATAAATAGTACAAGAATATAGAATACTTAAAATAATAGAAAAAAATGTTTGGCGTGTTTATATCAAATCCTTAAATTTGCCCTCCGTTTTAGGTCCCATAGCTCAGCTGGTTAGAGCACCTGACTCATAATCAGGGGGTCCTTGGTTCGAGCCCAAGTGGGACCACCTTAATAATCAAAGAGTTACGATAATAAAATTTCGTAACTCTTTTTGTTTTTATGCTATTCTGGGACAATTTGCTCGGTTTTTGCTCGGTTTTGGTGGGTTAATCTGATCGTAAAACGTTTATAATAGAAATTTGATATTATTCTGGAAACAAATTTTAATGACAAATTTTTAAGATAAGATCTATTAGTATTAGTACTCATTTTTTAATATAAATTAAAGGTTTAAGCATTATACCCTATTTACTAAGACCACATTCAATAATCTTACAAATCCATCCCTGCCCCATTTAATTTAAGCCATTGTAACTGTTTATCATAATTAGGAATAATTTTATCTAAATCATTCCAAAAAGCTTTAGTGTGGTTTGGATGGATAATATGTACCAACTCGTGAGCTACAATGTAATTTAATACATCAATAGGAGCCATAGCACATTTCCAATGAAAGTTTAGGTTGCCTTTTGATGTACAGGAAGCCCAACGGTGCTGTAATTCCATAACTTTTACGTCTTGTGGTTCTACTCCAAGCTGTCCTTTGTATCTATTGAGAATAGGTTTTAATTTTTCTCGAAGCTTCTCTTTATAAAAATCAATAAAGTATGTTTTAGCTTTAGTCTTATTTATTTTAGAGATTATAAAGTACCCGCTTTTTAGTTTAATTCCTTTAAACTCATCATTCGTTAATTGTAATCTATAATTTCTGCCGAGATACAAAAACGATTGACCATTTACATAATCACGTTCTATTTTCTGTGCATTGAGTTGTGTCCACTCTGCTAAATTCTTATGGATTTGATATTCTTTAGATTGTAAAACAGCAGTCAATTCTTCTTTTGTAATCTCTTCTGGTACTCTTGCAGAAACAGACCCATCTCTTTCAACGAATATACTTACTGTCTTTCGTTGACATCTGGTAATTGTAATATCTAATTCTCCAAAAATCATTCGCCTCCTGTAAGTTCTTCATGTCTTTTTTTAGCCAAAGCCATTATTTCTACACTAAGTTTTTCGTGCAATTCTGAAACAGCTTCTACTTCAGTAAACAATAGTTTTTCATCTAATTCTCCTTGTAATTTACGAATTTCTGATGTTCTTTCTTTCCAGAAATTAGGCTTATTGATAGCTTCTCGTAATAGCTCAACTACTTCTATAGTTAATGATTTTACAGCTTCTTTTTCATCGGCATCTATTTCTTTCTCATCATAAGCTTCTATGTAGATTAAATCAAAGAAGGGGAGTTCTTGCGGACTTAAACCTGGTTCTTCATTTTCATTCTCTCTTCCTTCTGCTAAGTCATTTCTTAAATAAGTAAACTCTTCAACAATTTGTTCCCAATTTTCTTTATAACGGTCTAGAATTTCTTCCATTCGTTTTAAGAATCGTTTATATAAAGCGGGGTCTTTATCCATATTCACTTTAATATGTCTACGGATGGCATGCTCCATTTCAGAAGCTTTAGATTTTGGTGTCCTTCCATACTTATCTAATTCGGTTCCGAAATCGTCTGACAATAAACTAACAGGAGGTATTTTACTATTAATGCCTAAACTTTCTAAATGGGTATCAATAAGTTTTCTAACTTTTGCCTTTGCCCATTTTAAATCCATGGTAGGGTCTTTGTATCTATCTCTAATTCGCATTAATAAATACCCTAATCTTTTAGCAGGTATATAATATTCTTTGGCTACTTCTGAGTTAAATAGTAAGTCTAAAGAATCAAAAAAGGCTTTGAGATAGGTGTCAAATTGTGCTCTAAAAGGAATCGATTTTGCTAAATCTATACAACTCTCGGCTAATTGAAATTCTTCATCTTTATCGATCATGGTCTGTTCTACAAATGCTTTAAATTGTTTGATGCCCTTGTCTTCAAACAATTGAATCATTCGGTTGTATCTGGATTCTAAAACAGGAATTTCTTTATTGATATCTTTAAAATAGTTCAATAACTCTTTAATGTCTTCTTCATCTTCTGCTCCCCAAATATTCAATGCAGTTTTTAAATGATTAGAAACCCCAAAGTAATCAACTAAAATACCGTGCGATTTTTGTCCTTTTACACGATTCACCCTTGAAATAGCTTGCAATAAATCATGTTCTCTGATGTTTTTATCTAAATACATTGCCTGCGCAATTGGCGCATCGAATCCTGTGAGTAATCGATCGCATACACATAAGAAAGCTACCCCAGTTTCAGGGTTTAAGTAATTTCCTTCTTCGTCTGTACTGTAATCAAAATCTTTTTTAAAATTATCAACTGCTTTTAAAGCTTTAGCTTTTTGCCGTGCAGCACTAATATAACCTAATTCATTATTGTCTTGCTTTGAAACCACAGTACATGATTCAATAAATTCAATTTGTTGAATCAATTCTTCATCTTTTTCTTCTTTACCTTTTTCTATGGTTAGTCGTTCTTGTAATGCTTTTTTTATGAGGTTTTCATAACGTGCAGCAGCTATAATTGAACTAGATACTACCATGGCTTTGTAACCATTAGGCAAAATTTCATCTATATAATGATTCACCAAATCTTTGGCAATTTTTTGTAAGCGATCCATGCTTTCTAGGTAGGCTTGCATACCTCCATAACGTTTCTGTATTTCTGCTTTTTCTTCTTTGGTTCTTTCTTTAAAAATATCTTCAAACCCTCTATCGAAAGCCTCTTTATCATTAATTTTATCTAAACTTGTTTTCCCTTGATAAATGATGTTTAGTGTTGCTCTATCATCTACAGCTTCTTTTATTTTGTAGGTATCTATAAATTCTGAAGATTCTCCAAAACGTTCGTGTGTTTTTTGCTTGTGTCGCTCTGTTAAGAGCGGTGTACCTGTAAAGGCAATTCTTGCAGCATTAGGAAAAGCAGAAAACATATTATCTCCCATATCTCCACCTTGTGTACGGTGTGCTTCATCTATTAAAATAACGATACGATCTGATGGGTTAACTTCTTCAAAAGCTTTGAATTCGGGCACTTCCCCTTTTTCATAAAAAGCCTTGAGGATAGCTTTAGAATGTTTGTACTCCTCTTGAATAAATTTGTGAATCATTACCATGCTTAAATCAGATTCATCTCCACTTAACTTAAGAACTAATTCTTTTCTGGAGGAAACAATATTTTTTTCCTTAAACTCTCCTGTTAGTTTGGCATCTTCTGAAAGTTGTATTTCTAAATCTTTACGGTCTATAGTTAAGATGGCTTTATAATCTTTCAGATCTTTTTGAGATCGTAATTTACGTACTAAAAAGACCATGGTTAAAGATTTTCCAGAACCTTGGGTATGCCAAACCACACCACTACGGTGTTTTCCTGTTCCTTGTTGTCGCAGTCGATCTAAAATTTTGCCTACAGCTCTGTATTGTTGGTAACGACATACAATTTTTGCTGTTACACCCGTATCTAATGTTTTATAGAGTGTAAAGTGCTTAAGTACATCGAGCATAATTTCTTTGTTCAACATACCGTGCATGAGCACTTTTTGTCTAACTCTTGGGTCTTTATGTAACCCATTATCTTCGTATCGCTTTTTTTCCTCTTCAGAATATGCTGTAATATCAAAAGTTTTGTATTCGGTAGGAAAAATATCTTTCCAATTAAGGTAATATTCAAAATCCCCCGTTATGGTTCCAAATCTCGCTTCTTCTCCATGCGTAACGATACTGAATAAGTTATAATGAAATAATCGTTCTTCTCCTTCTTTAACCCCAAAATCATCGTCTCTGGTATTGGCATATCGTTGAATTTGATTGATACCCTCGGAAAGCGGATCGCTTACATCTACATCTTTACATTCTATGACACAAAAGGGTAAACCGTTTACAAAAAGTACAATATCCGGTATAATGGCTTTTCGTGCTGCTCCTGGAGTATTTATCTTAAACTGGTTAATGGCTACAAAGTGATTGTTTTCCCAATGTTCGAAGTCTATGAGTTGTATTAAAGCATCGGTTTCTCCTGTGCGTTCATTTTTTTCTACGGTAATTTTAGTTTTTCCTGTAAGTCGATTAAAAACTTCTGTATTGGCTTCTAATAAAGCCAAAGTGCCTTTTTCTGTAGTCGTTACTTCTTCGTAAATAGCTTCTAATTGTTTCTCTGTTAGCCATTCAGTACCTTTTATTGTATTGAGTTTGCTAACGGCTGTTTTAAAGGTTTCTTTAAGCGTTACTTCTTTAAAATTACTACGTTTAGATACAGTTGGATCTTGGGGAATACCATTGGCTCCATGATTAATAACTTCCCACCCTAAGTCTTTTAATTTTTCTAAAAAAGGGAGCTCTACATTTTTATATTCTGCCATGGTATTTTTCTTCGTTAAAGGTTACTTCTACTTTGCCAGTTAATAAATCGTGCATTAAACCAGTTTTAATTTGTTGGTATTTGTGTAGGGTAGATTGTTCATTCTTAATTTGTCTATCAATTAAGTTTATTTTATTATAAATTTTTTCTTGTTCAATCTTGTCAGGAAGAGACATATTTATACCACCTAGATGATTTGAATAAATATGAATAACAGAACTGCCTTGACCTAATCGCGATTTTTGCCGTTGAATGTGTTCAAAATTCAAAAAATATCCAAAATAAGGCTTAAAATATTCTTGATATAATTCTAAAATTACAATGTCTCCACCAGCAAAAGTCTTCTCATCGATTAAAAAGACAGCACTTTTTCCAATATCTTTATGAGTTTCTCCTGAACCTGCAAATAAGATACTTCCATATTTCAATGAAGTAAGGTGTTTAAACGTCTCTTTTGGAACTTTACTTTCAACATTTAAAATTGTATTATCAAATTTTGTATAGAGCTGTCCATATAAGATACAACCAAAACCCTCAGAAGATAATAAGTATTTAGGAATATTGTGTCCTTTACTAAACATTCCACAATTCTCCAATCTTTTCATTTTCCATTCTTTTGGAATCATCCCTAACTCACTTTCTTTATAAAACTCTGGTGCATCTTTATATTTAGGCCGAAGTTTACCTGTATGTATATCAATACCACGCGTAAAAAGATCCTGCATCATGCCTTTTTTAATGGCTTGATATTTGGCTATGGCTTCTTCTGTTTTTTCAATCACTGCATCACAAACAGATAGGATTTGGGCAATTTTTTTTTGATGTATTAATGAAAGTTTTGGAATTTCAACTTCTCTGATTTCTTCTAAATGAAGATTTGTAACTGTTCCTTGTTTCGCTCGCCTTAAAATTTGCCATTTTGTAATATCAGATTTTAAAAAATGGGCAAGAAAATGTACATCTAATTGGGGCTTTAATTTTATTAAAGCCAAACTAACAAATATCGAGAATTCCCAATTCCAATCTACAACCTTTGGAATTCCGATTGTACCATTTTTAGAAAGTAACAAATCTCCATTTACTGGCTTACACCTTTTAATTAAATCTTTATGTTCGGTTTTTGAAATATACTTAATATTATTTCTATCTATTTCTTTAGTTTGAACATCAGTTACACGTAGAAAAGGCACTCCATAATTTGTATAATGAGGTGTATGATGAGTGCCATCAACAATTTGAGTGGTTAGGTTTTCTAATGTTTCAATTTCCCAATTTTGCGGTAACTGAAATTTATCAATAATTAAGTTATCCTTCATATCCCAATTCCATTAAAAAATCAGACAATTGGTTGGCTGCAGTTTCACGTTCATCCAAAATACTAGTTAGTGTATGGTTGTATTTGGTAAAACGTATTTCCAATTCTTTTATAAAAGCACGTTCGTAACGGTTTACATAATCCATCACTGTATCAAAAAGTGTTTTTTTCCATCGTGCTAGTATCAATGCTTTAGCTTCTTTGGTGGAGATTTTACCACGAGCACGTTCTACTAATTCTGCTTTTCGTTCTTTTATTTCTTTTATGGTAGCTTTACAATCTTTCAGTTCTTTTTCTAACTGATTATGACGAAATAGTTTGGCTTCAATACTTTCTTTTTGTTTCGTTAGTTTTAACTCTACTTTTTCTTTGCCTCGTAATTCTTCTTCCAACTCCTTAGTTTCTTCCCCAGCTTTTTCTTTGGCTTTTATTCTTACTCTTAATGCTTTTAGCTCTTTTTTAATAGCTCTTAACCGAACATTACATTCCTTTAATTCAGCTTTGTATTCTTTTAGTATTTCTTTAGGAAAAACTTCATAATTATCTTCATCATATTCTTCTGCCTCCAACTCATTTACTTCTTTAAACAGAGCTTCTAGTTCATTAGAACGCGCTTCTTTTTCATTTAATTCTACCAATACTTTTGGAAATTGCGAAGCTATAATTTCATCATCAGGAATCAACTCTGCGTTCCAACCACTGGCTGCCACTGATTTTAAATCAACCTCTAATACATCCCAATAGGCAGCAAAAGCTCCACGGCTTTTATGTAGGTCTAAAATACCTAAAGCACTAAAATCTGTAGCTATGCTTTTAGAAAAATCGCGATAAAGCTCAAAAACATTCTTTTTGGTAGGCAGCGCTTCCAACTTGGGTAAGTTTGTATTCCACCAAGCTTCAATACAAATGTTGTACTGAATTTGCTTGTTTTCTATATCCTTATGATTCGTTACTATTTTTTTGATTACTTCTTTGGAGTCAACCTGTTCTGTAAATTTTGAATACTCTTTTTTTAAGGGTTCAAAAAAATCATTTCTAATTGTAGGATAATTATCCCAATAGCCTTGTAGTGTCTCTACTTCTGTAGTTGGGATACCTCCATGTAAATGAGCATGAACATCATGGGGTTCGGCTGGTGGGCTATTGTCTACATATCTACGTATGTTGAAATTGTATTCTTCTTTTGCTAAATCTTCCTTTTTAATGGATTGTGCATACCCCTTTAGAGGTTCTTTAGTACGATAGGTATAGCTGATTTTCACAATGTCCTCGGGACGTAATTTGTTTTGATTTTTTCCTTCTTTAAATTCTCTATCAGCATTTATAAATTGCACTTTTTTACGGGTAGCTGCTCCTTTTTTATTAATAATTAATACAGAAGCTGGTATGCCTGTCCCATAAAACAGACCTTGTGGCAAACCTATAACTGTTTCTAAGTACCCTCTATGAATCAACCATTCACGCATGTTTTTTTCCTCTGACCCTCTAAATAGTACACCATGTGGCATTACTACTGCCATACGACCATTATTTTTGAGTACACTTACCATATGTTGCACAAACATAAAGTCTGCCTTTTTCTTTTTAGGCATCCAATACTGAAATCGATCTTTGTGTTTTTTGATATCAGAATAATTAGCAGAAAAAGGTGGATTAGCAATAACCATATCGAAACGCTTTAGCTCTCCTTGATCGACATGTTGCGGATCTGCAATGGTATCGCCTTGTAAAATTTCGGCATCAAAAATATCGTGAAATAGCATGTTCATTTTACATAACGACCAAGTAGTTCCATTTAATTCTTGACCATAAAACCCCATACTACTACTATTGCCATAACGAGCTTGCACATAGTTTTTGGCTTCTATTAGCATACCTCCCGAACCACAGGTAGGGTCATAAATTGTGGTCTCTTTTCCTGGCTCAAGTATGTTTACTAATAGTTTTACAACTTCACTAGGCGTATAGAATTCTCCCCCTTTTTTACCTGCTGAATCTGCAAAATATTTTATAAGGTACTCATAAGCTGCTCCTAAAAGGTCAGGGAATTCAAAGTTTCCATCTATAAGCTGTACTTTATTAAAATGCTGAATGAATTCGATTAGTTTTTCGTCATTCAACGCATTTTTATTTTTACCAATGGTACGGTTAAAATTAATATTGGTTAATACACCACTTAGCTTATCAGGGTTTCTTTCTTCTAATTCTGCTAATGCTTTATTCAGATGATTTCCCACATCCTTTTTTACATGGAGTACACCTTCATTAATATCATTACCATTCTCATCTTTAATTTTATAATTCCATCGTGCTATTGTAGGAACAAAATATTCGTATTTGTTCTCCATTTCTAATGCCACCTTTATTTTATCTTCAGGAAGTCCTTGTTTTCGTAAATCTCGTTCCCGAACAGCTCTTTCTTGTTCAAACTTATCATTAAGACGTTTTAAGAAAAGCATTCCTAAAATATACTCTTTAAACTCAGAGGCATCCATGTTGCCTCTTAATATATCACAGGCATCCATTAAGAAACCTTCTAACCATGATAGGGTTAATTTTCTTTTCATTTAATTCTATTGTAATATATAGTCATTGTTTACTCGCGTAAATCCATAAATATCAATGCATTACATATTTAAAAAACATGTAATAACTTTAATTTTTAACTGTGTTAAAGTACAATAACTTTTATGAGTAGGAAAAGAAATTATTAGAGTTCTATTATCATAAACTTAATTAGCACTTTACAGATTTATTGAAACTCAAAAAACATAATAATCAAGTATTCATAGTTTAGTTTTTAATGATTTAAAAAAGTAAAGGCGAATATGCTCTTTCTTGAGGCAATATGTCTATTACATATTTCTAACTTCCAACCATTTAATAACTCTATAGTACGTAGTTTTAGAAAAACCAAATTTATGACAAATCTTATCTATATTTATCTCAGGGTTAGTGATTTCTATATATTTTTTAATCTCAAGAGTTTTTTGAATAGATTCTTCACTTGGTCTATTTCGCCTACCCGATTTAACTTTATTTTTATAATATATACTACTTTTAAGCTCTCTCAAATTAAAAAGAACATCTTCATTCTCTAAAAATTCCATTCCTTTTTTTGTGCTAATTACCCTAGAAGTCAACGAAGAAATGATATCCTCATCATACTCTCGGATATAGTTGTAAACAAAAATGGATACATTATACTTTTTATAATCTTGCACTAATACTTTACTACCTATTAATTCTAGAATATGGGTTCTTTCTTTGCTAATGAAATTCTCCTTCTCTGTCTTAGTCACTTTAGGTTTTGGCTCTTTTATATAAACTCTACTATCTTCCCATTTCTTTTTGGCAAGAAACTCAGCTAGAAGACGTACTTCTTCTTTTGTAGCAATACGTAATTCGAAATCATATTTGTCTTTAAGATCGGTTATCATTATTTTATTTTTTACAGCAATTAGCTTTTTGACTATTGTGGGATATCTGTATCAACCCTACTGTATAATAGGGTTATCAAGTCACTAATATACTGATAATAGTCTTAAGATTTGATTGGAAAGAAAGAGCAGAATAATAACAAAAGGTCTTAGTATACTTCATTAATATCATACTTAATATTTCATGTAAAGAAAACCCTATTTTCTTTACATGTTATTGGTTTTGTGTAAAGATTATTCGATTTTCTTTACATGAAATCAAAATTTGAATAGAGTTATCTATTAAAAACTTGTAGAATATATCACATTCCAACTTTCGAATTTCCTATAACTGATTCCGAAACATTCTCTGCAGCTCCTATAATGCTTTTATTGAAAATATTATACTTAATTCCTGTAATGCCATATCTGTTTTTGGTGGTGATAGCATAATTATTTCTGAAGGTATCATCAGTCTTGATAATCTCAATATTAATCCCTGCATCAAAAAGCGGAGCTGTTCCCCCTCGAATTGTTTTTTGTGTAGTACGTTGAAAGATCACAATGAATATTGTATTTGGGTGTTGTTTGCGAAGGCGATCAAAATCTTGTGAAGGCAATCCTGTTTTATTCCAACTATCGATGATGATCACATCAAAATCCTCGGCTGCATTTGAAATCGTTTTGTAGCCTTCGGGTAATTGATCTGTGATAAAAATTTGATGTTGGTTTTTGGCTTGCAGATACTCCTCTTTCATTCGGGTAATCAGATCTGATTTACTGCCTATTTCTAACGAGAAAATAGCGACATCATATCCAACATCCGCAAAAGCATCTGCCAATTGATAGGTAAACCTGGTTTTCCCTCCGCCCTGATCTCCCTCAATTGTAATGGCTAGCTCAAAAAGTTCTATATCTCCCAACAGAACCCCTAAATCTCCTTTAAGGTTGAATGTATTGGGGTTCTTAGAAGGAGATTGTATATTCATTGGAGAGAAAAGACTTAATGTTTGTTTTGATTCGATAGCAACAGGACAATCAATATTTCCTAATCCTTGATCATCAAGCATCCCTGAAAGGTTAGTTTTTATAATTTTCCGAAGCCTTCTCAACCACTTTCTGTTGATTACAATTTTTATAGGATCTCTAAAAAGCTGATCATTATGTAGATGAATAAGTTTCTTCTGAATTAGATTGATTTCATCTGCTACTGGAGAATTTTTGGTGATTTGTTTTTTTGAAATAGCTTTATGAAGATCAAAAATATAAGCTTTTAATTGTTCTTTGGTTTGAACTGTTCTATGCATATCCAGAAATCGTTTAATAAATTCGATTTCTAATACTGAAATTTCATCCTGAAGTGGTTCCTCTCTGGATAAATAGGCATTCAGATGTTCTAAATACATATCTATAGTCTCACGAATAGTTGGTTCTGAATGATAATACAGTTTAGCTTCCATAAAAAACCAATGTCCTTTTTGCAAAGTTTCAGGAAGTGTATTTACCTGGACTCGGTTTATCATCTTTTCGTAATTCTCGAATGAAATAAGCTGCTTTTTCATCAGACAATAATACCATGGATTGCTTTGTTGCTTTCGGGATGATTCTGATTGAGTTAGGATGAGTCTTGTTTTGCAAACATTAGTTGTAATTGCATTGCTTGTGATTTTATTCCTAAAATTTCTGGCTTCATTATTCCTGAGAGATGATTTGTCATATTTATGATATCATAATTAGCAGTGAGGACTTCGATCTTTTTTTTCTTAGTATGTTCGGTCACAGCAATTCTTTTTTCCAGGGACTTGTGAAACCAGATATTCTTTTTTGTAAACTTCTCCAGTATATCTGAAGGATAACTACTCAACAAAAACTTTCCTTTGATAGTACTTAATAGTTGCAATAAACCGATGAAATTCTTTTCTGAATACCCTTTATAGTGTCCCATATCAGAATTAAAATAAGGGGGATCAATATAAAAGAATGTATCTTTTGTATCCCTACTCTCAATCACCTTAAGCGCATCATTACATTCGATATCCACCAAATCCAATCGTTCACAGATATCTTTGGTAAAGGCTTGTTTTTTATTAAAGATCGTTTTTGAAACGCCATTTGTTTTTCTCTCATAAGCATA
>NZ_VLNR01000270.1 GCF_007489275.1 Aquimarina algiphila
TCTGACAAAGGAATTAACACCGAATACAGGTCGTTCCTTTCTAACTGAACCGAAATAGTTTTTTCAATGGCTCCACTAATTGTAATAGTTTCTGGAGAAGCACTATTTTGTTCTAAAAACGAAAAAGAAAAGATTCCTTTTTTGGTTATATAGATTTTCTCTGGAAGATTCGTCAATTTGGCGTCTGGAGGAGTTATACCTTTGATAAATCTAATGTCTTTTAAGGGTACTCCCCTTAGTATTTCGTCACTGAATATCTTA
>NZ_VLNR01000271.1 GCF_007489275.1 Aquimarina algiphila
TAAACATAAAGATACCAGCATTAATAGTAGACAACGATTAATGCTTAACAAATTATTAGATGGTTTTGATGGAAAACTCAAATCCTCAAAGTGGGCAAAGATTACTAAATGTTCAGCAGATACTGCTTTAAGAGATATTAAAGATTTAATGGAGAAAGGTATTCTAAAACAAGAAGAATCAGGTGGTCGAAGTACAAATTATGAATTGATAGAATTATGAATCAGTATTCATTTATGTTTAATACGATTCAGTAATTCTTT
>NZ_VLNR01000028.1 GCF_007489275.1 Aquimarina algiphila
GGAGAGTCGATGAGAAGAAAAAGAAAAAAATCGTAATTTTAACACTGAAATAAACACGCTTTTGGGAACTGTTTTGCTATGCTCTATTTAAACAGGAATACCCGGGTCAATTTCATAGGAATCTCCAGTATAATCAATTTTCTTACATACTATCAAGGTTTTCTATACCAATAATCTAAATAATTATGAGTGCATTCATTGAACGAGTTCAAATCATAAATCGAATAGATCAACTAATTCGTTTGCAGGCTACAGGAACACCAGAAGAATTGGTTTCGAAATTGGGAATCTCAAAAACTAAATTGTACCGCATTTTAAAAAATATGAGAGATTTAAACGCTCCTGTTGAATATGACGATGTCAGCCGGAATTATGTATATAAAGAAGCCGTCGTATACTTTAGATTTGGATTTTATTCAACAAAATTATTTCGTAACAATCAAGCCGAGAATATACAAAAGTTACGCATTAGTAGACCCCTAAATAAGACAATCAACTTTGAAAATATAGCAACTCCATAGCCTATTTGAATTCTAGTATTAAAAATAACTTCAAGATATATGGCTTTTGCAAATGATATTTATGACAAACTGAGCAAAAAAGAAAAGTTATCTATTTTAAAAACAATAGACACCATTGTTGATATGAATACTCCTATAGAAATCTCTAAACAATTAGCAGATGAACTACTTGAAAAGTTGCTTTCATTAGGAGTTTTTGAAGGATCGAACATACTATATATTGAATCTGATAAAAATGTTTTTCAAAGGTTTAATCCACTAAACATTTTAAAAAAAAATCAGATCAATTTCATCAAATAAAAGCTTAAAAAAAATTAAGAGTTAAGAGTGGGTTTTGAGTTTGTGTAGAACAAAGATGTCGAGTGTTTGCTTTAAAATTAAACACAGTAAAAATTCCAACATTTTGAATTTTATGCCAAGTGTTTTTTCTATGTAGCCCCATAGTTTTGAGCAAACATCTTGATGTCTTTGTAAACTCAACACTGAACAACTAAAACTAATTAAACCATAAATCGATATGAATATTAAAACGACACTAACAACTTTATTCTTTTTACTTTTCACAACTATCTCTATTCAATCACAGACAGCTCAAAACCAATCTTCAAATGAGTTCACCGAGATTTTTCGTTTTAATGGAATTACCTACTCTGGTGATCGAATTTTTGGTATTCATCCAAATAAAGAAAAAGCAATCCAAATCGCTACTGGTTTAATGTTTCAAGACAATAATTCCGAAGACCGATTAAAAGAGTTAAAAATTAGCATAGAGACTATTGAAAAGAAAAAAGGCGCACTTGTTTATGAACAATTTAAGAAGCTATGCCCAAATGGTTATAAAGCAATCTCCAAAGAAGAATTTTCTAAGCTTACCAAACTAGAAAAAGAAGGGTTACTAGGGAATAGTCCATTACTAATAGAAAAGAATTAAAAGAGGTTTAAAAGGTCATCTAAGAACCAAGCATAGAATCATGAAAAGCCAAAGAGACGACAAAATTTTAGAAGGAATAATTTCTGGAAACCCATTTGTAATCAAATCTTTTTATCAAGAAAACCTTAGTTGTATACGTAAACATATTATGACTCATTATGGGAATGAAGAAGATGTAAAGGACATATTTCAAGATGCAATGATTATTATATATCAAAAATCAGTTCTGAATCTATTACATTTTAATAGTTCATTAGAAGCTTACTTCTATGGGATTTGTAAAAACTTGTGGAGAAATCGTCTACGCAGAAAACATAAAATAATACACGACACCGCTCTTCTTGAAGACCTCCTTGATCGATTATATGTATCTGATCCACAGAATATAGAAGGAAAAGACCGAAAAGATATCTATCAGAAATATTTTTTAAAATTGAATGATTCTAAAAGGCAATTATTACATCTCTCTTTGGAAGGAAAGAGTACAAAGGAAATTTCAAAAATAACTGGATATACAGAAAACTATGCAAAAAAAAAGAAATGTACTTCAAAAAAAGATCTTATGAAAATGATACAAAAAGATCCTATTTATAAGGAATTAGTTTCAGTATAAGCATAAATAAAGCCCTGTCTGAAAACTTTAGAGACAAAGTAATTGCAAAGCAAGACAACCACAAATACAAACGGAAGTTTCAGCTAATAATATTTACAAACCGATGAATAGTGTAAAAGAAAGAAGGATTATACAGAAAGTAGCAAAACATCTTGTTGGCTTGCCAAAAGTTGAGATTTTTGATATTCTATTTAAAACGGAACAATTATTCGGAACAATTGAAGATCCTGATCCCAAAATAATTGATGCTATACTGTATTCTTGGGATAATCCACATGATATACCTTTTGATGGTTCTTTTTATCTATTAATTGATTACACTTTTAATCTTAGATTATTTATCGCATCCCATCCAGTTACCTTCTTATCTGCTTTCCGAAATAATTATTATTTCCAGACAGCTTATAGTAGCACCCCTAAAAAGTTTACAAAGAAAAATGTACTTAAGTCATTCAAAAATACAAGTATGGAAATTTCTGTATCCGAATTTCTAAAAAGGAATAAGTTAAAAAAATGGAATCCCGAAACAAAGCGTTTTCTGATTTTGGACTTTTTACACAAAATGGAATGTTGAATGATGGATATTAAACCTATTCGAATTGTTAATTGCTTATAGATAAATGGTAGTAAAAAATGTTTATGAAATATTAATTGGTAATCACCAAATTAAATCCATTAATGAGTTTTCACTATTGGAAAAAGCTGGAGAGCATTCTATATTTAGATTATCAACCAGTTATGCCGAAATCGAAAAAACTTTTACAAGTCTTTCTCCATTTCTAGGTATTAATAGAGCAATTAATAATAGTATCAGGGTAAAAATGGATTCAACTGGATCATCTAAAGGGTATAGCTCATTTGAATTCAAAGGAATTATTAATGCAATGGATATTTCAAAGGGATATTTGAGTCCAGGAGACATTATAAGTATTCAAGGCTATGGCTCAAGTATATTACTTGATACAATTTCCAAATTTAGATCATTCGAAAACCTCAAACTCTCTAGTATAATACGCAAATCAATTGAGGGATATAATCGAGATAAACTGAATGTAAAATTATCTCCAGAATTTAATGATAGCATTCCATATTGTGTACAGTATGGCGAAAACGCTTTTCAATTTATCCAAAGACAAGCAATTAATCGGAATGAATTTTTAATCTACAACACAGATACTTTATACTTTGGAAAACTCAAATCAAGAGCAGACATTAGATTAAACTACTCTGGAAGTCTATTACATTTCAATTTTAGCACACGATCACCAAAACCAGAAAATGAGATAAACAATCCTATTCAACAAGTACATTCTGAATATGAAAAAATCAATGACAACAATCACATTAAAATAGTTGGAGCAAGTACAAATCATGACATTAGTATCGGGCGAATTGTGGATATTAAAAATGGACATTCAAGTTATGGAAAATATAGAGTGATACAAGTACAACACATTATTAGACCTGATGGAGAATACTACAATCATTTCATCGCAGTCGGAGCAGATAGTGATTTTTACATAGATACTGAGAAGCCGAGAATATGTACAGATGGCTTCCAATGGGCTACCGTAGTTGACAACAAAGACCCTAAAGGACATGATAGAATTAAAGTTCAGTTTGAATGGCAAAAAGAATCAAAACAAAGTACACCTTGGCTTGAACCACCATTGCCATTAACAACAAACTCTAAAATAAAAAAAAGTGTTTTCTCTATTGGGAAAAAAGTATTGATAAATTTTGAAAGAAATGATCCAGAAAAACCTTTCATATATCCTTTTGTCTATAACAATGCAGATCTTAAACAAGAAAAAATTGAATTAACAAATAGTTAAAATCTAAATGTATGAGTTCTTTATCGACAATATCAATCTACTTATCGAAAACTCAACCACATGGGGGGAAAACACCCCTATACACTTTTAGGTTACTAATTAATATAAAGCTATGTTTGTGAAACTTAAAACCAATGTCAAATTGAATAAAATAGTCTCCATATTATTACTTGGAGTATTTCCCTTGTTGAATGCTCAAGTACTTCCTGATTTGATGCCAAAAACACCAAATGCAAGCCAGTTTACTAATTATTCTAAGAATAACTTTGGTAGCCCTACTATTTCTCCATTGAATACTACAAATCAAAATGTGAGAAATCAACTTTTAATTGCAGAAGTTGAAAGAAATCAGCAAGAGCAACAAATGAGAGAAAAACAAGCGCAAGCATTAATTAACGATGCTTTGCACTCTTTTCCTGAAACCTATAGTTTACCTTCTTATGGAAATGAAGAAGGAGCTAATTATTACCGTAAGGCGTTTGAGAAGCTACGAAACATGTCTAGCGCTGACTTTTCTGTAAAGAAAGCAATATTTGCAATTGAAAATGCATTTTATGAGGAAACAGAGAACTACGATGAGTTTGAAAATACTATCAAACAAACAGGAGATTTTCTAAGAGAAAAAATGAACGAATTAGGTTATGATTCTAAAAGTAACTTAGCAAAGAATTTTCTGCTTTTCCAATTTTTCTCAGATACTCTAAAGATAAAATCTAAAAATCTTAAACACCTCCCCTTAACTTATGATTTTGAAGACTATATGGGTAAGGATGATTGGAGCAAGATGTTTGTGAAAAAGTTACTAGAAACAGGTAAAGGGCAATGTAATTCATTACCACAGCTATATTTAATACTGGCAGAAGAAATTGGAGCTGAAGCTAATTTAGCCCTTTCACCTAATCACTCTTATATAAAATTTCAAGACGATGAAAAGTGGAAATGGTATAATGTTGAATTAACTAATGGAATGCTAACTACTGATGCCTTTATACTTCAATCGGGATATGTGAAAGCTGAAGCTCTCCAGAATAAAGTATATATGCATCCCCTTTCTAAACAACAACTACAATCTCACCTTTATATGAATTTAGCTTTGGGGTATATTGGTAAATATGGGTATGATGAGTTTGTTAATGAAATCATCTCAAAAGCTTTGGAACTCAACCCTTCCAATGTTCAAGCATATCTAATAAAATCTAATTACACCACTATCAAGGTTAAATATGCTCTGGATAGGCTAGGTATTGGCAAAGAAAACTTTGATGAAATAAAACAACACCCAAGAGCAATTCAGTTATACAAAAATATGATTGCTCAATACAATATGGTTGATAAACTAGGGCATCAAGAAATGCCACCTGACGAGTATCAAAGGTGGTTGGCTTCGGTAAAAGAAGAAAGCAACAAACAACAAAATATTCAACTTAAAACCAAACTAAACACCATAATACCTGTTAAGCAATAATGATGCAAAAAAGAATATTTCTATTTACACTACTTATAAGTATTTCGCTTTGGTCTCAAGATCAGGAAAAAGTATATAATGACACCTTAGAGCAACTAAACTGCATGCTTAAAGATTCTTGTCAATTAAGTTTTAAAAAGGCTGTAATGAGCGTTGAAAATGCTTATTACAATAACGTACTTGACACCGTAGGGTTCAATTTTGAAATAAAAAGACTTACCTCTTTTACTAAATCTATGGTAAAGCATATAAAATTAAAATACCAGGGTAAAGATAGTTTAAAAGTGAAAAAGTATGCTGCTTTGTTCTCGGTAGTAACAGATACGATACCTATTGTTGATAAAAACGGAGTGATGTACGAGTATATTCCTTATGTATACGATTTTGAGGATATTTGGGGCTTGAAAAATTGGGACAGTATGTTTGTTTCTAAATTATTAGAAACTGGCAAAGGAAATTGTCACTCCATGCCCTATTTATATAAAATACTTGCTGAAGAAATTGGAACAGATGCTCATTTATCAATAGCTCCAAATCATATTTATATTAAACATAGAAATGAAATAGATGGTTGGTACAATACTGAGCTTACTTCTGGTATTTTTCCTAATGATGCTTGGTTGATGGCTTCTGGTTATATCCATTTGGATGCAATAACAAATAAAATGTATATGGAAGCTCTAAGTGACAAACAAAGTATTGCTATGTGTATAATAGATTTGGCGCAAGGATATAATAAAGTTTTTCCTGATAATGACGGTGAATTTGTAATGAAAGCTTGTCAAGTGGCTTTACAATACTACCCCCATTATATAAATGGCAGAATTCTTCAAGCAGAAACCAAAAAGAAGGTTTTTGAGAAAGAAGTAAAGAAAGATTTTGATGTTTTTACCAAGGAAGTATACGAAGATGACTTTTTAAGATTACAATTCCTTGAGATTCAACACGAATATGTATCAATTCACGAATCTGGTTATCGCAGAATGCCAGAAGAAATGTATATGGATTGGCTCAATTCCTTGAAAGAAGAACGTAAAAAGTATGAGAATAAAAAAATAACTAACCCTGACAAATCCAATTAGCAAAATGAAAAAAAGTTATATTATATTGTTGTTAATTATGTGTACTACTATTATGACAGCACAAAATCCATTTGAAAAATTTGGGTATGAACCGAAGATAGGAACACTAACCAAAGGAAAATTTATTGAGCATTTCGATAATGATAGTATTGTTCAAATTGGAACGGTATTACTTAATGTCCGTTCTAAATCTATAATCGGATTTGAAATGAAAACGATAACATTATCTGAAGCGACTTTAGAACCTTCAATATCTAGTCGATGGATGAACCCTGACCCATTAGCAGAAGGTATGAGACGGTTTTCTCCGTATAATTATGCATGGGATAATCCCATAAATGTCATTGATCCAGACGGATTATTTGGAATTTTTGTAAATGAAGCTGGTAGACAAATTGGTGATGATGGTATAGATGACGACAAAGTTTATGTTGTAAAAACTTCTAAGAAAAACTTTGATAGTGGTGTTGCTTCGGCTGGTATATCTGGTAAAGAAGCTAGAGCAACAGAAAAGTTTATAAAGGATAATAGTGGTAATACCGCAGCCTTTCAAGAAAATAGTATTGCTTATGACAATAGTGTAGAGATCGAAGGAAGTGCTGATACTAGGCAAGCAATGGTTGATATTGTTAACCAGGACAACGGACGAGGAGGAACTTCTGATGCGAATAACAGAGAATACGGTGGAACAATTTCAAACGATGGAACTGTTACCCAATCTCCAGCAGGAGCAGTTTCTGATCCATCGGTAAATTCGCATGCAAGTATAGAACACGTAATACGTGGTAACACTAAATCAACTTTTCATAGCCATCCAAGTGGCACAAAAGTAACAGGCGCAGGCGCAGCGAATAGAAATAGTACATCTGCTTCTTCAAGCATCGGAGGTAGTACAACAACAAGCAGTTTCCAAAACGCTCCTTCAAAACCTGATGTGAGTGGATCTACTAGAACAAATTACACGTTTTATAGAGGTGGTGGTGGAAGAGTGTATATTTATAGTGGTAAAGGGGTTATAGCAACACTTCCTCAAAAAAGATTTGTTAGACCAAAAAGATAAAAAAATGAAGAATCTTGTATTAATATCATTCTTGTTTTTTAGCGTTTTATGTTTTTCTCAAAAAGAGAAGAATATCGACTTAAAAACATTTTACAATACCGCTATCAAAAATAAAATTGATTATGAAAAAGAAATGATTAAAAGCGGAGTCTCTGCCAGAAATATTAATGATTATTATTTTGTCTTTAAAGACGATTCGATGAATGATTATTTGCCTGAAAATATCGAAGGGTATAAAATTAACTATATAAATATCTACGGTAGAAAAAATAAAAGACTTTTAAAAAAAGGGATTTATGCTTTTCAAATTCAGCCTATCAAAATAAAAGGAGGTAGGATAGAAATCGATTTAATCGATTTTCAAATAACTTACAAAAATAAAAACTACAATATGGCTAATGGTGGTGGTAGTACGACTGTTTTTGAATATTCCTGTAGCACGAATAAATGGGAGTTTATAGAAACAAAACATCATGGAATATGAAAAATATGATTTTACCATTATTGTTAATACTGTATTTAAACATATTTGGGATAATCAATGCTCAAAATCAAATTACACCAAAAGAAATGCAATCTGTTTTCAAAGAAACACTTGCCAAATCTCGAAATTTTGTACCAGAAGCAACAAATATATGGTCATTTGATAATTCAAATAATGATTACTTCAAAAAGGATACAATTACTTTAAATAGTGCTAGATGTGGTAATGGAGATTATTGTAGTGGTATAGACTGGAGTTTTTACGAAAATGAAAAAATCATATTGGAAAAGATTATTCATTGTGATGAACCCCCGACTAAAGTTGCTTCCAAAGAGGAAGACTTTATGGATTTAAAAATCAAAGAGCAAGATGGTATGACTTATTTATGCCTTTATAACAACAATGGGATTTTTGAGACTTTTGAAGTTTTAAGTTTAAAAGCAAATAACACTACTGATGAAGAATGCACCTTTGACTATACTTTAAAGCTTCTTAGAACTAGAGAGAATAAGAAGAAAAACGAATCAACCAAAAAGAAAAAACACTAAATCGATTAGAATGAAAAAAGTATATCTATACTCCCTATTCTTTATGAGTTTTGGAATTGTAACTGCTCAAATCCCTTTTGAGAAGTTTGACTATAAACCAAAAATAGGGACACTTAGTAAGGGAAAATATATCGAACATTTCGACAATGACAGCATAGTTCAAATTGGAACTATCTTGTTAAATACAAAGTCAAAGCAAATTGTAGGTTTTGTTGAAGAAACTATAACTTATTCTGAATCAACTTTAGAACCATCTATTTCTAGTCGTTGGATGAATCCTGACCCACTATCTGATGAGTTTCCTGATAAATCCCCTTATAACTTTGTAAATAATAATCCTATGAGATATATAGACCCTGAAGGATTAGCTCCTTTTGATATTATTATTGATGGAGATGAACAGTTCAGGCAAGAAGCGTTGGCTAACCTTCAATCCTTAACTGATAGTACGTTAGAAATAGATAGTAATGGACAAGTTACTATATCCGAAACTGGTTGCAATAGTGGTTGTGATGAAGGGCAAAATTTAGTAGATGGTTTGATAAATGGTGATGAAGTGGTTACAATTACAAATTCTTCAGATGGACAAAATAGAACAACTGAAACGGAAGGAGGTAATTCAACTATTGAAATAAATTTGAATAAGACAACTGGAGGTGTTGATGTAAATGGGAATAAGGATAGACCTTCTGAAATAGGTCTGGCTCATGAACTTGGTCATTCTAAAATTTTTGCAAATAGAACTGATGATTTAAGTGACTCAAATTATGTAAACCCATATGAAGACAACCCTAACGATGGAGTTTGGTATGCTCCTAATAATTTTGTGCCATTAGATAAAACAGAAGCTAGAGTTCGAAAAAATATTGAAAACCCTATTAGGAATGAACGTGGAATTCCGAGAAGGAAAATGGTCAAGAGAAGTAAATTCAAATATAAAGGCAAATTCTAAATCCAAGATAATGAGATATATTATAGCAACAATAATTTTATGCATTTTATCTAGTTGTGATTCTTCTAAAAATAAATCTAATTTTCAACTTGAAGAATTAGTATCTAAGATAATTACAAAAAATGCCAAGTGTAATGAAATATTAACTAAACATTTTAGTATTGATCCAGAGGACATTAGAAGCTACAATTTTATTGATGGTATTTCATATAGAATTGCCAATGAACTTGAAAATAACGACAATTTAAAAAGAGTTTTGTTAATAAGAACCTACGACAAAGGAGAAGTTGTAATCTCGAATTCCTTTAGTGTTTTAATTTTTCAGAACGGCAAAACTTTAATTTCAAAACATATTAAAGGTAAAGCTCTAAATACAACATCAAATGAAGTTGAACAATTTGAACTAGAGAAGTTTTATAGTTACTTAAATCAAAAAGGTGAAATCGACATCAAAGGAAGAAAAAATATTTTGGTAATTGATTTTGACAAAAAAGACTCTTGTAAATGTAGTGTTTATAGTGATTTCTCTTTAAAAGAATTAAAAGAGTATAATGAGAATTTTTAGATACACCTTAACAAGATTCCCCCCTTCTTTAATCTATGTTGAGTAACATTAAGAAATTGAATTTAACCTATTTATAAAGTATGTCACGAAAAATTCTATTAGTTATCGCTATATTTTGTTTTACAATATTTACCCAATGTAATATTAAAACAAAAAAACCGCTTTTTACAATAGATTTTGGTGCGAACGATATTGTTAGAGAAAACTCTAATTGTCGTGAAATATTTGAAAAGGTGTTTTGGATTGATTCTCTTCAATTAAATAAAGAACCGTATGTTGAGAGTGTCCTTAATCGTTTTATTGGTTTTAATAGATATCAATCTTATGAGCGATTATTTCTGATACAAATGGATATGGAAGGAGAGGTTTCGAATAGATCTACGTTTAATATCCAAATTAAAAATGGCGGAGCATCGATTGTAAAGTACGCCTATACCGATGGTAAATTCACTCCAAATACTAAGAAAATAGAATCTTTTAATGAAAAGGCATTTGTGGATTTTTTAAACGAGAATTCTTTAGTAGAGCGCCAGAGAAATTATAATATAATGACTTTTGATTTTGAAAATAGTAGTTCCTGCGAATGTCGATTTTTAGGTCACACTGACTTTGATATAAATGACTTAGATAATTTAGATCTATTTGACCAATTCGCCAACTGAATAATTTAACTAATTAACCCTAAAACTAAATGTAATGAGCTATCAAGTAAAACTATATGTAGATGGTATGGAATTTAATATTCTACAGCATTATTTCGGTTTCTTGCAAAATAGTGACTATACAGGTAGACCAATTTCCAAACCACAGTCCAGAACCTTCGATTTTGTAATTGAAGCGAGTAAGGACAACACATTTTTTGAATGGTCTATCCATCCAACAATGATGAAAAGGGAGTGCGAAATTATTTTTTCACCCACTCTAGGTAATAGTAAAAGCACTAAAATTAAGTTATTGGATATTTATTGTGTGTATTGTAATTACCACTTTACTAGTACAGGTGTTGACCCTTTCACTGTTACATTTAGCTTATCTCCTGCAACAATTTTATTTGATGGTCAAGTAATAATGTCAAAACATTGGAAAGTAACTGATCCAGAAAGATTAAATGTTGCACCAACCACTATTGAAAGTAATAAAGAAATAACTAGATACTATCTTACTGATACGGATGGTAACGAAATCGAAGAGTATCAAACGGGAGATGTTATCTATTTGAATATTGAAACTCAAAACAGAATAGGAGATAAAACTACAGTAAATTTGAATGATAAAGAACATGATTTTAAATACAATGGAACTATTCTAAAAAACGACACAATCAAGGATTATGCTATTAAAAGTAACCAAGAGTCTATAAAATTAGAAGTGATAGATCAACAAGAAGCTTAAAACCAAAACCATGACAAGATTTACAGTTAAGTTTGAAGACGGAGAAACCAGAACCATAACGGCTAATTATATAAAACCAGAAATCGTAAAAGGATGGTGGACATATGATGAAAAAGGAGAGCAACCTTATATATATAAAATGCTAGATGAAAACAGCGAGAGACAGAAAGTTTCTGTTCCATTAGGAGAAACTATGTTTTTTCACGTAGAAGTCAAAGGAATAAAAGTCGGAGAAGAAATAGAACTTCAACTATTTGATTATGATGAGTTATTTTGGAAAGCAGATATACTAGACCCTGATGACTCCAAGTTTCCCAATGATCCTGTTACTACAAAAGAAAAAGTAAAACAAGTAGGAGATAAAAGGATTGTAACTATAGAGGTAAAGCTTGAAGATAGTTGGGAACCTGTAATCTATGATGATCATGATGGGTATATGGTATCTATGGATCAAACCATCGAACTATACTGGAAAATATCTTATAAAAAATTATCAGAAGAATTTCCTAAAGATGAAAATGATGATCGACTACGTGTAGGGTATAATGAACAGGATTTGTTCATAAAACCAATTGTAGAAGGAACCGGATTACCAGAGTTTTATGACAATAAAGGTAAGTTAATGATTTTCGGCTTTAAAATGCTTGCTAAAATTTCGAAAGAACTTAACCCCAATCCTTATTTTAGTAGTCTATTTATAAGTACCGTAAGAATTACAGAAACAAGTACGCTTACAGAAATAAATAAAGTAAAAAAAACGTTATTGTATGAACGAGTTTCTTGGGACACAAATGAAAGTGTCCGTTATGGCTATAAAAGTGTTCAGTCCGGCAATTACGTAATTAAAGGGGAAGCTACTTTTAAAAATGTTAATCAATTTGAGATACAGAAAACTAAAAAGTTTAGTGATTATTTTAATAGGAGGGATTTAAGAAACGGTAGTGATATTTTGATAAAACAAGGAAGAGAAGCATTGCGTATATTAGATTTTATTAATGCTTCTAAAACTGTTCATAGTATTTTCAAAGAACCAGAAAAAGGTCTACAAATTCCTAAACCTTCTTCTGTAATCAGTGCTATGGGGCTTTTCTCCGCTATTCGTTCTGTTTCTGGTTTTGGAGCTTTAAGTCCTTTGTTTATGACTGCTGATGTAATAGCCACCAAGGTAGTAAACGAAATTATTAATGAATTTACTGAAGAAAGTAGACTTGCATGGGAACATAGAAAAATGGCAGGGTTGAAATCTGCGCTAACCTGGGTTAAAACTGAAAATGCTGGTGCAAAGATGTTAGGGCTTAAAGCAATAGAGTACGTATGCCAAGAAGCTTATGAAAAAGTCCTATGTAAAGAAATAAAGACACTACCCGAATTACGGGATTATGAAGCTCCATTGGATGCTGGTGACAATAATTATTATACCTGTTTCTATTATGAGAAAACCGAAAATGGTAGAGAAAAGTATTTAATAGATTGCTTTGTCTTAAATTAAGAAAGATTATGAAAAAATTTAAAATAAAATTAGTTTACTCCTTCTTTTTATTTTGTTTAGTTAGTTGTAAATCTCAAATTATACTTGAAGAACAGCCAAATGAATTACAAAGTAAGATTTTGTATAGAGGTGAGCATAAAGATTCTTGTCAGTTTTTCATAATGTTTCCAAAATCAATCAAGATTATTAATGAAACATCTGAAGAATTAAAGCTAACAAATGTTTATTTGAATACTTTTAAAACGGGGATGAATCTAAAAGATTATAAACTTTTAGAATTTCAATCCGGAAAGTTGGTATCTTCTAAAAAAAGAAATATACCAATTGGTGAAGAACTAAAAATAGACTTTTACTATGGATATTTTATAAAAGAACATAAAAAGAGTTTTGAAAAGCTCTTTAATTTGAGTGAGGATTTTTTAACATATAAAAATTCGAAGCTATATGATTTAAGTTTTAATGAAGGTGATGAAAAATACTTGAAAGAAAAAATAAACGACAGTATTATTGGTAAGATATTTCTTCAATTTACCGATAAAAAAGAATTCATATACAAAGAATTAAAACCAACTCCTTTTGATTAGGTTAGGTTAATATTTTTTTGATCTTCATAATTTAGATTAATGAAACGCTTAGATTTTTATTGGTTTTTAGTTAAAGCTATTTTTGCTATAGTTCTTGGATTTATGTTGGATTTTGCCTTTAGAATGGGACAAAATGTTGCTTTTTTCTCAAAAGATAACGATTTCCTTTGGACAGGAATTATTGCATGCGCACTTTCATTATATCTGATCTGTTATGCCTTAGTTGGTGAAGAAAAAACTTACCTCCTGTCATTTTGGGTTATTGGTTTAATAATCGCAGAAATTATTTCCTTCTTTGGCTTTTTTGAAAAAGTAGCAAAAGATGTTTGGTATGAACATAATGAACCTACAGAGCTTATTCCGATAAAACCTCCAGAAATAGAACCTAATTTTAAAAAATGTCAAGAATGGAAATATGGAACATTTCATTATGGAGCAGACACAATAACAAGATTCAAAAGGGGTAAAGATGATTATGAGGTTATAAACAACGAATATCTAGGAAAGCCAATAAAAATTCAATGGATAGATGAATGTTCCTACTATAAAATAAGAAAAACGGGGCAAATATTGTCCAAAGTAAATATGGGCGATTTTAGGGATGATAAATATTCTATTCATTATTTATATTTAGATCAAAGTGGTTATCCCAAAACGTTAACCGTTCAAAAAGTAAAAAACACTCCTTAAAATTTGATTTTTAATGCAATGCTATCCGAAATTCACCCGATCTTAAAAGCAGTAAGAAAAAAATTCTGGTTACTCCCTACCGTCCAATAAGGAAGTAATACTTCACTATCACTAGGAGAATTTAAAAACCATTGTCGGAGAGTATTAACTCTCCTATCAAAATTCAAGGGATCGACTTCAGCTATAGTCATTAAGGTTCTCGATGTGCTGAAATTATAATTCAGTCTATAAAATTTAGACACTTCAAAAGAAGCTGTTCCTCCTATATCTTGTGTCCACCTTCTATATCTTGATCCACCACCATACATCTGATTTGCCGTACCGTTAATTACAAATAGATGAGATTCTGCTTCGAATAATGGTTCTGAACCCAAGTTACCAACTTCAATGCCAATTCCTCCAATTCCAAAAAGACTGATCCCTTCTATTTCGCTCAGGGTAAATACAATACTAAAAGAAAGATCGTCACATCTTTTCCAAGGAAATGCTCTAAATTTTACAGCACTATTGAAATCTGAACTTCTATTAATACCCCATAACCCTTTTTCCAAGTTACGGTTGACAATTACTCCTGGACTAATTTCTAAACCTAAATCAATTACTGATGTTGTTCTTAAATCTACCCAAACAGGATTAATTACTACAATTGTCTCATTTCCAGTATCGCCAGAATTTAGATTTCCATTTCGTACTATCAAATTAAATCTCCCTTCTGTATCTCCTGCAAATACTACAGCTTCTAATAAGGTTGGATCAATAAACTTTACCTGACTAATAACTACAACAAGACTCCCTGCTCTTTTAAACTCTGAACTATCTATTTCCGCACCAGTATCTATAGTTACATTTGGAGTAAAGTGATATCCTTTAATTTGTACCTTTCGTATTCCTTTTACACGCATTCTAGCACCACATACTTCGGTTATGAATGGTGCTAAACCACTTGTACTTCCCTCGGCACTATCATTTGTTTGTGTTCCTCTTACAAAGCGTTGTGTTCTAATTGCTCTCATAGTATTTACTCAAATTGTGCCGTTTTATAAAATTGAATTCTTAAAATGGGTGTTCCATTTTTTTGTACTCCGATTACCCTAAATTTCTTTAGATTTTCAGATCCTACCAATTCAAATATATCTTGGTTTCCTAATCCAAACCCTGAATTGATGTTAGGGTTTGATCCGTTTTCTTTAAACCTTAGTACAGCTGACGAATTCGTAATGGGTAGTTCCAACACAGGTATAGGCGGTGTACGTTTCTTTTTATTTGATCTAGCAATAATTGATACAGTTTCATCTGGGTCTGGATCTGTAATAACATTAACAACTCCCTGTTCTACCATCATAGTTGCCGATACAGCTTCTTCAGGTACTTCTAATGGAATGATCCTACCAAAAGGAAGTGGAATATCCTGATAGCCTTTATTATCCTGATCTATAGGTACAAGCCCAACTTCTTTGGCATTGATTAATACTAATTCCTCCAGATAATTGAGGATTGTTGCCGTATTTCTTCTTTTTGGATATGTCTGTTTCTGTATTCGATCTCTTAACATAACTATTCTTTTTATACAAAAGGATTAATCGGTGGTTTCGTTCCTGAAGGATAACCCCAAGCTACATATTGCTTTTTTGAACTATCATTATCCAGATGAACAAAGGTTCTACCCACTCCAATACGTTTGAACCCAACTAATTTTGCAGCTACTACTATCTTATTTCGAATAGCCTTAGTAGGTGCTTTAATATCCGCAGCTTGACATTTTGGTATTTTATGGGATGAATTAGAAACCCCACCTACTTTAGCATTCCAATATGATGATCTTGCACCGGAGTTAATCATTTCGAAAATGGGTAGTTTGGTAACTTTAGCCAATTTTTGAAGCATTTTAATGAATTCTTTATCCATACATCTGCCAGATCCTTGAATATCGGGGCTATCAAATTTGGTAAGATCAACTTTAGGTTTTGATTTTAGTCTAGATAAAGTAATAGCTCCTATAATTACTATAGAAGCAGCACCTATACCTAACCATATATGTGTTCTATCCTTTTCCACCACAATTACATTGTTTCTTCTCTTTCTCCCTTTTATTACGGTCACGAATAGCAACACATTTTAATACTATACTTACTGCTAAAAAAGCTCCGAAAAGTACGTTCATCGTTATATTCCCTTTATCTGCTTTCATTTTTTCTCTTGGTATTTCTTCAACTTATGTTCAAGTTCTTCTATATAAACTTCAAGATCATTAATACGCTCACGTTGTTTAGTGATCGTCTGCTTCATCTCTTTGTTATTTTTTTCCAATCCCTGAATACGCTCCTCCATTTTATCACTCCAAGCGATCCAATTTCCAATCACTTTTTCATTGGTTTCGGCATTTAGGTTTCGCAATTCAGCTTTCTTCAACTTCTTTTGTAATCCAAAATGTAATAACGCTTCTAACGCCTTCCAAAAAGCTGAAGCTCCAATAAATATCCCTGCTAACTTTAAATATTCCATATACTTTTTACTTTGTATTACTTTTTACTACTGCAATAATTATTGCAATGACGCTTATCCCCATAATTGCCATTGGAAGCACAATGCTCCTTTCTTTTTTATCTAATTTCTTCAGAACAATAATCTGCTCAACTTCCTTCATTATTCTTTTGATCTTACTGGCATAATTGGGATCTGTAGCGTATCCAGCTTTGGCTACTTCTTCAGCGAATCGATACGGGTCTTTTTTAAACCGCATCGCGTAGCTATATCTCCTATTTTTAAATAACAAGCCAGCCCAATCTATAAATGAGAAAAAAGGATTAGGGTATGCCCTAAACACATCTTTTATTCTATACTTCCATTTTCCATTGGATTGTCGAATTGGATAGCCTGGATAAATAAAAGGGAAGTTGCGATTCGGACTAGAGCTATATTCAGTAGTAGTAATTAACTGGCTGTAGCCCTGCGACCAACCTCCGTAATTTCTTCCAGATCCCTTTTTGATTCCAAACATCATATTTCCCTTTGCAGATTTCCCCCAACCAGATTCTAAAGCGCTTTGCGCCAATGCAAACAAAATGGGTACTCCAGATTTCTCAGAAGCCTTCTTTGCATAAGGATAATAACGAATTACAAATTGTTCTTTTTTTGTTGCCATCCCTCATTTCTTTATGGTACTGGTGGTACGTTAAAGACAGGATTTGCAGGAATTTCTAGGGGTAATTTTGCGATATATGGTGGAAAAATTATTAATACTTCATCAAGTGCTGAAGTAAATTCACCTTCTATAGCTAATACTCCAAAACTACTCAACTGACAAAAGAAAAGGTTTCCTTCTGAAGAATGAGTAGTCCAAGCAATCACACTACCAAATTCTGCAAGTGCCGGCATTTTTAAAACCGTACCACCACTTCCTGTACCACCTGTTTGTCCTGCACCTCCAACCCTTCGAAGTCTTATATTTAATGGTGTTACTAGATTCCCATTAACTACAGAATATCTATTTCTATTACTGGTGTAAAAAACACTATCTGAATTTATGTTTTCATCCAGTACTGAAAATATTTCTTCTCGGTTTTGACTAATGCCAGTACTTAACGGAATTCCTGTAAGAACCTGAAAACAATTCCCATCGAAAACCAATTTATAAACTAGGTTTGTTTTTAAATCATTGGCTACTAAAGGTGTCAATGACACACCGTTAAATTTCTTTAATGGAATAGCTCCCTGCTCATCAATATTTAAAGTAGCAGCTTCGGTATTTGCACTATGAAATACGACTTCTACAGGTAAACCCGCTTCGTACGGTCTTGTTAATTTAGGATCTAATGATAATTCATATACATTATCGTCTGCTCCAGTAGTAACTCCATAACCCCCTATACTGTTCTCCAAAGGAACGTTACCATCTCCTCTTACATCTTCTAATCTAAAATCTGATTGATATCCTCCCATTTCTTACTTATTTACTAATTATTAATGTTCCAAGTGCTACCAGACTTATCCCTAATAGTATTTTATGTAGCTTACTTCTTTTGATCTTTTTCTCTTTTCGTTTGATAGTTTCCTCCAATAGCATAATGGTTCTATCATTATTATTTACCACCATTGCGTAATTCTCTAATTGGTCTGACTGAAAAGAGATAATACTATCTTTCTTTTGGGTAACTAGTTCAAACCTTTTAATATTCAAGGATAAATTAGTCACCAACGAATCATTGTATTTCCCAAGTTCCAACAACTTGGCTATCTCACGTGATTGAGCAATCGTAAAGCAATAGTGTGGAAGCTTATCAATTTCCCTTACTTTTGGTGTCAAATCTTGCGAAATACTGATAAAGCTCATCATCAGTAAAATCATCAATAGCACTAACTTTTTCATCTTTCCTTTCCTTTAATTTTTCTAATACACGGCTGTCTACATTAATCAATACCGTTAGGCTATCTGCCATCGATTCCAAAATCTCAACCTTACTATCTAATAATTCATTAGTTTGAATAAGAGTCTTATTTTCTCGCTTCAATTCTTCAATCTCAATCTTCTGTATCTGATCGATTACATCATCCTCTGCAGGAATGATAAAAAAGAGTGCAATGACTACCCCTGCAATTGCTATAAGGGGTAGTATCCATTTATACTGTTTCATAAAAGATCATCTTTTGGAGTATCTACTTTCTTCTTTGGCATAAATCTTTCAACAACAACCTGAAGGAGAAACTTATAAAATGCAGTTGCAAAAAGAAAAGAGATAAAAAGACATAGTACTTTTGACAGATCATATCCTCGAATAAAGAAGACAATCACGGCATATATAAATGCTATGATTAATACCTGGTATCTGTTCCTTAGTTTAATCCCTAATCCTTTACCTATAAATTCAGGTATTTTATAATAGTTTATTACATATGTAATAAGCATAAAAGAGAAGATATATGCCCAATCAAGGGAATTCAAAAAACTTGTAAACTGTTCCAATACGATTTCCATAACTTTTTAGATTTAAAGGGTTTGTTTAATTTTTATTACTTCTTGTTCTATAGCTGCTAATTGTGTGTTTGGAAATAGGTTTTTAACCGTATTAGCCACAACAACAATGGCTACACCAGCTAACAGCATTCCTATTATGATTTTTAACAAGGTCTGATTGGTAAGTGTAATTGTCACTTCTGTTTTCAATCCATCCTTATCTACTAATGCATCTAACAGACCTCCTAGATTTCTTTTTTTGCGTACCATGTATCTTAAGCTTTAATAAGTTCGTGAATCGGAGTTCCCATCTGATGTTTATCATAAGTAACTCTATCAATGCCATCCGTCTTGAAAATCTTCTTTACCAATTCTTCAGTTTGCTGATCAAACACTTTGGTAATAGTTCCTTTCCAACCGTGGTGTCTTAATAGCCAAATCTGTAGCCGTTCAACCTCCTTGCCCTTACTTCCTTTAGTCAATAACCAAGGTTTCTTTGCTTCCTGTTTTGGTTTTATGTAATTTGCTTCTGACGTTACTTTTGTAATGGGTTCAGGTTCTATGATTTCCTCTATATTTTGTCTTTTCTGTAATACAGGCGCTTCCTTTTCAGGTTTCTTTTTTTGACCTTTTATAAGGTATACCGCTAAAATGCTTACACCAATGCCAACCCCTGCTATAATCAAATCATTTGTACGTATCATCGTTTTATTGTTTTAATTGCCGTTCTCATTCCATCGATATCCTGCTTGCTAAATGATGTTCTTTGTAAATGCTTCTTGGCTGCTTTATTTGTTTTATTTCCAAACATTCCGTCAACGCCATCTCTGCTTCTTCCAGAACGTCCCAAATCTGCCTTATAAATTTTACTTAAATAGGATTGCAATATTTTTACGTCCCTATGACAAGTACCATATTGCAGAGGATATTTGTTACTGCTGCATCTAAACCTTGTTGGTCTTCTTGTTGTAGTGGATCTTCCTGTTGTAGTTGATCTTCTTGTTGTAGTGGATCTTCTTGTTGTATTGTTTGCAATGGTACTTGCTATTTCTCGATCAAGATCTTCCGCTTCTCTTGGTAACATCTCTAATTTGCTTTTGCGCTTCTTATAGTACCAATACCCAATCCCTCCTAAAGCTAGGGATGTAACCCCAATAATGATCCATAGGGTCTTATCACTATTTCCAGTCTTCTTTCCTGTTGGCTTTTTATTCTTAATTTTCATAATACTGTCCTTTATTGAAAAAATTGTGATGTGTCATTTCTTAGGCTAATCTGTAATTTGGTAGTCTTCGTACAGGATCTTTGACAAGCTTTTTCATCTCGCTATCACTTAAGAAACTTCTAAGATGCTGCCACATATCTTTTTTGCCGTGATTAAAATAGAATGCTCTTGATAGACTAGCGACCTGTGTTTTATCTTGTAAGCTTCTAAATACACGCTCTACTGCTTTTTCATCATCATTGAATACACCTTTGGCATTGTTCAATTCAATAGCATACTTTTTAGCAGCAGATTCAGACAATTCCTTGATACGTTTTCTTCCTAACCATTTTTTTACATCTTTGATATAATTCATATTAAAAGCTGCATTCCAATTCGGTTCTGTAACAGGTGTTGCTTTACCGCCACTTGTTACCTTGATGGGTTTTCCTTTATTTCCCATTCCCATAAATGAAGTCTCTTTATTGGTTTTGCGTTTCTTTACAAAAAAGTAAATACCAACACCCAATCCAGCTACTCCTGCACCTCCAATTACCCACCACATTGTTTTCGTCATTTCCATTGTTTTGCTTTTATACTGTTCTGTATTTTGGTAATCTTGAGATAATACCTAATACTGTTTTGATTTCACTTCTATCAAAGTGATCCTTTAATTGATCTCTAAGGTTTAATTTGTGTTCTCTTTGATATGCTTTAGCGACCTGAGATACTTGCACTTTATCCTTTAGGTTCCTGAATACGGCATATATATTTTCCTCTAAGTCACCACCTCGATACCAAGGTCTAAAGCCTTTATGAATTTCATTGGCATATCGTGTTGCCGTAGACTTCTTTAATACTATTATTTTTCCTGAACGAGAATTAAAAACCCTGTCTACGTATTTAACATCTAAAGCTGCTGAACTCTCTAGTCCTTTACTGTCTGGATTCAAACTTTTACTTAATTCACCCAATAGACTACTAGCAAGTTTATTTCGCTTTTTATTACGCAAAGTCATATAAGTAGTACCAATCAATATCAGTCCTACTGTGCCTGCGGTGATCTGTAATCCAACTACTTTTTTCATTTGTTCAAAAATTTAATCCCTCCTCCAATAGATCTACCCATCGGTGTAAGCATCGCAAGGTCAGTTGCATCCGCTTTCTTTGCAGTATTCCACAAAATCAGCCCTATAACCGCTAATAATAATGTCAAGGTTACAGGCACGGCTATTGAAACAACTTTTGACAAATTCTTTCCTAACCCCATAAAATTGCTGCCTATTTCAGATGCATCTGCTATGGCTCTTGTTGCTGCACTTGATACGTCAATTTTATTCTTCTTTAGCCACTTGTTGAAATCTCCATTTGTGGTACAACTGGATGATCCGTTTGTCTTCCAAGTCACCAACCAAATAGTACGGGCATTTGTCGTTCCAACGGTAGCTTTTAACGAATTGAAATAACCTACCCATAGTTCACAAGGATCGTTAGATTCTGGCACTATATATGACTTGTTCTGTATGTTAATTTCAATGGGCATACTATTTTATTTATCTTCTTAAAATGTGATTTGATTGTGACTTGACTTCTCGTTTGGTTAACCCTAAATCTTCTAATGTTTCTATAAGCCTTTTCTTGACTTGTGCTTCTTTTCTATCAGCTTCTTTCTTGTCATACTTTTTGTAAATATGTCTACCAATAAGAAAACCCACGCCAAGTGCTAAAATGGTGTTCTTCATTGCTATTCCTTTTTGATTTTTTTAAAGATGTTGATTTCTGGCACACCTATTTCCTCTAACCAAATGGATACACTAAAAGCAGGATTTTCTTTGCCTTTCATAGCGGGAGCTTCGTCAAGTCCTAATACCTGAATTTTTGGAAATTTGAGAACGTAAAACTTGACAATAGCTTCCAAACTTTTTATCTGTGCCGTAGTACGGCTATCCTTTGGCTTTACCTCCTTTTCCGTTCGTCCACCTACATAGGCAATGTGCTTACAGATTCCTAATACCCCTTTCTTCCCTTCAGAAATCCCCCATAAGTCAACAGTAGTTGGATTATCTTCTGAGACTAGAGTTTTCATTGATCCATCGGGTTGAATTAGGTAATCAATACCAGGGCGATTAAATCCATAGCCACCTAGTTTTTTATCAGTGGTATGTAGGTCTATTATATCTTCTTTAGTAACAGGAATTCCTTCCCCTGATTCTGTACTTTGAATAATTAAATAATCTACTTTTTTCATCTCTTGTCATTTTAAATGTTCATTTCTATTTTGTGCTACTATGCAGCATCGAATAAGGGTCTGAATGTTTTTTTGATGGATCGAAATCCTAATAATCGATACGTGGGATAAGGCTTTATGTTTACTTGATTGTTTTGATTTCCACCTAATACGTAGATGTACTTTTTATCTTCGCTATAGCCGATAAAAAATCCTACATGACCTTTCCAACTATTTCTTTTTTCCCTCCAAAAAATAACTACATCTCCTTGTTGTGGAATCTTTACTTTTGTACCGACTTTTAACCAAGATCGAGCGTTGAGCTTACCACTAAGGGCATAGCCAGCTTTTAAAGCCACAAAATTCGCAAATGCGGAACACCAAGCTGTTTCATCTGTTGTTACCCATCTGTGACCGATCGCTTTAAAATACGTCAGTATACGAGGGTTATGTTTCTTACCAACAACCTCTGTGACTCCGTACTCTCCTAATGCTATATCTAATACATTGTTCATAGCTTTCTTTTTTTCTAATTAAGTATTGCATCTTCTAAAATGTTTTCTGTTTCATATTGTTTGTAATACGTTAGTATCGTGATGGTTTGCTTTCCTGCAATTTTAAATACCCATCCATTTTTGCCGTCAATGATAGCTCCGTTCATCTCAAAAACTTCTGCTACATTTCCGAAGTTTTGAGGGCTGTTATAGCTCGAAAAGGAGATAGGTTTTATATTTGTTTTTCCTGTTACAGTTTCTTCTTCAAGCTTCAATACCTTAAAGCGTTCAGTACCCGATAAAACAAATTTTACATGCTTGACAATGGCAGGGTTAAATGTGAAGTCTTCACGCCTTGCTTTATACCCATCATTGATGAGTACTTTATTACTTTCTCGACTATAACTAATGATATTGATAGCCCCATTCGTGCTATCACTACTGTAAATCATATCACTATTAGGATCTATAGCCACACCTGTACCTACAGCACCTAAAAAAAGCGTATCAATTACTACATCGGTGGTATCTACTATGGAATATGAATTATCCCCTCTGTTACCTACATATAGCAATTCATTACTAGGATTATAGAGAATACGATACGGATCAGCTCCAACTGGTATTGATGCCCTTGTAGTATTTGTATCCAGATCAATCGGGATTACTGTATTATCTCCAGATGAAACTATATACAAGCTATTGTTTACTGGATGATATGCTATTGTAGTAAGTTCACTACCCGCAGTATCAATAGTATTTGTTACTTGATTGTTAGTATCGATGACTGATATACTGTTGTCATTTGAATTGACTACATAGACCGATCCAGTCTTTGGCACAATGGCAATATTTCTTGGTGCTTTCCCTACACCAATAGTTTCTATTACTGTTTCTGTAGTAGTGTCAATTACACTAATGGTATCATCAGCAATGTTAGCTATGTATACATTTGAATTAAAAGGATTGAAAGTTATACTAATGGGTCTTTTCCCCACTTGTATGGTATTTACTATTTCCAATTGTGTATTAATCACCGTTACGGTATCACCTATAATATTCGCCACGTAGACCGTACCAAAGTTTGGGGAACTAGGTTGGCTATTCACGGTCAGGTCTACGGGCGAAACCCCAAAGGGGCTGCTAGCATTAGCAGTTATAGGAATAAGGGAAACGATAACTCCTTCAGTATTCAGTACACTAATATTATGAGATAATTGATTTGCGATATAAGTAAATCCATTAAAAGGATTTACAATAATTCCTTGTGGGTATATTCCTGTTCCTAAATTTGAATTGACGGTAACCGTCCGAAAAATATGATCTGCTACGTCTCCTGGTAATGTTGGACTGAGTGGTGGCTTTTTGTTGCCTGCCCACAAACGAACTTCTCTTTCTACATCAGAAGTATTGGTAATAGTCAATTGTGTTGTCTCATACCTATCTTGAAGCCTTTTATAAAAGGCTTCATTACCCAATTTTGTAGCACTTCTATGTAAGCCTTTAAAGGTTCTTTTTGGTAACCTTCTTGTATAAAGGCGATTCACTTTTACAAAAGAATCGTACTGATCTGAATGTATCAATTCTGCAATCATAGCATCTTCTTTTTCTTCAGAGGACACATCATCTTTCTTCTTAGTAGTATCCGTTTTTGAGACTCCAGCTTGATCCTCATCATCATCCAATAACACCCACCAAAGTGCTGCAAGGGTAATCCCTGTAGTTATCAATGCTATTTCGGTGTTTTTTTTCATTGTGCTAATGTGTACTTATCTATAAATTGGACAATCTCTTTTGTCCTTCTTACTTGTATTTCACCCACTAATTCGGGATGTTGACTAAAAATTTTTGTCGCTGCATACACCGCTTCTATTTTTGGAAAGCCATAGTCTAAATAATGTCTGATTCCACATAAATCTGCTGTCGTTTCGCTACGGGTATTTAAAAACCAATGGCAACCTTCATGTGCTAGTATAGCTACTCGCACAGGAATTGTATATGTTTTAAACAATCGTTGCGATATCTGAACTCTTGGCATCTTGCGATGTATTCTTGCAGGAGTAATCAATTCCTTACCAAAAGCATCAACGATGCTAGGTAAATATTGGAATAGAAACTCATTATTTGGACTATCATAAAATCCCGAAGGGACATACCCTGCCTTTTGAGCAAACTGGATGGCAAACTCCATAAACCGTTGTTGTTCTGGAGTAGTCCAAATCTTAGGTTCGTCCATCATGATCACTTTAAAATCAAGAATATCGATACCCTCATCATCGCCTGTCTTTTTATCATAGACCTCCATCTCCAGTTCTTCAGGTGAAACAGGTAAAGGAATTTTGATACTCCTTTTTCGTCCTCTTTCCAAGTAAGCTTTCCTACGGAAATAGTGCGTGTTTGGAGTTAAAGGATCGTATACTTTAAATCCTACGTTCATCGCCCTTTTTACATTTACCGTAATGGCAATAGTAAACCGCTTTCTAAGAGAAGGAATTGGAATGATCATCGTTTTAACCTTGATTAATTCTTACGTATTTATTCTTTTGAGCTTGATAGGCTAATACTCCAATTCCGCCGACAACAACAACTCCTAATGCAACATATAGTATTGTCGTTGTGGTCTTATCCTTTTTAGGAGTTTCCTTAGTACTTTCATTTCCAAATCCTACTCTGAAATCCGAAGGAGTCTCATTGTTAGGCGCTCCGTATAATTCTGGAATTTGTATAGGTGCAGGCTTACTGATAATTGTATCAACCGCACCTCCTATAGCTGCTCCACCGCCTAAATCCCTATAAGCTTGTCCTAATTGTGAAAAGAAGTTTCTTCTCTTTTGCCTTCTGGCAATTCGTTTAGGATTAGATCGCCTTTTGGCTCGTCTTGCTTTTCTAGCAGCACGTCTTTTCGCTCTTTTCTCTTTGTTCCCAAAAAATAGGAACTCATCATAGGTATCATCACCTACATGATCTGCTAACAACATTTCTGTTTCTCCTGCTATCATAGTTAAGTTTCTTAAAGTTTAGTATTTATATGATGTACATAATGTGTAGGGTTGAATCCATCGGGTCAAACGACTTGGCATTATGTGGTTTTCCAACAAAGGGATACGATTTTGCGTCACCAGCAGCAAGTGGTATTCCATTCACCATTACTGGAGAGTTCCCAATGTTTTTTACGGATGCAAATAGAAACCCTAATGGGATTTCCCCTGCATCACTAAAAACTTGTTCTATAGTTTCAGCTAGTACGTCCATTTGCTTCTATTTTAGTTTTCATTTTATACATTACAAATCCTGTTACCACAAGCCCTAAAACAGCAACTCCAATGATGTTTTGCATCTTTCTTTTGTCACTACGTTTCTCTGGTTTTTTCTCTTTTTCATTTCTATCCATTACTTCCATATTTGATGCGCTCATATTTTCTGCTACTATCGGTAGTTCTTCCCCCATTAGTGGGATAGTTCCCTTTGGAGTTCTTCTACGCATAATAGGTGTAGATCTACGTTTACGACTTCCATATCTTCTTTTGTACGGAATGACTATATCCCTTGATACTTTCGGTTTTTTCCTTTTATTAGGAATAGATACAGATGGTCTTGTACGCTTTCTTGGATCGCCTGGCATAATAGGAGTTCCCTTAAAAATTGGCTTTCTAATCCCTATCTTTGAAATCCCTCTATTCCTTTCCAAGTCTCTGTGAACCGGATTACCAAATTTGATTGGTGGCATCCGAAATGGCTTTTTAATGGTTCCAGATCTTGAAACCATTCTGTTTCTGAAGGGGCGACCAATAGGTCTTCGATATCGCTTATCAAGTGTTCTTACTGGACGGGTTCTACGCCTTCTTCTACCAATCCCAATGGAACGTAATATCCTTGTTTTGGGATGTTTACGAAACAATTTGCGTAATCGTCTTCGGTTCTTTCTTTTTCGAAGTTTATGACGAACCACATGATGCAAAAACGGATCATATTCGGTAGTGTCAAATTCATCTATATCTATAGGGTATTCAATCATATCTTTTTCTTTTGAATGTTAAGATTATCTACCAGATATCGGTTGAACTGGAGCTGGCATAGGTGGATATAAAGGCTTTGAGTTAGATTTAGCCATTACGACACCAATGATCGCCAAGAGTGCAATTCCACCACCTGCCATTAACATCGTATTGGTTTGCTTTTTCTTGGCTGCTGCTTCTCTTTCCCTTTGTCTTTTGGCTTCTTCCTCTCGTCTTCTTCGGTCGGCTTCTTCTCTTTGCCTACGTGCTTCTGCTTCTCTTCGTCTGCGCTCGGCTGCTTGTCGCATTTCCCGCATTCTACGTTCCATATCTCGTTTAGCCTGCGCAGCTTGTGCAGAAGCTCTACGTCTTGCAGCAGCTTGTGATGCTGCAAGTGCAGCAGCATTTCCACCACCACCTCTACTTCGTCTACGTCTTTTCTTTTTGAAAAGTCCACCAACAATACCAATTGCTCCTTTTGCAAGCGCTCCCCAAAATTCATCTTCGTCTTCCTCTCCATCATCATAGGAACTAAAATTGCTTCGCTCCAAGGCAAGCATTTCTTTACCTTGATATTGAATATGGATCGTTAGTAGTTTGCCTAAATCATCTTCAAACTTTTGATTATTTGATTTTAGCAATTCCACCACTTCATCTATAATTTGATTTCTGTTAGGTGTACCTTTGAAAGTGATTCCATATTTTGCCAATAAACCAATGACAGGTTTAGGTTTGGTCAGGATCAAATGACTGATTAGATTAATAGAATCATTATATTTTTTTTGAAAACTCTGTTTCATCTCTTACTCTTTAAATTAATTATGAATTACCAATGCGAGTAGCGCCTACCAGATACCCTGCGATAAATACCACGCTTAAAAGCACTAGTTCATCTTTTCCAAATACAGATGTTTTTTGGGGTTCTGAAACAGCGGGTGTTGTATCTTTATCTTTTTCAGTAAGCTTTCTTTGACGCATTTCATTCCAAACCATTTGAACTTCCGATGCCAACTTCTGATCTTCTGGATTGGCATTAGATTTTTTTACAATTCGGTCATAATAGCTTTTAACTTCCTTGTCGCTTGCATCTGAAAATTGATCCAAGAAACTATCTTCGTCACCAGATCCATTGTAGTTCGAATGTCCACACTCTCCACAAAAATTGTCTTCGCTATTATAGTTGTCATTACTACAAGAATTGCAGGGCTTTTTCTTCTTTTTTGTATTTAGGGCTAGTATTGCCTTCTTATCTGGATGGTGCTGTAGTACTTCTGAAATTACCGATTTACCATTTTTCTGTATCAGTTCTTTGGTTGCCTTCACAAGTGTGTGCAAATCCTCTGGAACTTCGTATCCACAATCAAAAATGATTTTACGGATCGGATCAGGGTTACTAAGCACGATATAGTCAATACTATTTTGTGCCAAGCCTTTCGTTCTATGTTTTTTTGATGTTTTCATAAGCATGTATTTTGTGATTAAAAAAAGATCAGCCAAAGCCTTGGAATATTCCTATCGCTTTGGCTGTATCACTTTTGTAAGCTTGCTTATAGCAACTATCTCAATCTACGTCTACGTAGACTTGATATTGGATATCGACGTCTTGGTCTATATCTGCGTACTGGTCTTCTACGAACTCGTCTACGTCTTCGTGGACGGATTCCAAAGGCAGTCTGCCTTTTTCTTCTACGGATCAAATCGATCTGTGGTAGACCAGTAGTTCTTGGAACTCTTGATAATTCCGCCACATTATTACCTTTTAACAGGTTACCCATATTCGCTCTCGCCTTGATGGTAAAAGTGAATACTGCCGTAGTATCTGGATTAACAGTTACACGCAAAGAATCCTGTCCTGTAACATTCAATTCGAAGTTGTCATCATCAATCAATTGTTGTGTAAAATTCTGAGGGCTAGTAGCATTACGTGGCTGGTACACACGGATAGTATTCGATCCTGCTGCCGTTCTTTTTGTCAACTTTAATACGTTGTCAAATTGTAACGGATTTGATACAGAATACTTCATCCCTGAAATCTTAAAAGGATTCGCCTTAGATTCCTCACGAACTTCCTTATGACTCGATTCCTCAACCGTAACTGTTACACCAGCAGGCTGCGCTGCTTCCTCATTTCCTCCAAACACAACCGCTTCAGCTTGATCACCAGAAGTGTTTTTTACCACTACGGTAAGGGTTCTATCATTGGGATCTATTTTACCAATGGAAGTACGGGTGTAATCATCGTAACCATCTTCCTCAAAATCATCTACATACTCATCTTCGTATTCCTCATCGTAATCGTCATACCCATCCTCATTTCCTTCAAAACCTGAATCGAAATCATCCTCGTCTTCGTCGTCGTAGTCATCATACCCATCATGCATATCCATATCTCCATCATAATCATCAAAACGATCTTCTGCATCGTCTTGATATCTCATTAGTTCATCGTAATCGTTCATAATAATTTGTTTGTGCTGTCATAGACAGCGTTTGACATTTCTTAATCTCAATTCTCTAAATACTCACCATAACAAAGTGGCTATGCCACACCTCTCTAAAGGGTTATGATTTTTTGTTAGCGATTTGTGATTTTTTAGCTGCTGCTAGTTTTTTAGCTTTTCTTTTTTCCATCCAAGGAGCTACTTGAAAAGCTCCTATTGCCGTAAAAGCTATTGCTGATACAAGGATTACTGCTCCTATAGCTTTGTAATCCAAATCTTTTTCGTTTGCCATTTCTCTAGTGTATTATTTGTGAATATTTGGCTTGGTTTCTAAACCTTTGACCGCTAAATTCAGCAGGTATTTTGGGAAAAACACGCAACTTTTTTGCTACGGGGCATTAGAAAAAGGAAGGATTCAGGAATGATAGTAAATGGGCATTTATACAGCGTAGTAAAACTTTTTTGACATCACTTGTATTGATCATTTATGTATCTTAGAAATATGAAAGAAATAAAACAAGCCATCAAAAACCATCTTAGAATGGATACCCAAGGAGCTTTATTAATTTCAGGTGCTTGGGGTTCTGGAAAAACTTATTATTTAAAACAGAAATTGTTTCCAAATTTGATTGAAGAAACAGGTTATACTCCTGTGATCATTTCGCTATATGGAGAGAACGATATAAAGAATATTACAAAAAAAATATTTCAAGGAATTTTAGCAAAGAAGGGAGATAAGATTTTAAGAACAGACTCTTGGTTATCAAGTGCATTATCTAATGGTAAAAAAATTCTTAAGTCTATCAAGATTATAAACAAATATGTAGATACTGAAGAATTATTGGAAATGGTGATGGGCAATGTTTTTGATTTAATTCATACTCACAATATCGCCTTGTTTTTGGATGACATGGAACGTTTGGGTGAAGGAATAAACACTAATGACTTTTTAGGCTATGTCAATGAATTATCCGAAAACAAAGGTGGTAAGGTAATACTGGTTGCAAATAGCAAAGAAATGGATGTCTTAAAATATAGAGAAAAAACAATTTCTAAGACAATTCAATATACACCAGATCTCCTTTCTCTTTTTGATGATGTGATTGAAGAATTTAAAGATGACCAACCTTTCTTTAGTTACTTATCATCTAACAAAAAATTTATCTTACGAACTTTAGACAGCTCCTTTGATCCTAATTTTCAATCAATTTCCGATATGTATTCCAAACGGCTAAAAGAAGACTTTAGCAATTTAAGATTTCTAAATTCAGCCTTAGAGCATTTTAAGGATATCTATACTATATTTTCCAATAAGCGTAATATAACAGAAAAAGTTTTTGATACCCAACTTAAAAATTTATGGTGTTTTATCTTAGGTATTATAATTGAAAATAGATCTTCTCACGGAATGCAACTCACGAAAGAAGATAGGAAAGGTCTTGATATAATGGGATCTCAATGGCTTTCTATTGAAAATATTGAATTGTTTACTGGAAATATTGATTCTATTGTTAATCAAGAAGATACACCTGAGAAAGATGATAGAACAAAATTTATAGAAAAATACTTTTCTCGTATCTCACAAAGGTTTTTCTTTTTTGAAGAGGTTTATAAATTCATTTGCTCTGGAAGTGATATTAATGAACAAGAATTTTTTATCGATCTAGATAACAAATTTAGAATTGTTAACGATACGCTAAGCCCAGCTTACGATTTGTTAAATGAATTTATGAGTGTAAAACAAAGTCAATTTTCCGACAAAGAGTTTCCAGAAAAATTACAACAATTGCAAAACTATATTGAGAAAGGAGATTACAATAAATACATAGACTATATAAATGTTAGTGTATATTTATTCGGATACAAAGACTATTTTGAAAACCCTAAATCAAATGATGACATAAGGAAATCTTTAGAACAAGGAGTAAGAATATTTAGGGATCGCAGTTCGTTTGATCTATCTGAGAAATTTGATATTGAAAGGATGACAGAAGGGCAAAAAGATCCTAATGTAATTCAGTATAAAAACTTCATACTAAAGTTATTAAAAGAAAAAGTAGAAGCTACGCATAAAGATGAAGCTTCTGTTTTAGAAAAGTTATTTATTAAATCTCCTAATGACTTTTATCAAGCTATTTATAATAATGGAAGTATCATATTTTCAAGGAACACACCCATTTTTCATTTATTTGATTTTGAGCAAGTTACTTTAGGGATTACTAATTGGCAGGCTGAAGATTATCTGGTATTATCTTCTTTAATGAATAAGAAATATCTTAAGGGTCTAAATCTTAGAGATTTTGAAGAAGAATTTCCATTCATGTTAGAACTAATAAATCATTTTGAAGCAAAGGACACAAGCCAAAAAGTACTGTCAATGTATTATCTTGAAACACAACTAAAACCAATTTTAGTGAAGGTTAGACAAAGAATTGAGCAATGGGATAATGCAGGGGACGATTTCAAAAGAATAGTTACCATTTAATTTTTAGGAGTCAATTTTCTATATTTTCTTAATTAATTTAAAATATCACAATCAGTCAAGGATTAATAATGAGCCTTCTTATTAGAATTTTCAGGTGAATGAAACCTTGGATCAGATACTATGGCTTGTCGCTGAACATTCTCAGCTATGAGACAAAAATATCCCAATTCCTCTGTAACCCTCCCACGAATTTTATACACTCCTTTACTTTTCATTGGGTATTTTAAGGCTATCTTTGGAAAGTGAACGGTATCAAAAATATCACCTTCTGAATCTAAAAAAGTTCCGAATACCATCACTTCATTTTTATTAGTCTTAGTACGTTTCGAGGTAATTAGATTTCCGTAAATAACAACTTTTTGATTTGCCATTCTTTTCAGGTCAATTGCTCTCAGGTTACTTTCTGTTTCATCCAGTAATAACTCAAATTGAGACACTAAAGGAAAGCCTAACAATTCGATCTGGTCATAAGAATCAATGATAAAATTACTGGAGATTTCAGGAAGGGTATAGTCTACTTTTTTTGGTTTAAAAAGAACAGGGTGTATTAGGTCTGTTTTGGATGATTTACATTGCAAATGTGCCTGCCACATCAAGTGATGCTTATCTATTGTCGTAAATCTAAAGGCATCAATACGAATTAATAAAATCAATTGTTCTAAGCTAATATGAATTCGATCAATAAATTCATTAAAAGAAGTAAAACCACCATACAATTGACGTTCATTCAAAATCTTCTGAATAGTTCTTACTTCTAAATCCCTAACCATTCCAAATCCTAAAAAAACTGTTTTTCCAATAATACGATTGGGATGATCACTCTTATTAATGCAAGGGGGTACTACGATCCCTCCACACTTTTGGATCTCATTTATGTAAGTGGGTATACTATAAAATCCACCACCATTATTCAAAACAGCAGTCATAAACTCCAATGGAAAATACTTTTTAAGATATAGACTTTGGTAACTTTCTACTGCGTAAGAAGCTGAATGCCCCTTTGCAAAAGCATACCCTGCAAATGCCTGTATTTGATTCCATACACTCTCTGTGTCTTCTGGAGTGTATCCTTTCTCATTACAATTACTCTTAAACTTTTGAGCTATCCTATGAAATTCTCCTTTGGAACGACTTTTACCTGACATTCCTCTCCTTAAAATATCGGATTCCGCTAATGATAATCCTGCAAATTTATGAGCTACTTTTAATACATCTTCCTGATACACCATAACACCATAGGTGTCTTCTAAAATTCTCAACATAACTGGATGAGCTTCTTTTTTCTTTTCTGGATATCGATGCCTAAGAATATATTGGTTTTTCATACCTCCATTTGTCACTCCTGGTCTAATAATAGAACTAGCTGCAACTAGTCCTAAATAATCCTGAGTTTGTAGTTTAGTCATTAGCGTTCTCATAGCAGGAGATTCTACATAAAACACACCCATACAATCACCCACTTTTAGCAATCTATTAATCTCAGGATCAGACTTAAACTTATATACATCGTCAATGTTTTCTAGGGTAGCTTCAGGTTGGTTTTCTCTAATCACCGTAATGGCATCTTTAATTTTTGATAACCCACGTTGCGCTAGAATATCAAATTTGTAAATACCAACTTCTTCTGCAATATTCATATCAAACATAATGGTCTGAAAACCTTTTGGTGGTAAAATGGTTGCAGTGTAGTAGTGGATTGGTTTTTTGGTAATTATAATACCTCCTGAATGTACACTGATATAATTCGGGAACCCATGTATTAACTTCCCATATTTATGAATTAGTTTAAAAAACTCATCATTCTTAGGATCAATAGTATATCCTTTTAAGAAATTATCTACTTCCATTTTAGGAACCCCAAATACTTTAGCAAGTTCACGTACAACCGCTTTATACTGAAAAGTAACATAAGTTCCCATAAGAGCAGTATTTGGAAAGCGCTCAAAAATATATCGTGTTACATCATTTCTATCCTTCCAAGAAAAATCTATATCAAAATCTGGAGGTGAGGATCTGTAAACATTTATAAAACGCTCAAAATATAAATCTAAATCAATTGGATCTACATTAGTGATCCCAATTATATAGGCTACAACACTGTTAGCACCAGAACCCCGACCAATGAAAGGATAATCCTTTGATATTGCATACTGAATTATATCATAGTTGATTAGAAAGTATGACACAAAATCCATTGTCCTAATAGCTTCTAACTCTTTCTCTATTCTTTCTATAATTGTTGGGTTCGCTTCAGGATAACGGGAATGTAATTTATCATAACACAGTTTTTTAAGGTAGTCAAAATCCCGTTCCCTAGTTTCAAAATACCTATCTTGATTCTGGTTGGTTCGATCATCATTAAAGAAAAAATCAACCTTGCATTGCTGAAGTATACGTTTGGTATTTTCAATCATAGAAGGATAATTCGCATACTTGATTAATAAATCATCCTTTGTATGCATTTGATCTGTTTTATTGCCTTGCTCACTCTCTGGTAGCTTACTTAACAATGTATTGAGATCAATAGCTCTTAATAAACGATGTGCATTATAATCGGATTGATTCCTGAAGGTAACGGTTTGTTGGATAACTAATTTATTTACATAACCCTTGTAAACTGAAAATGGTAGTTTGTTCAAATCCTTAATCGAGATACCAATAAACTCATTCGCCTTGAATTTTGTTTTTTCAAGCTCCAATATTTTCTCAAAAGGATACACTACAAAAGTGTTTTCCAATTCTGGTGCTTCTTCGGGGAAATCAGATTTGGAGTGAAGATGTTCTGATAGAAAAGAATTAATGGTCTGAAATCCGATATTGTTTTTCGCTAGTAAGACATACTGCTGATCTACACCATTCCTGAAATCAACTCCAACAATCGGGTATATTTTATAGTTTCTGGAAAGCTGTAAAAAACTTAATATTGCTGTAGTGCTATTGATATCTGTTAATGCTAAATATGTGATATCATTTCTTTGAGCCATTTCCAAAAGTTCTACTTCTGAAAATGTTCCGTATCGTAACGAATAATATGTATGACAATTAGTATACATAAGTTACTGTTTACGGTGAGCTAATAAAATTGGTGGTTCTCCATTGAAAGGGTTTCTATTGTCCCTTACTGTTTTCACTTCCATAGTTGATGCTCGCATTACGCTTGCAGCCCCATATCGTTTCCTAAGATGATCTAATGCAGCATATAAGTTCAACTGTTTTTCGTTATCATCAAACAAATTAATCTGATAATTACCTCCTGCCAAATGAGAAAACTTAACACCTATCAAACGTATCAATACTCTGCGTTGATATAACTTTTTAAATAACTCCTGAACCACAGGTAGTATTTTATGATCCGCACTTGTGTATGGGATTTTTGCTTGTTTGGAGTACGTGCTAAAATCAGAATATCGAATTTTAACCGAAACACAAGAAGTCAGTTTATCTCCCATTCGGAGTTGAAACGCCAAATTTTCCACCATTGCAATGATGGTAGATTCCAATTTCTGAATATCGATGGTGTCTTTGTTATATGTGCGTTCGGTTGAAATAGACTTACGCTCATTATAAGGTACAACTAACGAATTGTCAATACCATTAGCACGTTTCCATATAGTTTCTCCATTTTTGCCTAAAACAGAAATAACCATTTCAACGGGCATTTCCTGCAATAACTTAATGGAATGCACTCCTAGATTTCTTAAGGTTTGTGCCGATACTTTACCAACCATTGGAATTTTACGTATAGCCAAAGGTGCAAGGAAACTCTTTTCAAACCCAAGATCGATTTTGAGTTGATTATTAGGTTTGGCTTCTCCCGTAGCTACTTTAGAAACCACCTTATTTTGAGATAGTCCAAAGGAAATGGGCAAACCTGTTTCTTTAATTACCCGTTGCCTTAATTCCTTTGAAAATTTATAACAACCGAAAAAGCGATCCATTCCTGTTAAATCGGCATAGAACTCATCAATACTAGTTTTCTCGAAAAGAGGGACTTCTTCCTTGATAATATCTGTTATTGCATTGGAGTATTTCATATAGGTTCCAGAATTCCCACGAATACAAATAGCTTCAGGACACAACTGTCTCGCCATTTTCATAGACATACCTGAATGAATCCCAAATTGTCGGGTTTCATAACTACAAGCAGCAACTACACCACGATCTCCAGTACCGCCAACTAATACTGGTTTTCGCATTAGTTCGGTATTGAGTAAACGCTCTACCGACACAAAAAAAGTGTCTAAATCTAAGTGTAAAATCGACTTTTTCATTTTGTTTTCCCTTCCCTGTTAAGGAAATACAAAACTACTTAAAAAAATCTTAATTTAGGAATAATTCCTAATTTTTGGATTTATTCCTAATATGAAATTATTATATGCAGTCTTCATTAAAGACAATTTTCGGATTTAAGACAAAGAATTACTACATTTAGAAAACAAAAATTAACCAACATCTATGCAAGAAAACTTCCATATCACAGGGTTTTTTTATGAAAAAGAAGGTTTTAAATTCAGGGAATTCTTAAATATTAAACATCTTTCGTGTACTAAAACTAATCCGGATTTAATGGTAATTATGATGAATCCTGGATCATCTAAACCTTTAGATGGAATTGACAATAATAATAAGATATCCGAAGCTAAACCTGATAATACACAAGACCAAATAATGAGAATTATGTTACATTTTGGCTATGAGTATTCCAGAATATTAAATCTTTCTGATCTGAGAGAATCAAAGAGTAAAAAATTCTATCTCAAAGTAATCGAATTAGAAAAAAAGAAAATAGATCACTCTATTTTTGATAAAAGCAGAGCAAAAGACTTTGAAAACCTATTTGTCTATGGTGTACCCGTTTTGTACGCTTGGGGAGTTAGTTATAAATTAAGAAAATTGGCTCTAAAGGCAATAGAAAAATCTGGAAACACTCCTTCTCACGGATGGAGAAAAGAAGGAACAGAATGGGGCTATTATCATCCATTACCTCCAGATCGCAATAAACAAAAAAAATGGATTGCAAAAATTACAGAAGCCATAAACACGGATAAAAAATATCCAGAAAAAACTACTATTTAATTTTATGAAATTTCTAGTATATTTTAGTATTGGCTATAGTCTATTTCTTCTAATTTATTTTATACGTAAACATCTTAAAAAAAGAAAAGAAATGAAAAAATCTTTAGCACTCTTGCGACCAAAAATAAATGCAATTAAAAAAGCAGTTGTCGAGTTTGAAGGTTTTTTGAATCTAGATTATAGCTATTTTTCTAACCATACTCTTGAATCTTGGAAAGAGAACTATTTAATTCTACGTGCTTTTATTGAAATAAATTGTCCTAACTATGAAAATATAGGATTAGAACAGCAAGTTGTTAGTGTGATAAAAGGGTTTCAGAATTTCTATACCAATGGTCAAACTATTCGTTCCTCCTTTAACAAACAATTTCTTGTAAGAGAGAAAGAGAAATACAATCAATTTTTTAGTGACATAGAAGGTAACAGCTTAGATGACCAACAACGTAGTTGTATCATAACAGACGAGGATAATAACTTAGTCATTGCAGGTGCAGGATCAGGAAAAACTACAACAATAGTTGGAAAAGTAAGTTATGTCTTAGATCGATATAAAATAGCTCCTAATAGAATCATTCTGATTTCTTTTACGACTGCTTCTGCTAATGACTTGATAAAGCGAGTTGGAATACCTGGTATTGATGCAAAGACATTTCACGCATTAGGACTAAATATTATTCGTAGCGTAGAAGGTCACAAAGTATCTATTTATAATAGCGATATGCTAAAAAAAGATATTGGAAAGATTTTCAATACATTTTTACAAGATCCCACATACCTAAAAAATGCTACACGATATTTTACATATTACCTAAATATAGATAAATCAGAATTTGATTTTGATAATCAGGAAGATTATATCCTATATATCAAAGAGCAAAATTTTAGAACGTATCGTAAAAAGGGTGAATTGGTCAAAAACGAAACGATGAACAGAGAAATTGTAAGAAGTAGAGAAGAATGGCATATTGCTAACTTTTTACTCTTTCATAATGTACACTATGAATATGAGCATCCTTATGAGTTCAATACGTCTTCCATAGAATATCAACAATATAAACCAGATTTCACCATTTTTGCAGGAGATCAAAAAATTTACTTAGAACATTTTGGAATACAAAGAAACGGAGATGTTGCTCCATTTCTTGCCAATGAAAAACAAACCTATGAACAAGCTAAAGCTAAATACAATAACGATATTGAATGGAAACGAAATTTACATAATGAAAATGGAACGGTACTCATTGAAAGCTATAGTTACGAAAAAAGTGAAGGTGTACTTCTGAAGAACTTAGCCGAAAAGTTAAAAAAAGCTGGAGTACTTCTAAATCCAATGACAGAAAAAGAAAAATGGGACATTATTAATGGTGTAGCTTCCACAGAAATAAATAACACCGTAGATTTAATAATACAATTTCTAGCCTTATATAAATCCAATAATACATCTAAAGATGAAATTGAAAAAAAATTGAACAAACAATTTGGCTTACCTAAAGATCGTAGTAACCAGTTTCTAAAACTTTTTTTTCCTGTATATGATGAGTATCAAGCAATGCTAAAAAAAAGAAAAGAGCTTGATTTTAATGATATGATTAATAAGGCTATTGGATTTATAAATGATGGTCATTATACTAAAACCTATGATTACATCATAGTAGATGAATTTCAGGATAGTTCTAAAGCCCCTTACGAATTGCTACAAGCTTTTAAAACGACAAACCCAAGCTGTAAACTATTTTGCGTAGGAGATGATTGGCAATCAATCTATCGATTTGCAGGAAGTGATATAAGTTTATTTAATAACTATGAAAACTTCTTCGGAGTTACAAGTACTAGTAAAATTGAAACCACGTATCGTTTTAAAAACCCTATGATACAAATCTCCGGAGGTTTTATATCCAAAAACCCTAATCAGATAAAAAAGGAACTAAAGAGTTTTTCGAATACCGAGGTAACCGATTTGAAAATAAGTTATTCCAAAACTGAAGGAAGTGATGATACCGAAGCTTTTTTACTAGGGTTTTTAAAGTATATTTTTAATGAACTGAACGTCAAAACGGGTAATAAGTATTCAACAAAAGCTTTGATTTCCAAAGTAGACAATGGTGAATTTGATAATTTTCTAAAAGAAATACAACAAAAAAAATTCTTGATATTAGCACGAAATAATCGCGATGTTAATAGGCTTGATAAAGACGATGACAAAATAACAGTGATCCCAAAGAAGGATAAAAAAGATAACATTAAAATAAGAGTTTCTTTGTTAAATAGAACTTTTGAAATGGAATTTATGACTATGCATAGATCTAAAGGATTGCAAGCCAATGTTGTATTTATCTTAAATTGCAATGCAGGGCTTTATGGCTTTCCTTCAGAAGTGAGTGATGATCCAATTATAGAGTTGCTGTTAAGTAATTCAGAACCCTATCCGTATAGTGAAGAACGTCGACTATTTTATGTAGCATTAACCAGAGCAAAGGAAAGAACAATTTGTATAGCAAATGAAAATAGGGCATCAAGATTTATTAATGAAATAGATCAAAACAACAATAAGAAAGTAAAGAAATGTCCTAGATGTAAATCTGGAACTTTGCAACTCAGAGAAAACAAAGAAAAATCACGTTCTTTTTATGGCTGTTCTAATTTTAGATATAAATATGGATGTAAGTACACTAAAAATGTAAAAAAGGTATCATAAATACGATACATCATCCTTTTGCAGAAGCACTGAATTAGGCAATAAAAGAAAAATAGAAAATAATTTATACAAAAAAAATCATTTTCTATTTACATCGTATAATATTCTAGTATATTAATTAAGAATAACAAATTATAAAACTAAAAATATAATGAAAAACATAATAAAATACATTCTTATAGGAATAAATATAATTGGACTGATAGCCATTTTTATTTGGTATTATACGGAAAACCCGAATGCGGAACCCATTGTAGTTGGGATTGCACAGGTAGGAACATTACTAACTATTCTTTTTGAAAAAAGGATATCCCGAAATAGTAGCTCTATTTCAAAAATTGATAATTCAGACGTCGATGTTGAAGAAGTTAGCGATGGGCGCGATGTAAAAATCACCGAAGTATCAAGAAATTCCAGAATAAAATATAGACGAAATAAATGAAAGAAAAGATATACAAATTCTTCGAATCAAATACCCCAACAGTAGTAATTAAGGAGATTGAAAATTCGGATGTGGATGTAGTAATCATCGAGAACCTACATTTTACAACGGAAGATGATCTCATGGGCATTTTATCCAAAAAAAAATTATCAAAAGAGAATATCTCCGATAGTGATAAATCGAAATTTATAGGTAATCTTAAACCGCACGAAACTCATATTAATAGAGATTACGGTATCCAACCTTCAAGTACGACCCCGTTGAGTTGGTTTCACCATGATGAGGAAAGTCTTCGAAATTTATCCTCTATTACAAAAGAAAAAGGGAATAATAAAGTATTGATACTTGGTAATGCAGGACTAGGAAAAACTCATGAACTTAAGCATTTAGCTTTAGAGATATGGGAGGATAAGTCTGATCCTCGAATACCTATATATAGTAACTTTAAAAACTTTACTACTCAAAATGTATTAGAAGGATTTATTTATAAAAAATGGAAGCTTATTGATAACGCCATATTTATTTTTGATGGTATCGATGAAATACAAGACATAAAAGATTTTATTTCCAAACTGCAAAACTTTATAATAGCATTAGAAAGAGAAGATGCTATATTTAGTATGGTGATTAGTTGCAGAACTAATATATATGAAAGCCTTGCTAAGAGTATATCTGGTTTTAAAATTTTCTATCTAAAAGAGTTAGTTTATTTGCAAGGTAAAAGATTGTTAAAAATATGGAGTGGGTCTATAATAGATGATTTTAGTTTTAATCAAAACCATTTAAACTTTCTAAGAAATCCGTTTCAAATAAAGAGACTTTCAGAATATATTAATACTCATAATAAATTACCATCAAATACCGCTATATTATGGAAAAGTTATATAGATGACAGGCTATCTTATGATGCATCTAATAAGTTTAAGAGAATTGATCTGAATACACCATTAATAAAGAGTTATTCCAAAAAGATTTCTTTAATAAATGAATTGCGAAAGTCCAACGTTTTTAACCCAGATCAACTTTTTAAAATAACCAAGAATAGTTCTTCTGATTGCAATGAGTTTATGATGAATCCTTTGTTGGATAAAGTTCCTGCATCTGAAGATTGGTATTTTGTGCATCGTAATATCCAAGAGTATTTTGCAGCATTAACTATTTCTGATATGGAATTCGATGATATTATCGACATTATTCAGATTGAAAATACAGGAAAAACAAACCCATCCCTATTTAATACCATTAGTTTTTTGCTTAATATATTAGATGAAACTGATGAAAAATATGTTCCTTTAATTACATGGTTTTTGGATAATGAACCTGAACTCCTATTTAAAGCGGAAGGTGATAGGATATCTCCAGATATAAGGGAAAAGGTTTTTAAAAATTACTTTCAAAAAGAATGTAAAGAAAAAACGCTCTGGATCAGTACTAAAAGGAGTTTTAGTGTCCCAGAAATTGCAATATTTGGGAGTGTTCCAAATAACCTTACATACCTATTAGGTGAAATAGAAGACAAAAAAAATCATAATAGGGTAATTATTTCTGCGATAAATCTTTTGGCATTTTTCGATATACCAAGAAATGAGATTCCAAAACTAAAAACTTTTTTAATTGACTGCCTTAGAGATCCAGAATATAACATTTCTATAAAATCCCAAATTATTGATTGTATTACGAAACAAAAATTAAGTGAAAATGACGATGAATATATTGACTCCATTTTTGCAATTTTCACTAAGGATTCTGGAAATGAAATCAATAGCATTTTACTATATTTAATTGAGGATCATCCAAATCCAGATCGATTTTTTGAATTCATTTATAATGAATTTTTAAGAGCAGAAGGGATTCAACCAAGAGCAAATGATGATGGAGTAGATAGAAGGAATGATTATAAAGTAAAAGGACTTATTTTAAAATTAGAAGCACCAGAAAATTTTCTAGCCATCGCGAAGCATCTTTTCAGTTATGAATCCAAAAATATATTAACAGCTCATAGTTCATTATTACAAAGTTTTGTTGAAAAATGTATTAATCTAATTGAGATTGATAATAGTTTTATTAATAACATTCTTTCCTATATAAAGAATGATACATTGTTATATTCACGTCGCTCGATTTTAAAATCTATTATAAATAGGAGTGGCACTAATCAAAGAGCAATTTCGCATCTTTTGAATAATTTTACATTTGATCGAATATCGTTTATTTTAACTTCTATATTGAACTATGATTCGTTGAATATTGTTTGTGAAAAAATGATTGAACTAGGTTTAACAGGTGAAACTGTTGAGCGTTTCAGAAATAATATCGCCTATGATAGTAATAGAGAATTAGCTCAAAGGTTTGAAGATATAATGGGTGAAAAAGGAATAGTTTTCCAAAGTAAATTACACTCTAAAGAAGATAAACAAAACCAAGAAACTGCTTTTCTAAATAGAATACAATCAAATTTTGATATTTTATTTCAGCCCGATAGAATCATTGCGGAAATTGAAGCAATTTTTATTGATAACGATCATATTCCTATGACCTCTAATCTAATTCATGATATGACGATGAAATGGTATAATGAAAATGGTCACGCAGGAGAATTGATTAAACCTTTAGCTGTACTTCAAGATTTGTCCAATAGGCACGGAATAAATCAATTTGATCTAGTAAGAGAAAAATTAGAATCCGATGAGTTTTACAGGATGGATGAAATTATGACGGTAATACAGAGGTATGAGAAAGATCAACGAAAGTATACAGTTTCAAAAAAGCAAAAGTTAATTATTTCAGAATGGTGTGAAAGGACAAGTAAAAGTATTGATCTAGAGAAAATTATTATTTGGGGGAAATCAAAAGGTTTTGGTCTAACTGAAGATTTCGATAAATTAAAAGTAATATTTTTCTATTTGGATCATTTTAGTTTTATTCTGGATCAATCCTTTCTATTAGATTGTGTCCAATTTTTTAATATGGGAATATCAAATTTTGACAATGAAAATTTTGAGAGTCTATATAATAAAATCAATGATAAGGATTTATTTGATGCCAGAGTAATTGATAATGTTCAACATAAAAGACTAACCTCTTTTGCCTTATCAAGGCACGTTGACTATGCTTTGGAAAATAGTTTGAAACAAGCTTATCCAAAAATACGTGACTATTTAACCAATCTGGATGCCCATCATAACGAAAGCAAGAAGCTCAAATTGTATTTAGAAAGATCATCTGATAGCAGCGTATTAAAGGATTGTTGTACAAATATTCATAGTAGCATTTGTTGGTCAGCAATAGAAATATTAGTGGAAAGAAAAGAGGAAAAGGTTCTTTGCATTCAACTTGCACACGAGTACCTTGATTCCGGAAAAGACATTTTTATATCAAATGCTATTAAAGTATTGTTTTATTGGAAAGAGAGTGATGCTATCAGGGAATTGATAAAAGTTGTGGATAAAGGGTTATTAAGAGTTTTATCAGATAATAAATTCAATGACTATGATGCCGTAGAAAGTTATGATATTATAGAAGAATTATATGAGGTTTTTTATATAAGCCCAACAGAAGGTCTTGAAGGAAATTTTGGTAAAACGTTTACACAAACGTATATTTCAAATCTTTCTGTTTCCGATGAAGGATACGAAGGTGTACAAAGTGTATTGCAACGAATTAATACAAGGTTAAAAGATTCTGGAGATGACTTATTCTATATTAATTTGTTGATCGATAAATCAAAAAATAGACACGTCATTTCAAAATCAGAATCTTATAATTTTAAGAAAGCTCTTAAAATCGTTGAGCAGTTATGTGATTAAATAGATAATTCTTTTTTCATAAAATCTAGTGCCCAAAAAATAATACTACTTGATTCGTTGATATTAATTTGTTCATAAAACTGAATGTATGCACCATTAATACAAACAGCTCTTGCACTAAATGCATCGTCAGGAATTGCATCAATACATTTTATCGAGTAACTCCAATTTTTACCTGTTACATTATGATACTCCAGTAATGTATCTTCAATTCCAATTCTTTTCATACAATGAATAAATATTATTTTTCCCTATTACAATATTATCTTCTAAAAATTGAAACGGAATTATGTTTTATTAATTGTTAGAAACAATTCATTAAATTAGTAATAAACAAATTGGAGTATGTGTTACGATATTAAAACAAGTTTGGAAACCCAACTACAAAGAGCTAAACTCAACAATGATTCACAAAAAATTGTTGAACTCACGGAAAAACTAGCTCCTTTTACGGATCTTCCATTATATCATTCTTCTGGATTTAAACACCCTCAAATTCTTATTTATACTGATGAGTCACCTAATGTACCCATTGTTTCTACTTGGGGATTAGTTCCACATTGGGTGAAAGACCAGGAACAAAAAAAGAAGTTATGGAATAATACACTGAATGCTCGTGGCGAGACTATTTTTGAAAAGCCATCATTTCGGGATTCAGCAAAAGATAAAAGATGCCTTATATATATAGACGGATTTTATGAGCATCACCACTATAATAATAACACTTATCCATTCTTCATATATAGAAAAGATCTAAAACCAATCGCACTTGCAGGTTTGTGGAGTGAATGGAGAGATATAGAAACTGGTGAGCTTCTTTACACATTTGCCATTGTAACCACGACGGCTAATTCCTTAATGGGTAAAATTCATAATAATCCCAAATTAAAAGAACCTCGTATGCCTGTCATTCTACCTGAAGAATTAGAAGACAATTGGCTTAACCCAATAAATGATGAGTTGGATAAAAAAGCTATTCAAGAGTTAATTCGAGAATATCCAGAAGAAGAATTGGATGCATATACCGTAGATCGATTGCGAGGTAAAGAATACAAAGGAAATACTAAAAACATTTCAAATAAGCTTGAATATAAAGATTTAGTCTTCTGAGAATTCTATCGAATGAGAATATTAATATGACCTATTAACATAGTGTTTAAATATTCCCTGAATTTTTATTACATTTAGGAAACGAAAAACAGTCATAAAACCCCATATCCAAATACTTGGATATGGGGTTTTTTATTTAATTAATTTAACAAAATTACATTATGAACAAATTTCTATTTTTAGTCTGTACTTTTTTTTCTGTAAACTTTTATGCACAAGATGTTATCAAAGAAAGCGATATTGTTATTTTAAACATTGATATGCCATTCATTGACAAAATTCTTTCCTATGAATATCAAGAAGAAATTTTGGTTGAAATACCACCAAAAAATGAAGGTGATGAAACTACCTATGAAAAACAAATCATAACAACAAATAGACCTAAAATATCTGAAACTAAATATTTACGCTCTTGGGTTAGGTTTAAAGTTATAGATATTGATGATACCAATAAAAAGGTAATTTTAAAGGCTCAAAATTTTACACGGTCTTGGAGGAAAAGGACATTTGGTAGTAAAAAAGCTGACTGGATAGGTAATAAATACAATGATATATTATATACCGTTAATAAAGATGAATTTGATAAATATGCAACCAAATATGTAAAACAGAAAAAAAAGGGAAGTGGAGCTTATTCTGTAGGTCTATTGTCTTTGCCATTTAAAGCACGACCAGTAACAACCGTAGAAGGTCAATCTGGAAGTTTGGGTTTTGATACTGATTTTAACCTAAATTCTACTCTAAATGTTAGATTAGGAGGAGGAAAGGAAGGTTCTACAAGTTTAAATTTTCAGATGGGTGCTGGTATCGGTAGTGTTGGGTTAGATAGTAACAATGCTTCCTTAGTAGAATCAACAAAAACACAAGATGTGGCAACCTTAACAGGTTTAACAGGTCTAATGCTGGAATATGACAGAGTACAATTTGGTATCTATATTGGAGTAGATTATATTAATAATCAGAGGCAGTTTGATTGGGAAAATAATGGAAATATATGGTTTGGTCTTGGGATTGGATATAGAATTTTTAACGTGAGTATTTCTGATCAGAATGAAAAACAAAGTCAAGAAAAATAAAAAGTAACATAGAATTGATGAATGTGAAGGGGTTTGTGGGAATAACTTAAATTCCACAAACCCCTTCACATTCATCAATCAATTCAGGAAACATATTAAGTTGTTTTGATGATAATTCTTTACCTTTTAGAATATCTATAATGACCTCTTTAAGTGGTCTGCAGGAACGATGTATAAAACATTCATCATTGATACCTGGATAGTTCCTAAGTTTCTCATCTAAAATTGTTGCTGCTTCGAAATTATCAGGGTCATTTTCGTAAATCCATAACCAATAATTGTCAGAATGATATGGGCATACTACGCAACTGGAACGAACTGGAACAGGGATAGAATGTGCTTTAAAATTGTTGATACAATCAATTCTTTTATATCTTTTTTCAATCAAAGGAAAACGATGACTAAGCCATTTTACATCAGCTTCCTTCATACGCTGTAACTCATCATAACTAATACCTAGCCATAAATTCACTTTGCTCTTTTTCTGTACTACACTCCTTATAAACTTCCGTACAGGTCTAATCTTATAATCTCCTGTACATTGTCTTTTAAGCATTGATTTTTTTCCCGTAGTTGGGTTCTTAATAAAAAGTGGTATTCCTGAAGGTCGCTTGCGATTCGAATCAAGATAATCTAACATATCTTGATACAAGTTACCTCCAGTAGTCACATCGATGGTAAAATTGTATTCCTGATCAACGTATTTTATCAACCACTCTAAATATTTGTATACTCCTTTTGGTTCATTTCCAGTATCAGAAAATATGGCAAGGTCAGGTACCTTATCAAATTCTCCTCGAAGACTTCGTAAAAGTAAATCCGTGGATTGTGTTCCTGCTCCTAATGAAATAATGTTGTATTCCATCGCTTCTAATTTAAAACTGGACTTAGAATTTTATCATCGTGATAACGTAGGTAATCCGAAATCAACTTAATAATTGCTGCATTACGATCCTTATAAATTGGTTTACTATAAAAATCTAACTCATTAAGCATCATTCGTATAGTAGATTTTTCTTCCTGATCAATAAATCGTTTGCACGCTCGAATATAGGCTGCTCTAGTACATCCACTAACTTTTCGTCTCCGCATATCGATATACACAAAAAAGCTTCGTTGTTTTTTGTATTCTGATTCAGTTTTAAACTTACCTTCATCCATTGCTCTGGAGCATAAATCATATTGTTCATTAACTATGAGTTGTGCTATTCTAACAATCGAGTAATTAGGGATTCTCTCTTTGTATTTTGTAACAGGATCAACCTGATGGTGTAATCGTATCCAAGTGCAAGCTTGAAACTGTGTTGTTGTTACCTTACCTAAAGATTGATGTGAAAATAGAATATCAATTCCTTTATGTCTAACGGTAGTCAAAGCTCCTATAAGGGATTGTCCTTTTGCACCCGTCATATAACTATCCGTATCATCCAACACTATAAGCCCATTCTTAAAGTGATTTACGATTTTTTCTGCCACTTCTCTCTTTTCTATGTTGCTCATTGCCTTACCTCCTTTCTTAAACGGTAGGATTCTTCTAGCAGCAACCTTTGTTAGTGCCTTTATATAATTTGGGCTTACTGTACGGAATGTCGGATAATCATGTCCATTAGTATCAAAAGCTAAGACCTTTCTACCTTTTTTACCCTTTTCTGGATTATCCTTCATATAATACTTGATCTCCAAATTGGTACGAAAAGTTTTTCCAACACCCATTTCCCCAATGATAAGCATCACAAACGGATCACGTTCTAAATCTTCATTACTATATACAATAGGTTTCCTACCCTTAGTAGATTTTTTCTTAGTCTTTGATTGTGTTGACATACCTTCATCATTCTGTGCGATCTTCTGCCACTTCGACAATTGCGTTTTCCATTCTTGGTTCTTCATCGTATTCTTCTTGAACTATTACGGGATCTACTACTTCCTTTTCCTTTAAGGGTATTTCTTCTTTTTTAGGCTCTGGTTTCCCATTGATTTCTTCATAAGCCATATCAAGAACATCTTCTTCTGAATCATCATCCTCTAAATCGATATCTGAATACCCTTTTTCTTCTCTTACGATATCCAGAATACGTTCGACCAAAAGATCATTTTCTGCCTTGATCTCCATTACCACCCGACCTTTTTTAAATAATATTGATAATACAACAGCCATCAATTGTCTTTCTGGAGTAAGTTTTTTTGCCTTTCTTTTTAGAATCTGAATTAATAATGGTTTTAATAAAGCCTTATCTTCCTTATCTAATTTTATCCGCTTTACATTCTTGTCATTCTGAACATCAATGAGTTCTATTATTTCATCAAAATCATAGAATTCCTTGTGCTTTCTGATCTTTACAAAATAACCCCCTCCTAAATCGATCAAATTATTAACCGTTCCAAAAATGCTATCAGCAGCCTGTTTAGCAGCATCCGTTGGCAACTCAAATTCTTCCTTCTCGTTATCATTGTTAGTATTAGAGTCCTCCTCACTCATATTTGAATCATCTTCAAATCCACTGCCAATTTCCTGTTCTGGTGCATCTAAAGGTGTTTCATCCCTTGTATCAAAAGTTTCTTGTTCCATTGCTTTTCCTGAATTCTTTTCTGCTTCATTAAAATCATTCCTTTGTCCTGGTCTATCTGGTTTCCAAATATTCCAATCGTTAGGTTTTGTAACACCCGCTATTTCCTTTTCAATGACTGCCTGATTTAATGGACTCAAAACTTCATCCTGAATATCCTCAAAACCAATATCATTTGGGTTTTTCAATACATCTACTACTTCTTTCTCCAATTCTTTCTTCATATCATCTTAATTTATCTTAGCCATAAACTGAATAAGGCTCTCTTCCAAAACTTCGTATCGTCCAACAAAGGATTTGTTAAACTGGGGAACTGATAAGATTTCTTTACACTTTTTGATATGATAGTACGCCCCAAATTTTCCTTGCTCAAAATACTTCCCCATCTCGTTATATGTCAGCCTTGTATACTGACTAAGGATATGATATCCTGCCATACGAGCCTGTTTGAATTCTCTTGTCAACTTCCCTTCCATTTCTTTATGTTTCACACCAAAAACTTTAAATGCTTCGGAAACCACAAAAACTGTTATCAATTCCAAATGTTGTTTTTTGTGTTGCCGAACCATTTCTGTTCCCGACAATTGACGTATAATTTTTATCGCCTTAGGCATTCCAAACTTTCCAATAAGACTATCGATACCTTGTTGTAAATCGGTATAATCTTTCCCTTTTGATTTTTCCATACTAGATCCCCTTTTAAAAGTTTACTTCATTGAAACTATGTCATATCGATAATAAAAAAATGAAGTCCTTTCGAGTATATATTTACCGATTATTGTATCACCTCCAACCTTGGTTTTTAATCCCATATCTCGCAATTTTGACCTCTTAATACCTTTAGTTCTTTTCATCTTCACCAACTCATCCAAAATCATTTCATCCGTTTTCTCCTTTGTGGGAACAGTTTTTTGTGGTGATTTTTTGATTGTAACTTCTGGTTTTTTTGGAAGTTCGGCTCGCTTATTATTGGTCAACTGATCTTCATATTCTTCTTCAATATCCTCTAAGATTTCGATATCCAATTTCTCTAATTGCTCTGTTAACTCCTGAAGGTTTGGTTCTTCAATAGTATCTACTAATTCATACAATTGATCATAGATTCCTATCATTTCCTGAATTGGTTTCGGAAGTTCTTTTTTCTTTAAGTTGTTATTTTTCAAAAACTGTTTGAATTCAATTACCTTATTTTTCATTTTGTTTCTGTTTAAGTGTTAAAAAACTATTTTACAGGGATTAACTTTCCTGCGGATTTTGCTTCTATTGATTTCTCAATTTGATAAGAAATAAGAGCTGTTAAGGCAGATGTTGCCAATACAACCCCTAAATTTTTTGCCAATTCCTTCCCTTTAGGAACACCAAATTTGAATCCTTTTCTATTTGCATTAGTACCTAGATTATAGTACACTAAGGCTTCTGCAAAACCAATCGCTAATCCTACTCCTGTAATTATGACTACTGTTTTATCTATTTTCATTCTGCTTATTTTATGGATATATTAGGATTCCAACTTTTCTTCTATCTTATCTAACTTCTCTTGCAATTCATCATTATCATTTTGTCCTCTTAAGGCATTCATCCCATATATTTTTAATAGACTACGATGCGTTTTTTTAAGTAACTTTTTGGACTCCTTTTGGACTTCAAGATTATTCTCTAGCTTCTCTGGAATTAAATTTGCAAGCCCAATAAAATGTCCTCTTATTTTTATGTATGGCGAGGGTTTTGGTTTTGGTCCTTCTTCTTTTCTTTTTTGCTCGTTATACTTTTTAATCTTGACACGACATTGTTTGATTTCATTAAGAACTGCATCTAAATCCTTTTTGTTAGTTGTCCTTTTAGGGCTCTCTTTTTTAGTTTCTTTTTCTTTCTTTTTTGATGTCTTTTCACTCTTCTTAGAAGTAGTAGCTCCTTTTTTGTTTGATACAGATTTTGTTTTAGTTTCTTCCTCAATGGGATCTCCACAAGGAGTCTCTACAATAGCATCTGGAGATACTTTTGTGACCATTTTGTAGATTTTATCAATATTATCTCCTGCTGCTTTTTCAAAAGCATCTTTAGCACCTATCTCATTGTAATCATCAATAATTCCTTTTACCGATTTTTGAAGGGCTTCTGGTCTTACTTTAGAAAGGTCTAGTTTTAATAAATCCTGTATTGTTGCCATTTTACTTGTTTTTAAGGGTTACGCACTTTTTGCATTCAATTCTAGCTCTATCTCTACTTCTAATAGCTCTATCGCTCTTGCTCGTTCTCTTTCCTGAATTCGTATTTCTTCTACGGATAGTTCTTTTTTCACAGTCGATTTCTTCTTTGAAGTATCTCCTGAAGTACTTTTAGCATCACGATTCAATAATCGATATAGAAGCTCATCCGCTTCTTGCGCTTTTACATCAGCTTTACTAAAGCCTTTGGATTCATTTTTAATTACTTCAAAGGCTTGAAGCGGATCAAGCTTTTTTTTGGTTCTTACCAAAATTTCTTCCTGATTCTGGATCTCAACTGTTTTCAGGTCTTTTACTTTTGTGTCTTTTGTTTTGTACATAATTTAAAGTGTATGATCGATTGAAAATTCTTGTTTATATAATGTTGTCAAACTCAAAAAGAAATCATTCGCTTCTTCCTGATCCGAATAATGAATAGAACAATTTTGAGGAGTACCATCCATATCAAAACATTCGTAACGATAACATTGTATTGGGCGATCAACATTGCTAATATCAATTGTTGTCCATCTTAGGATTCTGGTTTTTTTATGCATTGGTGATTCCATAATTCTGAAATCTCTACAATGTTCCAAGCATTCCTTATTAATCACGACAGCTCTATTCATAATAGCATTGATGATATGTTTCTCAATATTTTGGATTTTCTTAGCGGTCTTCTTTTTCATTTCTTATTGATTTGTGCGGTGTAATCCTCTATAACCTCAGTGACTTCATTAACTGCTCCATTCATAGAATAACTCTGTTCAAAAACAGCATAATGGTCTTGCTCCTTTCGTATTTCTTTTACAAAATCTTTACCCATATTCCCCTTTAATGATCCCAACCCATCGGGTATATTTAGACCAAAATGATCACTCAATGCTATAAGTGCTTTAAATCCTCTATAGCGAAAATATCTTGGGTCACTTGTCATCAATAACAATTGGTTTTTATCCAACCTATCCTGAAATCGTTTGATCCGAATGACACCCATAGCTACGTTGCCTTTAAATGAGGTTCCTAATAGCGCATTCACTTCTACTGCCACTCCTCGTATCTCCATAAATTCCACCAATTCAGCACACGCCAAACCGACATATAAAAGTTCATCTCCTTTTACGTTGGCATTACCTCCTGCCATTAGATACAAGCTCAATGCTGGATAAGAAGATTTTCTATCTTTGAAATAGGCAAATACACTTTTTACCGCAGTCGTTTTATTTGAGGTATCTAATTCTATTTGGAGTTGGCTAATGGCATTGTCAATTGGAATTTTTGATCCCGTAGGTTGTAATCGATATAATCCCATTGCTGCACGATCAAATGAGAAAACACCTAAACCTCTATCATTATATGCCACTTTCGGTTTTGAAAGGATTTGGTTATCCATAAGTTTTATGTACTCGGATAACTTGTCTTTGATCTTTGGTTGAATTGTCCGCAATAGTTCCATTCCAAGAAAGTATCTATGTTCATTCAATTCACTCACATCTTTTGGGATTGGAGATCCATACCAATTACTACCTCTTTTAATTGATGAAGCTGTTGTTTCATTCATCCTTTTCAACACCTCACGATTATCTTCATTCAAGGAAGCAGCTTGTGCATCTACAAAGTCATTAAATCCCTGTACGCTATCGAAATAAGAATAATAGGTGGTTCTTCTTCCTCGTTTTTTAGTATGTATTTTAGTTAAACCCATAAGCTTATCCTAACCTCTTTTTGTACTCAGTCTTAAATTCATTTAACATCACAACCCCTTTGTATGAGTTTAGAAAACCTTCCAGATTCACATCAAGTTTGATTTTCTTCGCCTTATCAGGATTCATCACCATAAAGTAGCTTTCTAAAGCATCCTTTAAGGTTTTACCATTTGGGACTTTGCGATAAGGTTTGCCATGTTCGTCTTTTAGTCCAGTAGCTCTTTTCATCTCAAGCTCATAAGCTCGTTCCATATTGAGCATTGTTCTTAAAGTCATTATATCTTCAGTATCATCATCGCCTAATTCTTTTCCTTCATGGAATAATATGGCTTTACGTATTTTAATACATATATCTGCTACTGGAGCATAGACTAATTGACGTTCTAACACTTCATTAAACCCAATCCTATAGATGCATCCGCTAAAGCGATCTAAAAGGGATGCATCCTGTTTATTGTTGCCTACATAATTCCCACTTGCTCCTTTCCCAATGACATTTCCAGTTGCAATGCAGCCAAAGTCATGATGTTTTACAATAGGCTCATTAAGACCGTTAAAAATGATTGCATCAGGTTTTGAACTCTTAGCCAATGCATCATTTAACAACCCTGCTGTATTAGCATCTAATTTTGGCATCTCATCAAGGATTATTATTTTTCCATCCCTCCAAGCTTCAATAAGCGCACCCTCTTTATATCCCGAAATTGTCTGACCGCCCTTAATATCAATTGGTGATGTCCATTGATTACAATTCACTACTACAAAAGGCAATGCTTTCTTATCATTTTCAGTTCTTCCGAATAGGGCATAGGCTACTTTTTCTCCCAACGTGGTTTTACCTGTTCCGGCACTTCCTACCAGAAATACATTGTTTCCGCTACTCAAATCATCCAATACCTTCATAAAATTTGGGATCTGCTTGATCTCTGGAATATCTAAGGTGTATGTTCTTCTTTTCATATCATTTTATTAACTGTTGTTTGCTACTAATCTTTAAGCGGTTTGAAGACTATGATATAGCCTTAACTGATCCAGTACTTCATCAATAGCATTAATTTCCTCTATCATATCTTCATAGGCAGTTCTACCTAAATCCTCCTCGTTATACCTTCCAAAAACAAATTCAGGATTGCCATCTTCGTGGGGATTATTAGTGATAAAGAATCCCAAAGTATCTTTGGCTTCGTATAGCGCTTGCTTTGATGCTTCTTCTACGATAGTCTCAAATTCTTTCTCTACTGGAGTACCACTAATTGCTTGCTTCCATGCTCTATACGGAATCACCACATTCTTGAAAATGGGAATAAGTGAATAGTTGTATTTCTCTTTATCACTAAGGGGTCGGGTATAGGATACAGTACCAAAAGTATACTTCGTGTCCCCTGGTTCTTTGTACTCTTTGAATCCTGTAATTGGATTGCTTCCTTGCCCGTATGGTCTGCCCAATTCATAGGAATAGTTACCTTCGGATTGTTTTGTATTTCGATCCCAATCTTTTTGATTTTCAACTTCCCAATCTTCTAACTCTTTCGCTTTGCCTAAAAATTGTAAACCATAAGTATTCAATTGTTTTAGAAATGCGCTTAAGTTCTTCAGATGAAGTACTCCCGTCATTTCACCTCCATTTTGAACAAAGTCTGGTAATTCATCCTCAGTCTGACCTTCCGCCCTTCGAATTAATTCACGTAATTTGGGATCTATTGCCATCTTATAATTCTCCACTTTATGGATATATACCTGTAAATAATTCTCACCAATACGTTTGAAGCGAAGCTGATCCTTTTGATCTGAAAAGAACTCATCTGTAGAAAGACCAACAATAATGTTAAATGCTTCCGAAATAGGCAACAAGGCTTTATTCACACCATCTTTACCAAATTCCTTATCCATCAGAATACCATTTTTAATGATACCTGTTTTTGTATTGTATTTAACTAGTTTGTTTTCTCCTCCAATTGCTTGGGATGCAGCAACAATATTTTCAGTTAGAATGTGCCTTTGTTCTCGTTTGGATGATGCCTTTTTTATCAGTTCATTCCATTCTATTGGAATTTGTTTACGTTCTTCTTCTGAAATATCACTACTCTGTGTATAAATCAAGCTTATATATGCGTGTTCTTCAGGTTGCAATGAATATGAGATAAGTCTACGGGAATCTGCAACTGCAAATCGTAATTGTATGTTGCCGTAGGTGTATGGATTTTTGGCAGATGTACCTAACGAAATACCTAAAAACATGCCCCAAGAGGGTTCTTTAGTAGGATTCAAAAATGGTATTTTCAATACTTGTCCGATATCAAAATACCCTACATACTTTACAATTTGTTTTTTGACATATTCTAACTTTTGTAGGTATTCATTTACTGCACTTAATTTTTCTTCGATCAATTCTTGCAGCTTTTCTCGGTCATTCGCTATTTTTTCATTTTCATCATCATCTTTTCCACTTCCTATATCAGGTAAATCCTTCAATTCTTCCCGAAGCTTATGAACAACTTCCATTCGTTTCTCTCTGCGTTCTTCTATGAGTAATGGGAATTTCTCATTGATGTCGTTCACAAGTTCCGCACGTACTTGTTGCGGTTTTCTTCCATCCAATGCTTTAGTGATACGATTTTCTACATCTTGCTTGGTTAAGGGACGTTTTAAATTATTCACAATACTTACCTCTCGAACGGTATCTTTTCCAAATGGAGTATTCCCACCATTTCCTTGTTTGAATAAGTATCTTTTTTTAATCTCAGCATCTAAAGGAAGAAATTCCGTTTCTAAATCATACGTTCCTTGTTGTTTTTCAAGCTTGATCTGGTGATCATAGCGCTCCAATAAAACATTGTATAGATTATCCTGATCTTCTACTAACAGTAAACCTGCACGTCCTGTAAGCTGTCTTATAGCTCCTTCTTTGCCATCATTACGTTCATAGTATTTTGTGCCTGTCTTTCTATCTGTTACTCTATGATAGGTAGGATGCCCTAATTTTGACATCATTTCAGGGTTTTCATTGATCCATTGCCAAGCAACTTTATCTCCGTATTTATTTAAGAAATCCGCACTTTTAAGAGTATCATCATTGGTATTTTGAGATCCTGTAGTATTCGCATCCAAAGACTTTAATTTTGCCTTCAACATCGTCATCAATCTGCGCTCTGTTGGGATGTCACTTGTAATATAGTAGTACTCAGGTAAATTTACCTGACCAGTTCTGTTAATGCGCCCTCTCTTTTGTACTTCAATGTTTATGTCTAACTCAAACTGATGAATTACCATTGCACGTTGTCGTTGATCTGCAAAATCTTCAGAAGCGTGAGCGGATTGTCCTGTACTTCCACTTTGATTAATGAGTAGTACATCATACTCACCAGAGTTGAACAATCGAAATGATTTCTCTGAATCACTTCTAAAAGATGACACTACTACGTCATCGCCATTATAGCGCACTTTTTGATTTCTTCCTGTAACTTCGACTACTTTAAAATGCTCATCATCATGACCTCCTAAATAGGACGGTTTCTTTTCATTCTCTATTAACTGAATAAGTTGGTCAATAGGTGAAATACTTAGTCCTGAACTTTCTAAAAGCATCGCTTTTTTAATCCTGGTATATTCTTCTTGCCCTTTTCTTGATAATTCCTCAACGGCTATCCGTTGCCTGCTTTTTTTACCATCGATAGCTGTATAGCTGTAGTAAAAAATACTATCCAATCCTTTAATCAGGGTTCGTACAAAATCCAGTTCCTCTTTGGGTATGACATCTCCACTTGAGAGATTCAAATCTTTTAGAAAAGCACCCATAGTGGATTTAAAAGCAATCACTACCTTCTTATCTTCTCTTAAAAGCGATACTGTTTTTTTTGCTACTTCCTCGACTTTCAAAGCAAAAAGCATCTGGTCTACTATATTGAATACTCTTGAGAAATAAGGAGCTTGTTTTACACCTAAGCCTTTAGGTTTATTATCCATTCTCTCCCCTTGAGCTTTTGCATCTGCATGAATTAATGCCAGTACAGGAGCGACATATTCTTCTTCAAATCGAACCACTTCATTCATCAAATTGATAATCCGATTTACACTTGCTCTATTCTTACTTCGGCTTGGTTCTTCATCTAAGGTGATATACTCAACTTTAATACCTTCGTTGGAACGCTGCCTTCTGATAAGTTGACCACTTTCTGCAAGGTTAGATGCTACAATTTCTTGAAGGGCTAATCCTCCTGTACGCATAGAGGTTACAAATGCGCCATCCTTTAGTCCTGTTTCGGAAATAGCTGTCTTTTTTCCATAGAAGGGCATTACTTCTGGATACTTGGCAAAAGTTGCGCTTAAAAAACAACAAGAATATGTTTTAGGAAGTACCCTACGCATCCAATTTCCTATGATAGAATCAAATCCTCCAGCACTATGCGATTCATCCAAAATGAACACTACTTTTTTATAGCGTTTACTTCCTTCGATTCCACTCTCACATATACTTTCTATCCAAGAACGTTTATAATAACTAGCAGATTGAACCTGACTATAGGTTGTAAAAACCATATCATATCCGCTTGGTAAATAATCTATATTCTCATAAATGGTTACCGTTGGTGTAGCTTCAGGGTCAGGTAATTTTTTACCCATTCTTTTATGCCATTCTATCGATTCTAAACTTTCAGTAGCTAGAGTCTTAGAAGTAGTAAGTAATTCCTCTTGAGCTTTGCCCGATAATGGTGTAAATACTACATTTCCATCTGCATCTTTTACTTTTGCTCCTGAATCAGAACTAGAATTGACAATAAAAGGTTGGATATCGTCAAAACCTATATTCTTTAAATCCCGATACATATCTGTAAATAAACTAGGGCTTTTGGTAAAGAAAATTGGTAAATACCCTTGCATTACCGCGTGACGAATAACGGCTGCTGCTTGCCTGCCTTTTCCAATTCCCGTTTGATCTCCAATGATAATTCCTTGTTGGCGTTCAAACTGTTTAAGGTATAACGCTACTGCATCAACCTGTTCCGCAGCAAAAGCTTTCCATAAGGTTGCTGTAGATATATATTTTAACTCATTCCGAACATAATTGTCAATGTTCCCTTTTTCCTTTACAATACGGTTCAGTGCCTTTTGAACTTCAAAAGCCATATTTCTAGGGATGAGAGTATCCATTTTAAAACTTGCATTTGATTTTGGTACATATGGAACAAGGGCGGTCTGATCCGCTGCCAGTTTTGCTACTTGGGCTGCATCCTGAGTGAATTGATCCTTTTCTTCCTGTAATTCGATATTCTCCATAATTCTTTTTTTAAAGGGCTTTCTTCTACTTTTTGCAGTACCCAGCAAGTGACTCCATCTTCACCATCATCACTTGCTATGGGACTACTTATCTATGATTACACGCTTTCAAATCTTGATAACACTTCTAAGTATCTACGTAAAGTGGTATCTGCATACATTTGGACAGCATCTTCTTTCTCCATTCCACCATACATTAATGAATCGTCTGGTACGGTATCGTCCAGATTACTCCAGTTTTCTTTAAGTGTCCACATAGCACTTTGCATTTTATCGTGGTACATTAGGAAATTTGCAATTTCATCCACCGTTCTACTATCCGTATAGACGGTTTCTAGGTATTCCTCAATAAGAGCAATTGGATCGTCTCCTTCAGCCATTGACCACGCTATTAAGTTGTGTAATCGGATAAAGATTCCCGTTTCGTGATCTTCAAAATTTTCAAAGGGTATTGGATTGCTGACCATAAAAAGGGTAGCACTTTCATCCGACGGCATTAATTGATTATTTAAAAATATCATAGTCCTAATTCTATTTTAAGTTGTTGTATAATTATGTCAATGAGTTTTGGAGTATTAATGTGGGATTCGATACGTTCCCATAATTCAGGAAAACTTTCCACCATTTGCTCTATCAAAGGGTTTTCACTCTTTGTTGGAGCAATACCTTCTGGTGTTTCTTTTCTTCCATTAATAAGGATGAGCATTGTCTTGGTAACTGCGCCCTGCTTATTGTACAGTTTATAGCTGTTCATATTGATAATATCATCGACATGATAATAGCGGTACAGCCAGTTGAAAAAAGGTTTGTATTTTTCTATATATCCATCCTGACCGAAATACACATGTCCCATAATGATGATAGCTGCCTTTCCTGTACCTTTTAAAGTATGTAAGGCGAGTCCTGCCATAAAATGCTCTAAGCGCATATGCTGTGCTACCCCAATTTGATTATTAAAGTATTTTTGTGTCCATCGTTCTTTATCAAACTTTGAATCGTCCCAACTGGCAAATGGTGGATTTGTAACCATTACATCAAAGGAGCGAGCCAGTTCTTCTGGAAAAGGTTCAGCAGCATTTAGGTGAGTAATCGTCTGAAACCTTTGTAACTCCAGAGAATATCTCCTACTCTTATCAATTTCATTGACGTGGGTTTTTTCTGGATCTGCACCAAGTACCAACAAGCCATTTCCAGCACTAGGTTCAAAAATGCGTGTCGCATCAGACATTTGAGTATATTCAGCTACCATTGCACCTATAGGACAAGGTGTGGAATACTGCTTAAACAGTTCCTTGCTACTATCTGAATAAGCATAGGTAGGCTGCACGGTATTCCAAAACTCAACCATCTGCCCCAAGCGTTGTTCAAATGGAATAGGAAGGTTATAGATTTGCTTATACCATAAAAGCCAACTAAGCTCAACGGCTTCCCATAAAGCACCTAAATTGGGAGCGCCAGCTTCTTCTTTGACTGCTTCAATTTTCTTTTTGCTTAATCGTTCATTCTTGATATAGTGATCGTGCATAATTGCCACCACTTTATCCAAATAATCAGGGTTCCACGACTTCTTTTCTTCGTCATTTTCAGCAGTCGCAAAGAAATCATCAATTAAAATTCTAGCTATTTTCCCTATAGGTTCATCAGGATAATTCTCCGCTATTCTACCTCCAAATAAATTGTTCAAAATAAAGTCACGAAAGTTGGCTATGTCACCCATATCAATGATATAGCCATAATCTTTCGCTCTCATTAAAAACTCAAAAAACAACTCATCACGAAATACTTTATCCTCTTTGACTACGATCCACTCCAAATCTTCAGATTCTCTTTTTAAAGAAGTGATTCGGTCTAGCCTATGTATTCTGCTTAACTTACTTTTTCTATCATTTTTCCCTTCTAATGCCTTAATCTCCTTTTCAAGTATGTTTATCCAATGATGTGACTCTTTATCTATCTTCTTATCCAGTTTGATTTTAGTAAGCTCATATCGGTAGTTCAATTCAAACACAGATACGTTTTCAATAAATGCCTGTTTGCCTGAAAAACCTATTGTAAATCCAAGTGAAGCAAATTTTTTCCGAATTTGCTCTGCTTCACTTGATTTTATAAAAAAGAATTCTTCTACGAATGATTTTTCAATTTGCTTTGGTATTTCTGACTCTTTAGCAGTTTCCTTTTTCTTCTGATCTTCTATATATCCTTCGATCAGTTCTTTGGAGTTATCAAGATCTTCAATTTTATATTCGATGTCCCGATATAGTTCTTTGTCTTCTTTTTTGGATTTTGGCTTACCTGTTCTTGGATTGGTATGTACTAGTTGCTGTTTCTTAAAATCGGATTTTTCTTCTTGAATAATTTCCAGCGCTCTATCTAAATCTGCAATGGGTCGATACATATCGGCTGCATGCCACCAAGATTGTGTTTCCCTATCTTCATCTATGATGTTCTGTAGTGGATAAACTCCTCTATAACCTGTATTGACATTTACATAAGGATAATTAGGATCTGTAGGAAAACCTAATTCTTCAAATAACTTTTCACCTCGTTTTTCCCACTCTCGAAGCATAGCAGATCTTGTTACCGAAAATCCATATTGATTTGGATGACCCATTTGAACCAATTCAAATAATTCTTTTGCATTCAATTCCGAAAGATTGTCATTCGAAGCTTCTAACAAGTACGGAGCGATTTCTTGAATCTTTTTAGCATCTTTTACATATAATCCAGAATTAAATAGCGCTATGACTCTGTGAGGAGTTAAGACATTGGGAATCGCTGTTCCATATCGTGTAATATCTGTGGTAACTGGATGCTTTTTTTCTATTTCAGTATTCTCTACATTTTCTTCAGGTACAACAACTTTATCAGGATTGGATAAGATATATCGAATCGCTTTTTTTAGTTTAGTCATCGACATTGTACTGCCACCATATATTACACCTTCTTTTAAAGGCTTATGACCTGAAATAGCAATGCGATTCTTCTTAAGAATTTGAAAGGAGATTTCATCTCGATCAGAAGTGATTACAAGCCCGTGCGGTTCTGATTCATCTGGATAATAATTACGTTTGATACATTCAGGTCTTGAATTAATAAACTTTTCAAAATCCGTTACCGTTTTACCATCCAGTTTTGTCCAGGCTTGCTCTAATATATAACCAGAGCTGTGGGGAACTGTGAAAGGTGTGTATCCTAATGCTGCTGCATTTGAAAGGATCAAGTCTAAAAAAGTATTCCTGACAGCTTCTGGTTCTATATCATTTATCCAGTCTTTTTGATCATTTATAGTTTGTGTTACACTTTCTATAAATGTTACGTTATTTTCAATTGGCAAAGCTTCTTCTAGTTCTAGTCGAAAGGTGGCTATTATGGTTTCTGTTTCTCCTTCAGTATCAATCTCTAAATCAGTAAGCTTTTCAATCATCGATTGAACCGTAGTACGCTTTGAACCCGAATGTTTCGCATTAGTTTCTTCTACTTCTACTGATTTGTCTTTCCCTAATTCTACTTCTTCTATTGAAAGTTCTATTCCTTGACCAGTAGCAAACTCTTTTAGAGCTAACAAAGCAGATTGAACGGCTTTAAGCTTTTCCTTAGCCTTTATAGTGGTTGCTATAATTAATTCTGTACTTAAGTCTTTAGCAATCAATTCCAATGGACGCTGGATCGCTTCTTTCTTTGAATTATATCTAGTACTTCCTCTTTTCGGTCTGAATTGATAATTACTTCCCGATCCAATTCGATTAAAAAATTCCAAACCATTCAAATAATAGTCTTCTTCATCCTGAACTATCGTAATAGATGCTTCCACCCTTACAGATTCAGGAAATGGAATTTCCAATACTTCTAATCGTTCTCCTGCGGTTTCTGGTGTATATACTCCTTCCTCATTGGTTAGAGATTTTGATTCTACGGGTTTAGAAAAATCATATTCATTAAATGAGATGTAATCTAGTCCAAGTTCTCCTCTGGAATCAGTTTGTCCTTCTATCAAATTAACCAGATCCAACACTTGCTCTCGAAAACCTTCAATTCCAATAAATGACGATTTCCCATTACTGGTTAATGGATTATTGGCTGTCACTATTTTTAGGTTATCTCCTTCCCATAAATAACCTGACCTTCCTCCGTCAACCATTCCACCCTTTGTAAAATCGCCTTTATTTCCTATACTACTTAACACTTTTTTAAAAGCAGCTTTGCTCCTAAAATCAGTGCCATCAAATCCAAACTGGAAGTCTTCGGATTTTAAAAGTTCAGGATGATCCTGCAAAACAGGTTCAGGAACTTTCTTACCATTTCTTAAAGCTGTTAATACTGCAATTTTATGTTCGTGTTTTTCTTCTGCTAGAAAATCTGGATCAAGTAGCTGATCATTAGAAATAGATTTCCCCGAAACCTCAAATAGATATGTAGCTTTTGTTTTAAGCCATACAAATTCCTCTTTTGGTGTATCTGTATTTTTTACTTCTTCTTGATTACTTTCAGAAATTCCTGTGATAATTCTTCCTTCATCGAATGCGTTTCTTGCTCTTTCTTTTAAATTCCTAGCAGTAACTTTAAGCCCTTTAAATTTATCTCCTAACTGAGATTTTAAAAACCGTTTTGCAATGTCCTCGGCTGAAACCCTGAAATCTTCAAAAACAACATAATCTTTATCTTTTATAACCTGATCTTCATTTTCGATCGAAGCTGTCACCAAACTAAAAAGTTTGTGATCAATGTTACCTCTTACAACTTCATACGATGGTTCAATTTTTATGGATATAAGATCTTTACTTTCTTTGTTAGCATTTTCTAAAGCACTTGTATACTTATCAAAAGAAGGACGAACCCCACGTATATACCAAACACCTTTGTTTCGATTTGCATTTTTAAATCCAATTGAAATAAGATATTTTTTTAAATCCGTATTAGATAATTCAGGATCAAATTCAAGTTGAATTCCTTTGGGAGTTTCGTTATATGATTTTGTTATTCTCATTTACTTCTTTTCTTTTCGTTAAATGAGATTATTGAACTTCGTACTTTACTAAAAACTCACGTGTCATCCCTATAGGAAATACTTGAAGTCTATGCTATAGTAAAAACTCACGTGTCATCCTTATAGGAAATACTTGAAGTCTATGCTATAGTAAAAACTCACGTGTCATCCCTATAGGAAATACTTGAAGTCCCTGCTATAGTAAAAACTCACGTGTCATCCCTATAGGAAATACTTGAAGTCTCTGCTATAGTAAAAACTCACGTGTCATCCCTATAGGAAATACTTGAAGTCCCTGCTATAGTAAAACTCACGTGTCATCCCTATAGGAAATACTTGAAGTCTCTGCTATAGTAAAAACTCACGTGTCATCCCTATAGGAAATACTTGAAGTCTCTGCTATAGTAAAAACTCACGTGTCATCCCTATAGGAAATACTTAGTCTTATAATCTCAAAATGTGTACAGAAATCTCCTTGTAGCGGGAGTAAAAATGTAGATAACGTAGTTGATCTATTCGATCATTAAATAGTTTGGAATTCTCCTTGTAGCGGGAGTCGTTCCTAATTCGATTTATTTCAAAAAACAAGCACTCAAAATGCCATAAATTGAATAAATCCAATGACTTATATACCCAAATATAACGAGTCTTTTTTAATTTCTTTTTCACATAACAATGCTATCGTTGCGTAAAAAAAAGTTGGTAAAATAGTAAAATCCAGTTTAGCCCAATAATAATGCCATTTCCCAATTTATACCCCCCATAAATTAACTTACGTAAACCGTAGTAAAAAAAATATGGGGAATACAAATAACTAAGCACTAACTGACCGAATCTTATTGATATCGTAACTAAAATCTCCAGCTCTAACGCTTATCGTTATCACTCCTTTTTCATCTTCATACAATTCTAGTATGGATAATATTTCAATAGGAATTACCGTCTCCAAATCAAATAATTCCCCCATACCAGATTCAACAATCGTGTTCTTCGATTCATCCTTTACGGTATAATTATATAGTGTCATAAGTATAAAATGGCTGTTTTTAAATGTTAAAAAAAGATGTGTATATTGAATTTTGGCGTTCTAATTTAAAAGGGTTTTCAAACACTTTATGCTAAATAATTAGACCTTTATCCCCAACCCAAATATGCAGAAAATTAGTTCCATTGTGGTGATCCCATTTCACCATTTCGACTTCCCATCCTGTTGTATTTTCAATCCAATCAAATACATTTAGTTCCTCATTTTTGTGCATAAATGTTTCATCGGATTCATAGCTCCCTTCTATGAATTTTGGAATGTTGATTGCTTCTCCTTCTCTTGGGATTCCTTCCCCATTGATCCAATTGATAGTAAGATCGCGCTTCCCTGCGTTGTAAAGTATTGTCTTACTCCAATTAATACTAAAATGTACCTTCATTGTGATTGCTGTTTATATGTGATTGACTTAGTTCCCCCCTGAAACTAAAAAGTAATTGTTCTTTCAAATTGTTACAATAATTGTATCCTCTGATCATTTTCCAACTCCCAAGCACCATATTTCTCAGGCTCCCATTCCTTACGAGTTTTATGGGCTGAAATATGCCCGTTTAATTGTTTTGAATTTTCAAAACATTCTCCGCACTCAGGACACACATATGGCTGCGGTTTAAAGCGGACACCCGCTTCAATTGCCCTGTGTATTTTTAAAGCTTCTTCAGAAAGTATATCATCTGTTTTACTTGTTTTCTCCTCAACTTCTTTCTTTTTGAAAAAAAGATGGCAAAAGCTAAATATCGTAGCAGATTGAACGATACTTAGCAATACACTACTCCATACACCTTCTGGCATAAATTGATATACTAAATTATGCGCTAGTGTTACAAATAGATAAAAAAAAGCTGTGCGTAACCACCCTTTGACTGTAAAGATTAAGATAGCCAGATCGACTCCTATTGCGTAGCACCACGAAAACCAAGGATGGTCGTAGTGGCTATTCGCTTCGAAAACGTACAATGTATGTGCGATTTGTGGAATCAAAAGAATTGCCATTGCAATAATTCCAAATAAATCTTTTTCTATTATTTTTTTCATGCTGCGCCCTGTTAGCATTAATTAATACTTAGTAACTAGTTTGTGTGCATACGCAAGAAAAATATTCTTGTTTATGCTGTTGAGTTCTGGAATTAGTTAGTTGTGAATTATTGTGAGGTAGGCAGTTGTAAATTTAAGCGCATTATTTACTTAAAACCAAAAAGAATTTCCCGCTTTTCTTGAAAAGCGATATCGTTTTTCAAGAAAATCGATATTTATTATGGTAAAACCATAGACTTTATATGGTATTGTGTTAATTTTAACAATAATATGAAACAATAATTGTTAAAATCTGTTTTCTATGGTAACATAATACTAGTATAAAGACACTAATAGTATATACGTATACGCAAACTCAAAATTAATTAAAATCATTACTGCTAAATGGGGCTAGCTACTAATGCTGATAAAAAACGGGTTATTGAAATCATCTTAGAATCTTTTAAAGACAATCAATCCGTAAACTATATTGTAAAACAAGACCATAAAAGGGTCGAACGAATTTCAAAACTAATAGAATACTCATTTTTTCAAGGAAATAAATTTGGTAAGATTTTTATCTCTGATGATCATAATGCTGCTTGCATTGTAATCTTTCCTGATCAGAAAAAAACTACGCTCCATTCTATTTTATGGGATATCAAATTAATGGCAGAAGTCATTGGTATCAGAAAAGTTAGAGCAGCACTTAAGCGAGAAGCTTTGCTTAAAGAAAACTATCCTAAAACACCATATGTGCATTTATGGTATATCGGGGTTGATCCACCCCATCAAAAGAAAGGTATCGGAAGTGCTTTACTGGAAGAAGTAATCACTTTTTGCGGAGACAAACCTATCTATTTAGAAACCTCTGTGGTTTCAAATTTAGCCTGGTATGAAAAATTTGGTTTCGAATGTCTCAAAAAATTAGACTTAGGATATATACTTTACCTGCTTAAAAAAAACTAACCACATGTTTGAAACAGAAATGCACCCAATTACTTTCATAATATTGGTCTTACAGTCATTTGTCTTATTTACTCAAATAATGTTTGTAGTAGCTAGACCTCATGACAAAACCAGATTACGTTTTTTAATACTTACTATAACTTATATATTCTATAACCTGTCTTCAGGCTTATTCCCTGATGAAAACATTCCCATAAACATTATGTTGCAAAACATTATTGCTTACGCTAGTGGCATTGTGGTAGCCGTATATTTCATCTATTATACCTATTGGGAATTTAATATTTACCCATTCAAATTGTTCGGTGTAAAATCATTGCTATATACTTTAGTTATCTCGTTCATAGTGTTATTTGTACTCCCTTATTACTTTTATGGTAGTTTGGATCTCTCAAGAAAATTATTTTTAGCTGTGCCCTTGGTTATATCCGTTGCTTTTTTCGTACAGGTGACTAAGGTTTTGATCAAAATATACAAAGATGACAAGCACAAATCCATAATTTTTAAATATAGAGTTATTACCGGAAATGTAGGGTTATTCACTTTGTCTTTAATGCCTGTTGTTGTTGCTTTTGGTGATCACCAAACCACCGAACAATCCATTGTAAATTTTGGTTTTATTCTAATGATGATCATGTATATTGTGGAATTAAATTCTGAAGCAAAAAAAGAAGCTATTGTCCTTACACAAATTCATAGAAAGGCAAACGCTACAACTGCTTATGAAATGCACATAGCAGATGAGCTTATTAACGATGTACTTGAAAAGCTCCAGAAATTTGAAGATGAGAGGGACTATTTAAAAGGTAAAATCACCTTAAATATACTGGCTAAAAGATTTGACACCAATTCGAGATATCTTTCACAAATAGTCAACTCTAATAAAGGAAAGTCTTTCACAGAGTACATTAACCATCTACGAATAGATTATGTGAAGATTAGATTTGAAGTAGATGAAAAATTCAGGAACTATACACTAAAAGCAATTGCAAACGACCTTGGCTATACATCGACAGAAGCTTTTCAAAAAGCCTTTTACAAAAAAGAAAATATCAAGCTATCGGCATATTTAAAAAAACTAAGGGGCAATTAACAAAATTGCCCCTTATTCTTATGATCAAGTATCTACTTCAACCCCTATAATGATTTTCATACGCTTTTGTTTAGCAGCATTAAAATTAACCTAAAGAAAACTAATTTATTGTTGGATATACGATAGAAGCATACTAAAAGTAAAACCGCTAAACCCTTTTATAACGAAGAAATTTTTCCATATTTATCACCATAATCAAAAAATTGTATTCATTCTCTATAAGAACCAAACTTAACGTATAAATACAAAAGCGAAGCTTATTATGGCTTCGCCTTTTCACTAAAGAGTATTCTATTCTTCTTTAGGAGGGTTCCAACAATGCAGTTTTAATTCGTTCTCCAACTTTTTATGCTTGTTCTCCAGTTTGGTGTATTCTAATAAAAGTAGCCTATAACTTTCCTTATAGCTCAATGCTGGAGGAAAAAAATCAGGTCGAAGATTAAAGATATTGATAATCAATTTTCGGTACTTTTTCTTTATGATTGGCTGATTATATAGGGTATAAACACCTTGTCTAGTAATCCCCAAAAGTTTAGCTAGCTTTTTAACCCCTCCTTTTCCGTACTCCGTATTGACATTTATATAGTTTTTAAGAATGATCCCATGATTATACACAATACCAGGGTTAGATGATAAGCCATTGTTGTCTGATTTTAAATTTGTTTCTTTCATTTTACTTTTTTTAAAAATTTATATTAATATCAAATTGTTTTAAATTATAGTTTAAATACTGCATACTCCCTCACATTCTTCGATTAACTCAGGAAACATATTGAATTGTTTAGAAGCTAATTCTTTTCCTTTTACAATATCTATAATTACGTCTTTAAGTGGTCTGCAGGAACGGTGTATAAAACACTCATCCTTTATGCCCGGATAGTTTTTGATTTTTTCATCTAGCAGCGCGGCTGCATCGAAATGATTCGGTTCATTTTCCTAAATCCACAACCAATATTTGTCAGAATGATACGGGCAAATAACACAACTAGAGCGAACAATAACCTAATTCAGCTCTCTATATAAAAGCATTTTTAAAATGCATAAGGTTTTTCTGAGTATAAGAGCGATTTTTCCAAACCCATTTTTTAGCATTTTCACCTAGTTTTTTGCGGAATTCAGGTTTCTCAATCAATTGTATTAATGCAGACTCCCATTCTTGCAATTTCCAAGCCAGTAACCCGTTTTTCTCATGATCTACTACTTTGGTATAAGAAGAATGCTCCAAAGCAATGACAGGAACTCCAATTGCTGCTGCTTCCAGAAACTTTATTGTACTGGCATATGCGTAATAATTTAAAGATCGCATTGGAATCAGAATCACATCGAAATGTAAATTCTTCAAAGTCTGATAATAATCAAGAAAACTTACTGATTTATGGTAGGTAATATCCACCTCTTTTAATACCTCAGATCCATTAGCGTTTTTTCCATTCCAACCAAAGATGACCAGCTCTACTTTATTTTTATATTTCTCTTTTATCTTTTTAAACATTGGGAGGAAATACTTATAATCTGCTGCCGATTTAAGTGATCCTATCATACCTACTCTTACCTTGTCATCACTAGGTTTTACAACAGAAGAAATACCTTCAAATCCGATACTGGAGATGAGTGAAGGAAGCCAAAAGAATTCTACGTCTATTTGCTCCTTCAAATTAGTATCTAACCACTCCTGGTATAATTTACACAGTCGTTTTATTGGAGTAGTAATCATATCCATTTGAATAAGGTTTTGTGCTAACTGATCTTGATCTTCTTGCTTAAAAACCTCGTGATCCGGATGCGATTTTGGAATGTTGTGAATTTGCCTTGTAATATCCATTACCAAATACACATTTGGATTCAACACCCTGATTGCCTGAAAGAGATATGTATAGTTCCCCGTAAGCATTGGAAAAATGATATAATCCGCCCATCGTATTTCTTCTTCTTGTAGGGTATCAGTTCCAATAGTAAAGGTTTTGGCAAAATCCCATTTGGTAACAGAGGTTACTCGTGTTTCAAACCCTTTTGACCTTCCCAATTCTAAATATGGAAGAATCATTCGATAATAACCATCTGAATTGAGTAATGGCGATACATATAATAATCGTACTGTTTCTGTAGAGGGCTTTTCAATGTTTAAGCCTTCCTTTACTTCTGATTTTTTTAATAATTCTCGAACTTTTTTCATTCCTTTTCTTTGTTTTTGTTTCCAACCATTTTTTCAACTTAGACTTCAACGGGTTCTCCTTCAAAATACTTCTCGATCAATCTATCCGTAGTACGGTCATAGATGAGTATAAAATTTGCCTTGTCTCCATATTCCCGAACTTTTTTATGTAGCCCTTCCAATCCTTTTTGTGGATCGAGAAATCTGGAGTATCCACTTTTCCAATCGAATGAATAAAAAGTACTAGACTCATCGTCTTGAGAAGGGTCTGTAGCTTCTTTATCTTTGAAGTACACCACCATTTTATATCTGGAGTGTTCTTTTGGATTCCAACGTTTTCTTTTTTTCCTTGTCTTCATTGTGTAAAATGTTTGATTAAAACACCCAATGGAATGTCTTTGATAAGCGCTATACCCTTATTGGAGATTCCTATGAAATTGACCCGGGTATTCCTGTTTAAATAGAGCATAGCAAAACAGTTCCCAAAAGCGTGTTTATTTCAGTGTTAAAATTACGATTTTTTTCTTTTTCTTCTCATCGACTCT
>NZ_VLNR01000029.1 GCF_007489275.1 Aquimarina algiphila
TGGAGATTCCTATGAAATTGACCCGGGTATTCCTGTTTAAATAGAGCATAGCAAAACAGTTCCCAAAAGCGTGTTTATTTCAGTGTTAAAATTACGATTTTTTTCTTTTTCTTCTCATCGACTCTCCTTTAAGCTCAACTCTGTGAGCAGAGTGTACCAATCGATCTAAAATTGCATCTGCTATGGTTTGTTCTCCGATAATCTGATGCCAGCTTATTATAGGGAGTTGCGAAGCTATAATTGTTGATTTTTTTCCGTGTCTATCTTCAATAATTTCCATAAATGCTTGTCTTTTATTGTTATCAAGTTCTTGTAGGCCAAAGTCGTCTAAGATGAGTAAATCTTGTTTTTCTATTCGATCGACTTCTTTAAGGTAAGAACCGTCTGCTTTTGCTAGTTTTAGTTTAGCAAAGAGTTTATTGATATTATAATACTTCACTCTATATCCTTGAGAACAGGCTTGATATCCTATTGCAGAAGCGATAAAACTTTTACCAACTCCCGTACTTCCTGTAATCAATATATTTTCTTTATTCTTGATAAATTCACATTCGGTAAATCTGATAAACTGATTTTTATCGATAGCCCTGTTAGGATCATAAATGATCTCTTCTATGGCCGCTTGATATCTAAATTTAGCAGCTTTTGTGAGTCTTTCTATTCTTCTATTATGCTTATCATCCCATTCAGATTGTAATAGATAAGCGATTAATTCATCATTGGTATAATTCCCGTGATTAGCTTCAAGAGTTGTAGAAAAAGCCCTATGCATCCCATAAAGCCTTAACTGTTTCATTTGTAATAATGTTTGTGCATTCATATCTGCTTATTAATTTTAATTATTTGTAATAGTTTCCTCCTCTAATGTTAGTATGCTTAGGGATATTAGATTCTGTATTGGTATCTTCTTGTATAGCATCCAGTCCTTTTTCCAGTATACTTTTAACACTTTGGTAATTGATGCGTTCATAATCTNGCATCCCATAAAGCCTTAACTGTTTCATTTGTAATAATGTTTGTGCATTCATATCTGCTTATTAATTTTAATTATTTGTAATAGTTTCCTCCTCTAATGTTAGTATGCTTAGGGATATTAGATTCTGTATTGGTATCTTCTTGTATAGCATCCAGTCCTTTTTCCAGTATACTTTTAACACTTTGGTAATTGATGCGTTCATAATCTAGGGCTCTTTTACAAGCATTATCTAAACGATCTTTACCTACTTTTTTGGCTAATCCCAGTACGCCAGCACAAGATTTATAAGATTGTTCTGGATGTTGTCTTTTAGCAAGCAACAGAGTGATAAAAGTTTTACAATGGTCGCCTATGGCATCTGCCCAGTTTAAAAATTTCTCTGGATTCCAGTCTGCTACATACCGATGAGTTGAAGGCATATGGGAAGGATCTGTAGTATATCCATATCTTTTTAATCCTCTTTTATGCAGGGCTATCCGTTTTTGTTTTAAGTAAATCTCAACAGTATCCTTAGTGTAAATAATACGTACCTTTTTACCAATATAGTTGTAAGGAACACTGTAATGATGTTTATCTTTACTGATATAGATATGAGAAGTTTTATAAANAGTCTGCTACATACCGATGAGTTGAAGGCATATGGGAAGGATCTGTAGTATATCCATATCTTTTTAATCCTCTTTTATGCAGGGCTATCCGTTTTTGTTTTAAGTAAATCTCAACAGTATCCTTAGTGTAAATAATACGTACCTTTTTACCAATATAGTTGTAAGGAACACTGTAATGATGTTTATCTTTACTGATATAGATATGAGAAGTTTTATAAACAGTACCCATTACATATTGTCGTAATCTGTATGATTCTACTGGTAAGGCTGTTAATTCTTGTTTCTCTATAGATTCAAACAACTCTAAACGAGAATAATTTCTAGATTGAAAGTTAGTTTTGTTATGTACCACGGTATGTTCTAATATAGCAGTATTTAAAGCTCCTAATGTATAAAAATCAGTAGCCCCTAAAGGAGCAAATACCCGTGTGTAAACAATTTTTACAGCATTCTCTACTAATGCCTTATCTCTTGGTCGATAAGCTCTTGTAGGCAGAACTGTAGTGTTATAATGAGTAGCCATTGCTAATAAACTCTCATTAAGAATAGGCTCATATTTACTACTCTTAGTAACTGCTGACTTTAAATTATCCGTTACAATTGCCTTAGGAACACCTCCATAAAAATTTAAAGCATTGACCATACAGCCTATAAAATCTTCTCGTTTTTGTGAAGGACAGGCTTCTACATAAGTGTAACCACTAGCTCCTAAAACAGCAACAAAAACTTCTAGCTCTTTTACTTCTCCTGTCCCAGGATCGATAATTGAGAGTTTCTTACCCGTAAAGTCAACGAACATTTTATCTCCTGCCTTGTGATTAAATCGCATTACAGGGCTTTGATTACGACTCCAAGCTTTATAAAGATGACAAAATCTGGAATATGACACAAGATCAGGATACTTTTGAAGATAGCTCTCCCATACCAGATAACGAGTGACGCCAACTTTCTTAAGCTCTTTGTTTACTATTGGAAATAAATCAAATAGATAAGAATGACGTGTAGTAACATGAGTATGGTCGATATCCAAAAGAATACGGAGTTCCTCAAAGGTCAGTGCATCTACCTCTTCACTGGTCAGTTTACTCTTAATCAATAAATCAAGGTACTTGCGAACTGTATTACGGGAGATCCCTAACCGCTTACTGATTTTTCGCTTACTAACCCCTTGGGTATAGAAACGATATAACTGCTTTATTTTTCGCATATCTAAGTGTGTGTTTGCCATGGTTATTGTGATTACGTATAACCATACAAGTTATTTAATACACACACTTTTGGGGGTGGGTCAATTTAAACAAGAATAGGTGGGTCAGTTTAAATAGGATTTACTGGGTCAATATAATAGGAATAGGTGGGTCAGTTTGGCAAGAATTTCCACTACCTATGAAAACAATTTATTCGAGATCAATAGGCGGCAAGATTCACTAGCTACAGTCTTAGAAAAAAACTATCCCAAGTATTACCAACTTAAACATGATAATAGTATTGTATCGGTCGCTGATATTCAAAAGAAGTTAAATGAACGTACAACAGTAGTAGAGTTTTTTACTGCTGATAGTAGTACGTATGTGTTTACGGTTTCTAAAAATAAGATGGCGGTGCAGGAAGTATCCACTCCAGATCTTACAGGTCAGATAGAAAAATTAAGAGAGGCCATTACTTCGCGAGAGTTATCTCATTATAAAACAATAGCCCATGAATTGTATACTACACTTGTTCATCCGATCAAAGGTCAATTTATAGGGGATGAACTTATTGTCGTTCCCGATGGCCCACTATGGCATTGTAATTTTGAGTTGCTACTTACTCAAAAAGATGTTTCTAATAACCCTACAGCCCTATCGTATTTGCTTAAAGATTATGCGATCACCTATGCCAATGCTGCAAACCTGTTATTCGCCAAATCCAGAAGTGAAGACCCTATAGAAAAGAGGCAAGAATGCCTGGCATTTTCATTTTCAGAAGGAGATCAAGTAACATCAACAAACACCATGAGTATGGCAACGCTTAGAGATGCAGGTGGTGACTTACCGGGCACTCGTAAAGAGATCAAAGCCATCTCAGATATTATCGATGGGCAGTATTATTTTGGATCACAAGCCATAGAAGCTAATTTTAAGCAAAATGCAGGACAGTACACTATTCTTCACCTGGCTTTGCATGGTGAGGTAGACAATGAACGGCCAGAGAACTCTAAACTCTATTTTACCAAAAGCAAAGATACTATAGAAGATAATTTACTCTATAGCCATGAGCTTTTTGCCTTGGATATTCCTGCAGAGCTTACAGTTTTAAGTGCTTGTAATACAGGAACTGGTAAAATTGCCAAAGGCGAAGGGATTATGAGTTTGGGCAGTGCTTTTCAGTATGCAGGGACCAAAAGCCTGCTATTGACCCGTTGGGAGGTATCAGATCAAACCACTCCGAAGGTGATGAAATATTTTTATACCAATCTTAAACAAGGCATGAATAAAGCCAAGGCCTTGCAACAAGCCAAATTACAATATCTTGCTACAGCAGATATCAATCGTACACAGCCTTTTTATTGGGGAGCATTTTACCTGGTAGGAGATGCAGCACCCATGCATTTTGAGAGTACATCATTATGGTATTGGATTTTGGGATTAGGGATTGTGGGAGTATTGTTATGGATAGGATTTTGGTATAAAAGGAGAAGGATTTGAATTATAGACCTCACAGGTTTTTAAAACCTGTGAGGTCTGCTCATATCTAAATATTAAGAGTAGATCCCAGCCTATGCTGGGATGACAAGAAAAAAGAATAATATAGGAAATCGTAAAGAGAGAGACTGTCATTCCAGCGTAGGCTGGATTCCATAATAATATATTCAAAATTGGATTCCAGATCAAATCTGGAATGACAAATAGGATACGATAGGTTTGAGATGTATATTTCTGTATTTTTATGCCTTAAGCTTCGGTCATCAGACTTCTGGCATAAAAAAACAAGAACTCATGAAAATATTTGGGCATCGTGGTGCGGCTGGCTTAGTTGCCGAAAATACATTAGAATCTATCAAAGAAGCCTTAAAGCATAAAGTAGATGGTATTGAGATTGATGTACATCGTTGTAAAAGTGGGGAGCTAGTTGTAATACATGATGAAACCTTGCATAGAACCACTACCGGAAAAGGAAACGTATCTGACTATACTTTGCTAGAATTAGAACAATTTACTACCGAAGAAGGATTTATGATCCCTACACTAAGTCAGGTGTTAGATCTGATTGATGGACAATGCACGCTCAACGTAGAGTTAAAGGGAAAAAATACCGGAGTCATAGCGGTTACTTTGTTAGAAGCACATATCAGAACTTCAAAATGGGAATATGACGATTTTATCATTTCGAGTTTTGATCATACACAGTTATTTGAATTGAAAACGGTAACCTCAAAATTTAAACTAGGGGTACTTACCGAAGATACTATAACCAAAGCTTTGCCCGTTGCAAAAAAACTGAAAGCTTTTTCTGTACATCCTCCTATTTATTCACTAACTCAAGATGAGGTAAATATGGCTAAGGCAGAAGGATATATGGTGTATGTGTGGACTGTGAATACTACAGAACTTATCCAGCAATCAAAATCATGGAAAGTTGATGGTATCATCACAGATTTTCCGAATTTTGCGTCATGAACTATGATGTAATAATTGTTGGTGGAGGTGCGGCTGGTTTTTTTACAGCGATTAATCTGGCAGAACATACTCCAGAATTAAGAATTGCCATTTTAGAACGAGGCAAAGATGTCCTTTCTAAAGTACGCGTATCTGGTGGAGGGCGATGTAATGTGACCCATGCAGAATTTATTCCTAACGAACTTACCAAAAATTATCCCAGAGGTGAAAAGGAGCTCAAAGGGCCTTTTCATACATTTATGACTGGTGATACTATGGATTGGTTTGATCGTCGCGGAGTAGCCCTTAAAATAGAAGAAGATGGTAGGGTATTTCCAGTTTCAGATTCTTCAGAGACTATAATTAATTGCTTTTTATCAGAAACAAAACGATTAGGGATAAAAATTTTAACCGGTCATGCCGTTAAGCATTTTGATCAAATAGAAGAAGAGTGGACCATTGAAACGAGTCAGGGAACATTTACTGCTACTAAACTTATGATTGCAACAGGTAGTAATCCCAAAATATGGAAGATACTACAGGATTTAGGACATAAAACAATAGCAGCAGTTCCTTCATTATTTACCTTTAATATCAAAGATTCTAGAATTAAAGCCTTACCAGGAGTAGTGACAAATGCATCAGTGCAGGTTAAGAATTCAAAATTATCCAGTGAGGGGCCTTTACTGATTACTCATTGGGGGATGAGTGGCCCTGCAATTTTAAAACTTTCGGCATGGGGAGCAATCGAACTCAATAAAAATGAGTATAATTTTGAGATTATTGTCAATTGGCTTCAGCATTATACTCAGGAAGAAGTTTTAGAAATGCTTAAGGAATTAAAGAATCAATATCCAAAACAACAACTATATACTTATGCCCAATTTGATCTGCCAAAGAGGTTATGGCAGAGCCTGGTGTTAGCTTCAGGAATACAAAGTGACACTCGTTGGGCAGATGCAAATAAAGTACAGTTTAGAACACTTTCTGAACAATTGACCAGAGGAATTTTTAAAGTAAACGGAAAAAGTACATTTAAAGAAGAATTTGTAACCGCTGGTGGAATTGATCTTAAAGAAGTGAATTTTAAAACCTATGAAAGTAAGAAATATCAGAATTTGTATTTTGCAGGAGAAGTACTCAATATAGATGCGATAACAGGAGGGTTTAATTTTCAGAATGCATGGACCGGAGCTTTTATTGCTGCAAAAGCAATAGCTTCTAAAGAATAATTTCAATATTCTTTTCACTCTGAGGCTCTCGACAGAATCACACATGCTAATGGTTCATTGTTGATAATGAGATATAAACGCATGTCATCCTGAGCCCTTCGACAAGGCCCTCCTGAGCTTGTCGAAAGACTCAGTGTAAAACCTGTCGAAGGATAGAATTAAATATAAATAAGAACAATGAAAACATATATAGCATTACTTAGAGGAATAAATGTTAGCGGCCAGAAAAAAATTATAATGGCAGATCTTAAAATAATGTTTGAAGAATTAGGATGCACTTCGGTTAGTACCTATATTCAAAGTGGAAATATTGTTTTTCAACATAAAAAAGATATGTTGACATTGACCGATATCATCAAAAAAGAAATTTTAACTCAATTTGGTTTTGATGTCCCAGTATTAGTATTAACTCGGGAAATGTTAACCACTATTTATGATAATAACCCATTTTTGAAGCGACTTGAAGCTAAGGAAATTGAGGAAAAAAAAATGTATTTTACTTTGCTTTCCAGAATGCCGGATCATAAAGATATAGAAGATGTAGAATCTACCACTGCACGTTCAGGAAATGAAGAGTTTGTCATAGCAAAAGATGTGGTGTATTTTTATGCGGCTAATGGATATGGAAAAACCAAATTGAACAATAATTTCTTTGAGAAAAAACTGCAATCTACAGCGACTACCAGAAACCTGAAAACAGTAATCAAACTACTGGAATTAAGTAAATTAGATTAAAAAATTAAGTTATTTTGACTTGCGATTTTCCGTAATTTTTTGTAAATTAATAGGGTTTAACTAACACCTTGTTAACTATGAAAAAAATTACACTTACCCTTACCTTCATATTTTTATTCTGTGGTATTGACCACGGATATGCATTCAGCGAAAAAGATCCTATTAAAAAGCTATTGGTGGATTATATCAATAAGATGAATGCTTTAACGCAGGGAACTCAAAAAGAAGATGTTCTAAATTTATTCGATGATAAATATAGTGGAAATACAGTCTATGTAAATTTATCCGGAGCCTTAGTGAGAAAAAATTATGAAAAAGAAGATATCGCTTCTCAGTTAGATGATATTATTAATGATGATAATTATAGGTTTAAATTAACGGTAGAGAAAATTGTGTTTCAAAGCCAAAAAGAAAGAGCTGGCACTATCTCTGCGGTGATTAATTTTGAATCCTATATCGAAAAAAAAATTGCAGAAAAAGGAACCATGTTAATGGATGTAGTTGGTATACGAGTTAATGGCGGTTGGAAAATTGTTCAAAACAATATGGTTAGAGTTTCTGAAGCAAAAGATATTGGTGAATGTATTTGCTATGTATATGAAAAAGGGACTACAAAATTTGTTACAGAGGTCTATTTTCCATCCGGATTAGAATACAGCCAGGCTCTTGGAGCTTTTCAGGTCACGACCAAAAACAATAAACGGATTATCAAATCGGATAACAAAGAATTTTATTGGAACAAAGACACGGGAAAATTAACACTCAAAGGAGGACAAATTGGAAAAGCAAACAATCCCAGAAAAGCAGTAGAATTTGTACTAAAAGATTTATACAAAGAATCCTGTGTAAATATTGTATTTAACTAAGAAGTGAGACCTGTTTTGAAAATCCACCTTGGTGGGCTTTCAAAATGAGTGAGACAAGATAATCCCGCTCTTTGGCGGGATTATTATTGTAGTAGATATCATAATTCATTTGTGCCCTTCAACTTGTTTTAGTACGAAACATACCCATCAATAGTGCCAAAAAGTAGATATTCATATATTTTTAGCCTTCTAAATAATGGTCTGATCTTTTAGAAAACCTCTCCAGGAAATTTCGATAGCCTGATTAATGTGTTTTTCCTGAAGATTGACCTGCTCATTTTCATGGATTTTTACAAGAGATACAACATTACCAAAGAATAACTCTTCCATGACCAGAGTATTATACGATTTAAAAACCTTACGTTTTATACCCATTTTAAAATAACTTTCTATTTCATTATAATATTGTCTAGCTTTATCCTTCAAGGATTGAGGGATTTCTGGCGAACGTGCGATTTGTTCAGAAAATATAAAAGCAAGTGGATTATTGACAAAATAATAAAACAGATTAAGCCACATTACTGTAAATTGTTTTTTAATGTCATCCTCTGGGATATTTCTCATAACCACTGTGCCAAAATCTTGGGTAAGCATCAAATAAAGTTCTGTAATGATTTCTTCTTTATTCTTAAAATGATGATATACGGTTCCATTAGCCACGCCTGATTCTTTAATAATTTGAGAAAGAGAAGTGGCATTTATGCCTTGTTTAGTTATTAATTCTAGAGTAGTCTGTAGGACTATTGCTTTTTTACTCATAAAATGATATTCCTTATTCCTTAGTTTAATTTAGTTGCCATATGCCGAAATTTAATGCGGTCGCAAAAGCAACCCAAACAACGTAAGGGATAAGTAGGTAAGCGGCGGTAGAGTTTACTACTGTAAACCATTTAATGGTGAACAGCAATAGGATAAATAGGGCTATAATATCCAATAGTGCAATTAATGGGTTTTGTAGTCCAAAGAAAAAAATGGACCATGCAGCATTAAGTAACAATTGAAACCCAAAATGGTATAACGCAATTTTTACCCATTTATGATAAAAACCTTTGCTCCAAACAATTCCTGCTGAAATACCCATCATTATATAGAGTACAATCCACACGGGTCCAAAAATCCAATTTGGAGGAGTGAAAGAAGGTTTGTTTAATGCTGTATACCAAGTGTCAATTGAAGTTTGCGTAGCAATACTACTCAAAAATCCAATAAAAACACACAATAATACAGAAATACCAATACGAAATAACTTTTTTTTCATTGAAATAAGTTAGTGCAGTACTAAAATAGCAATTTATTTTCACTAGCAATACGGTTTAAATATACTATAGCACTTATCTTTGCTAAAATTTATTACATATCATGACAGATTATCCCGAGTTTGCGTCATCCAAAATTTCAGAATTACCAGAAGAAGGAACCATAAGTTGCACCTCACCCAGTAATATTGCTTTGGTAAAATATTGGGGTAAGCGTCCAGTTCAACTGCCAGAAAATGCATCCATTAGCTTTACATTGGATCATTGTAAAACAACGACAACCTTAAGATATAAGAAGCTAGATAGTGCTTCAGAATATTTTGATTTTGATTTATTTTTTGAAGGAAAACCAAAACCAGACTTTAAACCTAAAATTCAAAACTTTTTTGATAGAATTCAGAAATACCTTCTTTTTTTGAAAGAATATAAGTTTACGATAGAAACCAGTAATACATTTCCGCATAGTAGTGGTATTGCTTCTTCTGCTAGCGGAATGAGTGCTTTAGCATATTGCCTGATGCAATTAGAAAAAAAAATAAACCCAGATATTTCTGAAGCAGAACTTCTTCAAAAAGCTTCATTCTTGTCTCGTTTAGGTTCTGGTAGTGCTTGTCGAAGCATAGAAGGGCCAGTAACGGTTTGGGGAAAACACAATGATATTGAGGGAAGTAGCGATGCATTTGCAGTCCCTTTTCCTTATACTGTTCATCAAAACTTCGATACATATCAGGATACAATTTTATTAATAGATAAAGGAGAGAAACAAGTAAGTAGTACTGTTGGTCATGATTTGATGCACGGCCACCCTTTTGCTACAAAAAGATTCGAACAAGCTTCGGGTAATATTTCAAAGTTGAAGGAGATATTAATTTCTGGTGATATCGATACTTTTATTGAAGTTGTAGAAAGCGAAGCCTTTACATTACATGCAATGATGATGACTTCTCTGCCTTATTTTATATTAATGAAACCTAATACGTTATCTGTAATTCAGAAAATTTGGGAATATCGAAAAACAACAGGGTCTAAGGTTTGTTTTACATTGGATGCCGGTGCAAATGTTCATGTTTTATATCCAAATTCTGAGAAAAATGAAGTTTTAGATTTCATAACCAGCGAGTTAGTTGCTTATTGTCAGAATGGTCAGTATATTTGTGACAAAATAGGATGGGGAGCAAAAATAGTGTAACTTTATCCTAATAGGGGAGACAAATTTAGATAGAACTCATATACAAATCATCTATTGAGTCAGTATTGTTGAGTAAATCTCAACAAAACGTAGTAATGATAGAATTTATGAGAAATGATAAACAATAAAAAGAACAGATGAAAGGACCATTATTTTATTCTAAAATACTTTTGTTTGGAGAGTATGGTATTATTAAGGATTCCAAAGGTCTTTCTATACCATATAATTTCTTTAAAGGAGCACTAAAAGTATCCGATACACCAGATCAGGAAGCTATCGAATCCAATGCTCATCTTAAAAATTTTGCTACCTATCTTGAAGGAGTTCAAGATCAAGGGGTAGTAAAGTTTGATTTTGAAAAACTATATACAGATATTAATTCTGGGATGTATTTTGATAGCAGTATTCCGCAAGGATACGGTGTGGGAAGTAGTGGAGCATTAGTGGCTGCGATTTATGATAAGTATGCAGAAGATAAAATAACAGTTTTAGAGAATCTTACTCGTGATAAATTATTAAAGCTTAAGGCTGTTTTTGGACTTATGGAGTCTTTCTTTCATGGTAAAAGCTCTGGTTTAGATCCGCTTAATAGTTATTTAAGTTTACCAATCCTTATTCATTCTAAGGATGATATAGAACCAGCAGGAATTCCTTCGCAAAGTACTGTAGATAAAAAGGGAGCGGTTTTCTTGTTAGATAGTGGTATTGTAGGAGAAACAGCTCCTATGGTAAGCATCTTTATGGAGAGTATGAAACAAGAAGGTTTTCGCAATATGCTAAAAACTCAGTTTGTTAAGTATACAGATGCTTGTGTAGACGATTTCCTTAAAGGAGATGTTAAGTCTTTATTCTCGAATATAAAAGAACTTTCACATGTGGTTTTGCATAATTTTAAACCAATGATTCCTAAGCAATTCCATAAGTTATGGCAGCATGGGATAGAAACTAATGATTATTACCTCAAATTATGCGGTTCAGGAGGAGGAGGTTATATTTTAGGCTTTACCCAGGATTTTGATAAAGCACAAGCTTCACTTAAGGATTATAAACTAGAGGTAGTTTACAATTTTTAATAAGCATTACCTATGCTTACCAGAAAAAACAAACTCATTCTTCTTAAATTATTGAGTTTATTTTCTATTGTTAGAGGGTACAATATCCTTATCATTGTTCTTGCACAATATCTTACTTCAATTTTTATTCTGGCTCCACATATTAGAATTCGGGATGTTATTCTGGATCCAAATCTATTTGTTATTGTTTTAGCTTCTGCAGGAGTAATTGCAGCTGGATATATTATTAATAATTTTTATGATAAAGAAAAAGATCTCATCAATAGACCACAAAAAACGATGTTAGACAGGTTGGTGAGTCAGCGTACAAGACTCACAGGGTATTTTGTACTTAATTTTCTCTCTGTGGTTTGTGCTAGCTATGTTTCGTTTCGAGCTGTAATCTTTTTTTCGTTGTATATTTTTGGAATCTGGTTTTACTCTCATAAGCTCAAGAAATTTCCTATCATAGGTAATATTATAGCATCTTTATTGGCGATAACTCCATTTTTTGCAGTATTTATCTATTATAAAAACTTTGATGAAGTTATTTTTGTTCATGCCACGTTTTTATTTCTAATGTTAATCATGAGAGAAATGATCAAAGATCTGGGGAATTTAAGAGGAGATTTTGCGAATAATTATAAAACAATACCCATTGTATATGGAGAATTAATCTCTAAAAGGATATTAAGTGTTTTAATTTTGGCTTCCTGGCTTCCTATTTATTTACTACTCACTCGATATGAAGTTGGATACATGTATCTTTATTTTTATGCATGTATAATACTCCTTTTTGCTTTTCTTTTAGGACTGTGGAGATCAAAAGGGAGAACACATTATGTTTGGCTACATAATATCTTAAAGCTAATTATTGTCTCGGGAACATTCAGCATTATATTAATTGATGTGAATATAATTTTAGATAAGATTTTATGGTAAAAAAAAAGCAGCTGCAATAAATACAACTGCTTTGCATGATCATAAGAGGTTAAATTTATGCTCGGGGCTTTAAGATTTTTAAAGAAATTCTAAATATTTTACTACCGATATTTGCAATTTCTGAATCTATTTTTTTGTAATTCAATCTTGATTTTACGTAGTTTTTTACCGTACTTTCTTTTGTATCTACAGATAATACTACGATCTCACCTTCACCATTTAAAGTGAATTCGATTTTAGCGTTAAGTGTATCATTTTCTACAAGAATCTCTGGACTTTCTAAAAGGACAGCGATTTGATTTCTTAACTGTTGCTCAGAGTTGATAGGATTATCATTAGAAGCAAAAATTTGCGTCGACCCTAATACGAATACTGCGAATAAAATTGTTAACTTTTTCATTTTTGTTGTTTTTTAGATTTGAGTATTTAAATATGTTTTTTTCTAATTTTATATGACAAATGTAGTATCGAATATTCATGTGTTTGAGCATTTTACTTTACCATAACGTATTCCAATCATTACGATTAGGTAAAAAAGAGTATGTTTTAACGTAAATTAAACTTTGAGGAATAAATAGTTTTTATATGTTTACTTTTTAGGAATGGATATGAAACTTAAGATTGGATATGACATCCTTAATATTTACAGTAGAATACTATCAATATCTTGTTTTTTGGAGGTGTTCTAATGTTAGGTTAATGTTAAGTTGAGGTTTTGCAGTAATGCTAATGAATTGAATTAATGCGTTGTAAATCAGTTTTTTACATATTAATAATTTGTTAACCTTAGACGAGATTTCCTGAGAAATTTGAAATAAATAACTTAGAAATATATAGGAATGCTATATAATTCTTGGAAATAATAAATTTTAACTAATGAAACCGACACGATTAAAATAATCTTTAAGAATTACAAAAATGATTATTTTTAATCGTCAAAGATTCCATCTGACCTCTAAAACAATAAAATAAACTGATGAAAGACCAATTATTAACGGTTGCACTTGCTCAAATCTCCCCTGTCTGGTTAGATAAGGGAGCTACAATTAAAAAGATTGAAAACTCAATAGTAGAAGCTGCTTCTAAAAAAGCAGAACTAGTCATTTTTGGTGAATCTTTGCTACCGGGATATCCATTTTGGGTATCACTAACGGATGGAGCGCAATTTAATAGTACAGTTCAAAAAGAAATTCATGCACATTATGCTCAGAATTCTATTGTGATAGAAAATGGAGATTTAGACTCTATTTGTGATCTTGCAGAGGAGCATAATATTGCTATTTATTTAGGAATTATAGAACGACCTTTGGATAGAGGAGGCCATAGTTTGTATGCTTCTTTGGTATATATTGACCAAAAGGGGGAAATTAAATCGGTACATCGCAAATTACAACCGACTTATGAAGAGCGTTTGACCTGGTCTCCGGGCGATGGTAACGGACTTTTGGTACATCCATTAAAGGAATTTACTGTGGGAGGATTAAATTGTTGGGAAAATTGGATGCCCTTACCTAGAGTAGCATTATATGGTCAAGGAGAAAATCTGCATATTGCCGTATGGCCAGGTAGTGATTATAATACAAAAGATATTACCCGTTTTATAGCAAGAGAATCACGTTCATATGTGATTTCTGTTTCTAGTCTGATGCGAAAAGAAGATTTCCCATCAACAACACCACATTTGGATGAAATATTAAAGAAAGCTCCCGAAATTTTGGGTAATGGAGGTTCGTGTATAGCTGGGCCAGATGGAGAGTGGGTGTTAGAACCCGTTATCAATAAGGAAGGTCTTTTGATTGAAACCTTGGATTTTAACAGAGTATTACAGGAGCGTCAGAATTTTGATCCAGTAGGTCATTATTCTAGACCCGATGTTACTCAATTACACGTGAATAGAGAACGACAAAGTACAGTTCGTTTCAACAAGGAATAATTGTTAAACCTATGCTTTAAAGAATTATCTTTGCACAAAATTTTAAGATATGAGTGGCGAAGGTAATTCTCGAGGAAGGAAGAGTAGTGGAAAAAGAGATGGGAAAGCAAGAAAAGATGCAAGTGAACGATCTACATCTAATTTTAAGAATAAATCATTCTCAAAAGGTAAGGCATTTGTAAAGAAAGATAATACAGGGCCTAAAAAGATTAATGATTCTGATGAAATAAGACTGAATAGATTTGTAGCGAATTCTGGTGTTTGTTCTAGAAGAGAAGCTGATTTATACATTCAGACAGGAAGTGTATGGGTTAATGGAAAACCTATTACCGAAATGGGATATAAAGTAAAGCTTACCGATGAGGTTAAGTTTGATGGACGTTTAATTACTCCGCACAAGAAAGAATATGTACTACTTAATAAACCCAAAGGTTTTGTAACCAGTACTAATCCAGAAAAAACCAGAACGGTTATGGATTTGGTATCTAATGCGTCTAAGTCTGTATTAAAACCAGTGGGTAGATTAGAAAGAAATACAACAGGGTTGCTTTTGTTTACCAATGATGTGGATTTAGAAAAGAAATTAACGCATCATAAAAGCGGTACACGTAAAATATTTCATGTAGAATTAGAACGTAATCTTAAATTTGAAGATCTTCAAAAAATAGAGAAGGGAATTAAATTAGAAGAAGGTTTCATTAATGTAGATGAAATCTCATACATAGAAGGGGCTCCTAAAAATGAAATAGGAATTCAATTACAATCTTCAAAGAACGGAATCATTCATAAACTTTTTGAACACCTTAATTATAGTGTAGTAAAATTGGATAGAGTGATTTTTGCGGGATTAACCAAAAAAGATTTACCTCGAGGTCATTGGAGAATACTTACTGAACAAGAAGTAATTAATTTGAAGATGTCATAACGTCTAACTTAGGAGATTTAAATCTTTGATAGATTTCCCAAATTAAAACAGAAAATACTAAAAAGTATTCTAGCCCGACCATCCATAGATTTTCTTTAAAATCAGGATGGATATAAGCAGTATAGCTAAAAATAATTGCAAAAGACCAAACTATAGCAAATCGATAGTTAGTAAATACGCAAAGTGATAGTGGAACAGCAATATACCAGGGGTGTACTGTGGTGGATAAAAAATAATAAGAACAAATACCTAGTAGCATTGCTGTGATAAGCTGTGGGGTATTTCTATTGGTTCTAATGAATGTAATTGCCAAAAGAACAATAACGGCTACCAGTGGTAAGATCTTACCAGCAGTCTCTATGACATTCCATCCTACGATTTGATATCCTATCCAGCGAATGATAAAATAAATACTGGCATTAAATTCGAAATTCTGAAACCATAAACTAATTGTTTTACTAAAATTGGCCAGGAATTCTCCAGATAAGAACGGTGCAAAAGTTAGAAAGACTACGGTAATAACAATACTGTAAAACCCTATCAATTTTGGTAATCCTGATATCAGGCTGAGCTTGTTGAAGCTTTTCTGTTCTCCTAAAACAAATTTCTGAAAAAATACAGGCAAGAAAAGTAGTGGAATTAGTTTTACCGAAACAGATAATGCCAGGATTATTGCAGCCCAATACCAATACCCTTTGTGCAAAAGGTATAAAGACCAGATAATAAAAAAGACCATTACCGCTTCAAAATGAAGATTTCCTGTAAGTTCGATAATGATAAAAGGATTAAGAATATACCAAAAAATCCTTTTTTCAGGGAGATGTAAAGATTGTAGTAGTTTTTTTCCGAAAAAGAATGTACCTATATCTGCTAGAATAATAAGTAGTCTCAATATAATTGCAGAGCCCCAAATACTTTTGCTGGCAAATAAAGCTGCAATAAAATAACAAAACTGACTTACGGGAGGATAGTTTGTATAATGACTGCCATTAAGTTCTCCCATCCCATTATATAATTCCTGTGCTTGAGCAATAGGAGCATTACCTTGCGCTACCAAGACTTCGGGTAAAGATAAGTATGGATTAAATCCTTCTAAAAGCATTCTTCCATCCCAAATGAACCGATAAAAATCCTGTGATAAATTGGGGATAGCTAGTATAAATACAACTCTAAATAACAGTCCTGCGGTAGCTAGTAATTTCCAATTGTTTGGGTTGAGCTGAATAAGTTTATATGAAATGATGAATACTCCTACCCAAAGGCTAATCATTTTGGTAAAATCGGTTCGAATAAGTTGATAAGCAAAACTCCAATAAAAGAGAATGCCAATAAGAATAAGAAGTAAGGAAAATCTATGATATTTCCATTGTTGCAGCATTACAACTTAGAGGTTACAGATTTAAAAAATACAAACCCAAAGCCAAGGAATAACATAATATGAAATAGAAACAATCCAAAATCCTGAAGTTCGAAAGCACTATATAAGGCAAATCCAAAATATCCCATTAATAAGGCTTCTATGATAGTATTTCCTGAAATGTTTTTACTTACATATTTATTTCCTTTCCATGAATCCTTCAAAGTATTGATATTGAATTTTGGAGTACGAACAAATTCACTTTTCTTCCCAAAATGTCCTTCTAAAACAGCCATAGAGTTATGTACTGAGAATCCCATAGCGATCGAGAAAAAAGTGAAGAACATTTTTATGTATTCCATAAAATTCCAGAACCCTTTACCATGTATTTTTTTAAATGTATGCCAATAACAAAAGAAAAATATAACTGTACTTAAGGCAAAAAATGCAATTACATTAAAATACCAGCTAAATAATGGATTATTGTTTTTGATGTACATAACAGGTACACTAAGAATAGCAACTAGCAATACTAGTAAAAACATACTACTATTTAACAAGTGAAAGAAACTATGAAATTTTGTTTTAAGAGGTACGGTTTTATCTTTAAGCATTTTCCAGTATAATTTCTGAAAATTTTCTGCGGCACCTTTATTCCATCTAAATTGTTGTGAACGAGCAGCACTTATTACAACGGGTAATTCTGCTGGTGTCTCTACCTCTTCAAGATATTTAAACTTCCATTTTTTTAACTGTGCTCTATAACTTAAATCCAGATCTTCTGTTAGTGTATCTCCTTGCCAGTTTCCGGCATCTTCGATACAAGTTTTTCGCCAAACTCCAGCAGTACCATTAAAATTAATGAAATGATTCTTATAATTACGGCCAACCTGTTCCATTGTGAAATGAAAATCCAATGCAAAAGCCTGAATTTTGGTAAGCATAGAATAATCTCTATTAATATGTCCCCATCGAGTTTGCACAACACCAATGTTTTGATCTTTAAAATATGGGATGGTTTGTAATAACCATTTTTTTCCAGGAAGAAAATCAGCATCAAAAATGGCAATAAATTCTCCTTTGGCGATCTTAAGTCCTTCTTTTAAAGCCCCGGCTTTAAATCCGGTTCTGTCTTCACGGCATATATGCTTAATGTCTAAGCCAGTCTCTTGTAATTTCTTAATTCTATTTGCGGTAGTAACTACAGACTCATCTGTTGAGTCATCTAAGACTTGTATCTCTAATTTATCTTTAGGATAGTCAAGTTCAGCAATATTGTCCAATAGACGGTCCATAACATATAATTCATTGAATACAGGTAATTGAACAGTAACATTTGGAATCTCCTTATCCTTAGAGAAGTCAAAAGTAGGAGAGTTATCAGATTGCTTTCGGGATTTAAGATAATTAAAAAGCAAATTTAGCTGTGCCAGACTATACATAAATATGATTAGCAAAGCAATTGTGTAGGTTATGATGATAGCAATATCCATTACGCAAAGCTATATTTAAAAATCCAACTTAAAATCTTAACGCCTGCAAATATAGCACCTTTTATGGTTCCAGAAACTTTTGAGACACCAATTCTCTTTTTGTAATGCACAGGCACTTCGGTATAGGTATAACGTTTTTTTAATACTTTTAGTTGCATCTCTACAGTCCATCCATAGGTTTTATCTATCATTTCTAATGCTAGAAGCGTGTCATATTTTATAGCTCTAAATGGACCAAGATCTGTAAATTTTGCTCCAAAAAAAAGTTTCATTAACCCTGTAGCCAGCCAATTTCCAAATATTTGAGGAAATGTCATAGAACCAGATTCCCTAAGTTGTTTTACTCGAGATCCAATAACCATATCAATATCTTGCTCCAAAATTGGAGCAATAATTTTAGTGAGTTCTGCTGGGTAATCACTATAATCACCGTCTAAAAAAACAATGATATCAGGTTTGCTTTCTTTTGATGCGATATATTCCATACCTTTTAAACAGGCATATCCATATCCTTTTTGTTCTTCTTTTACTACAGTAGCGCCAGCATTTTTTGCAACACTTTCTGTACGGTCTGTAGAATTATTACTCACAACAATGACCTCGGATACTACATCGGGAATCTCTTTGATTACATGTCCGATAGAATCTTCTTCATTAAAAGCGGGTATGATAACGTTTATGATGGGAGTCATTTATAGAGAAGCGTTTGGATTGTCCCTTTTAAAACTAAAAATATCGGTCCATTCACCAGTCTTGTTGTTATCGATATAACGCTCAGCTTTAAAAAGTTTGTTGTTTTTATACAATAGACAGTATCCTTCTTTTTTATTATTCTTATATTGGTACTTTCTGGTTATTCCGGCTGCAATATCGTAAATAATCCACCATTTCTCAGCTTTATCATCTACAAAATGCCCTTCTTTAAGTAATTTGTTAGTTTCAGAATAAAAATACCAGTATCCGGTTTTTTTATCATTTTTATAATGTCCTTCTCTTAGCCTTTTTCCAATTTTTGAGTAAAAATACCAGAATCCTTCTCTTTTGTTTTTCTTAAAATGTCCTTCATGAGAAACTTTTCCGTTAGGGTAATAGAAATACCAAAAATCGACTTTAATATCTCCAGATTTCCACCCTTCAGCTTTTATACTACCATTACTGTAATATTCGTAATGATATTCTTTCTTGTTCGTTGTTGCATTTCCTAAAAAGGAAACCAAAAATAAAAGAATGAAAAGCTTTTGAAACATAATTATTGGCTTGTTAGATGCTTTAGACGAGAACCAATAGTAATACTAACATTTTTTAAAAACTATTTTTAGTAAAAATGCCATATCCAAAATTTTAGTTTAGATATGGCATTTATCATGAGGTATGATATTCCAATTTTTACCTAATCAAAGGTTTATTTTTTATTTACATAATCCATTAAGTCAACATCATTACCTAATAAGATTTCATTAGAGTTAATACGACCATCAAGTTTGTCATTTTCTAACTTAAGCACTCCTCGAGGGCATACTGCAGAACAAACTCCACAACCTACACAACTGGATCGTACTATGTTTTCACCTTTTTGTGCATAAGAGCGTACATCAATCCCCATTTCACAATAGGTAGAGCAGTTTCCACATGAAATGCACTGTCCACCATTGGTTGTAATTCTAAACTTAGAGAATAATCGTTGTTGAAACCCTAGAATCGCAGCCATCGGACAACCAAATCTACACCATGCTCGGTTACCTAAAATTGGATAAAATCCTGTACCAATAACTCCAGAGAATATCGAACCAATATATAACCCATATGCAGATCTTAAACCTCCTGCTTTTAAAAAGAAGACTTCAGAAGTTGTTCCTGTATAATGCATACCAATTAAGGCTACAATGACAACAAAGAAACCAATCGCTCCATATTTAGCATCTTTTCCAAGTTCTTTACCCTTGAAAAATAGAACTCCGGCAAAAACAAGAGTTAGAAACCCAGCTACGCTTAACAGGAATACATCTTTTGTTAACCAATATTTGTTTGGATCATATCCTAAATATGTATGTATAACGGCAGTAGTCATTACTACAGAAAATACCAAAACCGCATGAATTAACCAACGCTCAAGTTTCCATGCACTCATCTTTTTACTAGATAATTGTCTAAAAGAATCTCCTGCTGTCTCTGCTAATCCACCACAACCACAAACCCAGGAGCAGTACCACCTTTTTCCAAATTTATAGGTAAGAAAAGGAGAGATTACGAATATAGATACAATCCCAAAAATTAATAAACCTAATCCAATAGTTTCGGCTTTAATAAATGAATCGATTCGATACTGATCAAAATTATAATAGTTTAACGGCCACATGTTTTTAAGATCATAATAGGGTAAACTAAATGACTCTGAATTTAATCTGGCCATAAATTCTGGAATCAAGAATGCAAATCCTAATTGGAAAAACATTACAGAAACTGTACGAATTTGCTGGTAGCGATTATGTCTATATTTTAAAATGAATTTATATCCGAAGGCAATAATTGCAATAGTATATAGAGTTCCGTAAACAAACCATTGACTAGCAGGATTACCGCTTAATATTCTACTTAAAGGATCAAATAAGCCTATTAATCCAGTATTGGCGGCACCATCAGTACCCATTCCTAGAAGGTCGGGGTAAAAATAGAGGACAATATAGAATGCAGTTAATCCAACACCGGTGAGCCAACCAAGCACCCCTCTAGAAGAAATAGATTTAAACCAGACACCATCATTTTTAATTCCTTCTAATTTGGTTAAATAGGCTTCATTAGCAAATAAAATTGTTCCTGCTGTAATTAGTCCAAGTGACAGTGTTAGAAATACTCCCTGATTAGGGAAGTTTGTATTTAAAAGGGCAAGAGCCAAAATTAAAAGCCCTATTAAGCCAATAGCTAAAGCTATTTTTTGTTTTGTGGAAATCCCTTTTGTATCAGGATTTGCAAGCGACATGCTATGATCTAATTTATTACTCATCGTATGTTTTTTTAATCAAACCTCTCAAGTTTTAATATGAGTAAGGTCTATATTTTGTTTTATGCAGTTTGAAGTTGTGATTTTTTATATGCTGAAAGTATCTCTGACTCGTATGTAGAATAGAATTCTGGATCAAAATTAGCCTCAGGAAGATGTTGCATAACATAGTCAACATCTCTTTTTTCTGTTAGCCATTGATCAAAAACTTCATGACGCATTCTAATACCAAATGTATTAATGCCTAAGAATTCTGAGGTTTCTTTATGGTATGATACAGTAATACACTTTGTGTCATCTTCATGTATCCAATGAAATTGTTGTTCATATTCTTTTGGATTACCAAATACCCAACCATAGGTTTGATATTCAATATCTAGAAATTTGGCACTATTAAACCAATGTCCAGGTTTATATTCTGTTTTGTTACCACATATGGTCTGCGCCAGGGTTTCTCCCATCATTCGTCCAGTATACCAAACCGCTTCAATTGGTCTACGATTTCCTATGGCTTCGTGTTGTTCTGCACAATCCCCGATAGCATATATATTAGGGATATTGGTCTCTAGAAATCGATTTACTTTTATACCACGCCCTAATTCAATTCCAGAATCTTTTAAGAAATCTATATTTGGAGATACTCCAGGAGTAAGCCCTACAACATTACAATCAATTACTTCTCCGGTTTCCTGAACAACAACACCTTTTACTTTTCCGTTCTCATCTGCTATAATTTCTTTAAGGTTTGTTCCTAATCTAAGATCTATATGATGATTTTGGATATGTCGATTAATCATCCCACTTTCACCAGCAGGTAGTACTGCATCCCAAAAGCTTTTTTCCCGAACTAAGAAAGTAACGGGAATATTACGAGAATTCAACATTTCTGCTAATTCTATACCTATTAATCCACCTCCAACAATCACAGCTCGTTTACAGACCTGATTATTTGGAGCATGTTTTTCGAGATTTTCAAGGTCTTGTTTGTGATACATACCCATTACACCATCAAGATCCTGACCAGGCCATCCAAATTTGTTAGGCTTGGAACCTACTGCAAGAATAAGCTTATCATACCCAAGGGTTTCTCCATTTGAAAATATAAGTTCGTTTGCCTGATGATCTATCTTAGAAACAAAGCCATTTTTAAGTTCAATCCTGTTTTTTTTCCAAAACCAATTTTCATAAGGTTGTGTATGTTCAAATTTCATATGCCCCATATAAATATACATAAGTGCAGTACGAGAAAAGAAATAATCTGTTTCGGCAGAAACTATAGTGATCCTTTTGTCAGACATTTTACGTATATGTCTTGCAGCAGTAACCCCTGAAATTCCATTTCCGATAATCACAATGTGTTCCATAAAGAATAGTTATTGGTTGTCAATATTTAACTAAGAAGTGAAGACTTCGATCAATCAGTCGAATATAAATATAAGAACTTATGTTGTTGAATTAATTTAGAATCAGTCTAAAAACCACTTTGATTGTAAGGAATTTTTGAATTCGGCGTACGGATTAATTTTTAAAAAATTCAAAAAGAAATAATGAAGAAAATTCTATTTTGTTTGTAAGTTGCTGTTTGACCGTTCGACTGAATGCCCATTACCGAGGTAAATTTTAACATTTTATAATATAATAAATTCAATTTTTTAAATATAGGACTGATAAAAAGGTAAAAGATGAAAAAGATAACAATTCTAATATTCCTTCTCTCTATTCAATTTGGGTTTTCTCAAAGTACAGCAGATTTTTTTGCTAAAGCAGATTCTTTTTTTAAGACTCATGTAACCAATGGGAGAGTGAATTATAAAAATATTAAAAAAGACCCGGCATTACTCAATGAGTTGTTAGATATGGCATCAGGAATTAGTGTTTCTAAAAGCAAACCTAAGACCTATCAGGCCTTTTATATTAATGCTTATAATTTGGCGGTAATAAAAGGAATAGTTGCGAAGTATCCAGTAAAATCACCAACGAGTATCAGAGGATTTTTTGATAAGACTACTTATACTTTAGGAGGGAAGAAAACAACACTTAATGATTTAGAGAATAAGATTTTGCGTAAAAATTTCCCTAATGAAGCACGTTTTCACTTTGTGTTAGTTTGTGCAGGTTTGGGTTGTCCTCCTATTATTTCTTCGGCTTATAAGCCATCAAGTTTAGAATCTCAATTACAACGACAAGCAGTAAAAGCATTGAATAACCCAAGTTTTATTAAAGTTAAAGGAAAAAAAGTACAATTATCTCAAATTTTTGAATGGTATAAAGGAGACTTTACCCGTAATGGATCAGAAATCGATTATGTAAATAAATTCAGAAAAGAAAAAATTCCTTCGGATGCTAAAATATCTTATTACCCATATAACTGGAGTTTAAATCATATTAAATAATCTCAAATTTTATAATAATAATTAACAATCAAAGTAAGAATTTTTATCAAAGTTTTATAACACAAAACAAACTTTGATAGAGGGCTTCTACACGTAAAAATCACAAAAATGAAAACGAAAAAAATAGTATTAACAGCAATTAGTTTTTTTGTTCTGGCCATTGGTTTAGCTCAAGATGAAGAAGAACAACAAGGATCTGTAATCCAAACATTAACGCCTTCTAAATTAATAGGAAAAGGTCAGTTTGATATTAAATGGTTTAATAATTTGTATACACAAACAGAAAGTACTTTTAGTGATGGAGATGAACCCAGACAAACCTTTTTTACTTCTACGATAGAAGCATATACTGGAGTTGGAAATAATAAACGATGGAATGTTGGATTAATACTAGAATTTAGATCAAATGTTGTTGGTGATCGAGATGCTCTTGACGTTTTTAAATTTGATGGAAATAGTAGTACGGCAAGATCAGGATTTACATCTATCGCACCTTCTGTAAAATTTGTTCCTTTTGAGAATGTAAATAATTTCTCCATACAAAGTTCATTCTTTATTCCATTGGTAGATAACGAAACCGAAAATGGAGTTTTTCTAGATCAAAATGGATTCATTTGGCAGAACAGATTCTTTTATGATTATACATTTCCTGGAAATAAATTTCAAATTTTTGGAGAATTGAATTCTGAATTAAATTTTGGAGAAGAAGAAGATAGTTTTGCAAACAACAGTCTTAGACTAACACCAGGAGTATTTTTTAGTTATTTCCCAAGTTCTAAATTTACGGTTTTAGCATTGGCGCAACATTCAGAACTTATTGATCTTGGTAATGATTTTGATCAAAGTTTTACAGCCTTAGGTGGAGGTGCAAAATATCAGTTGACAAAACAATTAAATATAGAAGCATTATATACCAACTTTGTAGATGGTAGTAATACTGGGTTAGGAGAAACTTTTAATTTAGGATTAAGAGCTGTATTCTAGGCGAGATTATAAATAAATTGTATTTTCAGCAGTAAAAAAAGAATGAGAACTATTTTTTTACTGCTGTTATGTTTTGGTTTCTGTACCTGTTCTGGGCAAAAACCAAAGATTAACGGAGTAAGCTTTGTTGGATCTCCTGATGAGATAACTTCAAAAGCTGTTGATCCCATTATAAAAGTTAATGCAGATTGGGCAGCCGTAATGCCTTTTGGTTTTGTAAAAAGCCTAACAACTCCATCTGTAGTTTTTAATATAGAAAGACAATGGTGGGGAGAACGAAGAGATGGAGCCAAAGGAACAATAGAATTGCTTAATGATCAAGGAATCAAAGTAATGCTAAAACCTCAGATTTGGGTTTGGAGAGGAGAATTTACCGGTAATATCAATATGCAATCTGAAGAAGATTGGAAGGCCTTCGAAAAATCATATGAAAGTTTTATAATGCTTTATGCAGAATTAGCTGAAGAAATGAAAGTGCCTATACTATGCATTGGAACAGAACTACATACATTTGTCCAAAAAAGACCAGGGTTTTGGAATAGATTAATTACTAAAACCAGAACTGTATATCAAGGAGAATTAACGTATGCAGAAAATTGGGATCAATTTGATAAGGCTCCGTTTTGGGATCAAGTTGACTACATAGGGATTGATGCTTATTTTCCAATTTCTAAAAGCCAAACTCCAAATGTAGAAGAATTGAAGCAAGGATGGCAAAAACATAAGAACAATATTACAGCGTTGCAATCCAGGTTTAATAAACCAGTTCTATTCACCGAATATGGATATCGTAGTGTTCATTATACCGGTAAAGAACCTTGGGATTCTAGCAGATCAAATGGAAATGTTGATTTTATAGCCCAGAATAATGCATTAACTGCTTTATATGAAGAGTTTTGGCAAGAACCTTGGTTTGCAGGTGGATTTCTTTGGAAATGGTACCATAACCATGAGGAATCAGGGGGGAAAGATAATAATAGATTCACTATACAAAATAAACCTGCAGAAGATGTGGTAAGATCGTTTTATAAAAAGTGATTAAAAGAATACAACATATCAATATTATAACTGGATTGTTTTTAGGGATTTTGTCTTGTAAAAATGATGATAATTTGGCAATAGCTGATGATTCTCTGGCTTCTTTGATAAAAGATAATACCTTTAATGTGGATAATGTAATTGCATGCGCATCAGGATCTGCTAACGCTACTGAAATTATTGCATATGTTTATCCAAGACCTGGTGCTACAGATATTAGATATTATGAAACAGTAAGTGTTGACGATGATAAAAATGACTACCAAAAATATAGTCAGGTATCCATAGAATCTACTGATTTTTTTAATGGGTATCTTAAGAAATTCACAAGAACTACTGCCGAAGAAAAATGGGTAATTATTACCTTTTTTGAAAATAATGAATTGCATTTATCTAATCCGATTCGATTAAAACACCTCACTAAACCAACTGAATTTTCTAATAATGTTATGGTAAATTCTATGGAAGAAGGAATGCCTGTTTTCACCTGGGGAAATGGTGTTTTTGAAGATAATAAAATTTATTTTCAAATCATTTCAGATATCAGTAACGAATTGCTTTCGGGAACATATACATTCGAAAAACAATTTCAATATTATAAACTAGATAATGTTGTTCTTAATATTACACAAGAACCTCCTCCAGAATTAGACGCAATGAATCAATATGATTTTACTCTTATGGGAGTTAGCGAAGATAACTGGGTAAATCTCTTCATTGAAAAAAGCTTTACACCTTAGTCTTAATAAAATATTAAATTATGTGTAAGAAGAGTTTTGTTTTCTCGTCTACACCAACGTATTGTCTCGTACAACGAAATTGTTATGAAATAAGCTACTATAATAAGGTTTATATTCCAACCAAAAATCAGTATTGTCGATTCTATACTTATGCTTTACAGAGTTGAAGTATCACCTTTAAAAACAAAATTATAAACAGATGAAAAACATCCTGCTATCTTTAATTTTTCTGGGATGTTGTAGTGTGTTTTCGCAAGAATCCAGAATATCAGAATTACAGATTGAAGGGTTAAAAAGAACTAAGGAATCTTTTATACGAAGATTGATAAAAGTAAAGCCTCAATCTATTTATGATTCTTTACGTATAGTAACAGATATTGAGCGCCTTAAACGACTACCTGGTATAGCAAATGCTGAAGCAATTATTACAAATAATACTAATCAAGATTATAATATAACCTATAAAATTGAAGAGAATTTTACAATTATTCCTGGATTTAGCATAGCTACAGATAATAATGATGAATTTGCATATAGAGTTTCACTTTTTGAATTTAACTTGCTAGGTAGGAATCAAATACTAGGTGGGTTTTATCAAAGAGATGTTTTTGATTCTTATGGAGGATATTGGGAAGCTCCTTATCTTTTTACTAACAAGTTGGGTTTTGGGATTAATTATAAAAATCTAGTTTCACAAGAGCCAATCTTTTTTGAAGATAATACTGTAAATTATAAATTTGATAGTAAAGCGTTTGAAATCAATTTATTGTACGAATTTAATTTTCATAATAGAGCAGAAATTGGTTTAAATATTGCTAAGGAATCTTATAATTTTATTGATGGAGATTTACCTATAGGAATTCCCTCTAGGCTTGATGCAGATAAATTAATATATAGAGGAGAATATGAGTATAATACGATAGATCTCGAGTATCAGTACGTATCTGGGTTTAGGAGTTTATTAGATGTTAGATTTGTTACGGGAGGTGAAGGATTATTAAATGATTTTTTTATTGGTAGAAATGATTTTGAATACTTTAGAAGAATCGGTAAAAATGGAAATTGGGCAAACCGATTGAGATTTGGATATGCATCTAATGATAGTACTCCTTTTGCTCCTTTTGCGGTGGATAATCAATTAAATATTCGTGGTACTGGAAATACAATAGACAGAGGTACGGCTTCGTTAGTGCTTAATACAGAATATAGACATACCTGGTATGAAAAAGGATGGTTTGTGATCCAGAGTAATGTTTTTGTAGATACTGGAACGTGGAGAAACCCAGGAGGTGATTTAGAAGAATTGGTGGATGGAAGTACTTTAAGATTTTATCCTGGTGCTGGAATTAGATTTATCCATAAACGAATTTTTAATGCGGTGTTTAGATTAGATTACGGATATGGAGTAGGAAATGATGCTACTAATGGGATAACCTTTGGGATTGGTCAGTTTTTCTAAAATGATTATGAGAAGGCTGATACATATAGATTTTGTCGTAATCAGGGTATTTTAGTTTTATAAAAAATAAAAACGTTAATCTGGTACTCAATAAAAATAGGGTTGATTTGGATTTGGTTGTTATATATAAAAAGAAATCGAAAAATATTTAACAATGATAAATTCTGTCATAAAATTAACCGTAATTTTGATATTTTAACATAGATGAAACAACTACTTCAAAAAGAGATACTCTCTGTTCTTCTATTACTATTTTTCTTTTATGGGCGTGCTCAAGAAGGAAAAGTTTTAGATATCATAATACAAGGAAATAATAAAACTAAGACTTCAGCAATATTAAAACATATTTATACAGAACAAGGAAATGTATTAGATTCATTAGCATTAGAACGAGATGTTAAAAGACTTAAAAGATTACCAGCCATTGCACATGCTTATTACCAAGTTCATAATAAAGAAGGAGGCTATGAAATCGTTTATGGAGTCGAAGAGAATTTTACGATAATACCTTCAGCTAACATTTATACTACTAATGATGATGAATTTGCTTTTAGGGTTGGATTGTATGAGTTTAATTTATTGGGTCAAAACATAACATTTGGTGGTATATATCAGAATGATATTTATAGCTCTTTCGGAGCAAATCTAAGAGCTCCATATTTATTTGGTAAGCGATTAGGGTTAGCACTTAATTATAGTAACCTGACTACAGAAGAACCTGTGTTTTTAGAAAACGGTATTGCAGATTATAAATATAATAATACATCATATGAGATTTTAGGGTTATACCAGTTTAATTTTCAAAATAGAATCGAATTAGGAGTTAATTATTTTAATGAGGATTATGAATATAAACGAGGTGTTACCGCTGAAGGAATTCCGCAAGATTTTGATGTGAATAAACTGTTGTTTAAGCTTATTTATGAATATGATAATCTAAATTATGATTATCAATATGTTTCTGGTTTTAAAAGTACATTTAACTTGCAATATGTAATTAGTACAGAAAATGTTTTACCCGATTTTGTTATAGGGTGGAATGATTTTCTATATTATCATAGAATTGGAAAAAAAGGGAATTGGGCTTCGAGATTACGCATGGGACTAGCAACCAATGATGACTCTCCTTTTGCTCCATTCGCAGTTGACAATAATCTAAATATTCGCGGAGTTGGAAATACAATCGACAGAGGTACCGGAGTTATAGTACTTAATACAGAATACAGACAAACCTTGTATGAAAAAGATTGGTTTGTGTTGCAAAGTAACGTTTTTGTCGATGGAGGAAGTTGGCGTAATCCAGGAGGAGATTTTGATGACTTTGGAGATTCTCAAAATTTCAGAATATACCCAGGTATAGGTTTACGTTTTATGCACAAAAAGATTTTTAATGCTATTTTTCGTATTGACTATGGATATGGTGTCACAGATGATGCGACCAATGGATTTGTTTTCGGAATCGGACAGTATTTTTAGACACGGATTTAAGTTATACGAAGAGATATAGAAATAGGTTCTACTTAGCTAAGTAGAACCTATTTCTCTTCTCATCTAAAGACTATTTAAACACAAATGCGTGTTTACCGACCCCATACAGCATCCGTTGGGTCGAGGACCACCACCACAAAATAAGCAATCTTCTGGGGGATAGGTTGGGCAATTAGATGTTCTACCCTCATGAATTGATTTTTGTTGGCTTTTACTCAAAGTCTGAGCATTTCTTAAATTCAAAATGTTTTTTAACATAACTAAAGTTTTAAAAGTATAGTTTGCCCGAACATTTATAGAAACTCAGGATTATGTTTTTAAATATCTTGTGAGTTTATTTGTTTGATGATTTTAAAAATAAGTAATTATTTCTAATTGTCTTTCTGTACCCAGTCGTACAAGGTTGTGAAGAATTAATGTGTTAAAGATTAGTTAATTAATTACCGAACGTTTGGTAAAAAACTATAATCAGTTATATTTGTACCATAATAAGAGCTCAAAAGTAATAGAGTAGTCATTAATACAAGATCTGATTGATATTTTTTAAAATCAAAATTTACCGAACGTTTGGTAATTAAAATAAATACACAAATAAATTTAAAAATTATGAGAACACTAAAAACCACATTAAGCCTTATATTGCTTACAATGATGATAGGAATAAACTATTCCTTTACAAGAATAACAGAGAAGATAGACGGTCATCCTACAAAATCAGTGTATGGATCAACAACCTATAAAACCATAGAAGTAAATGGATTAGATATATTTTATAGAGAAGCAGGATCAAAAAATAAACCGACTATTTTACTATTACATGGATATCCAACATCGTCACATATGTTTAGAAATCTAATAGTACAATTATCTAATGATTATCATGTTTTAGCTCCAGATTATCCTGGTTATGGAAGATCAGAACAGCCATTGATGTCAGAGTTTGACTATACTTTTGATAATATGGCGATTATTGTTGAAGGCTTTTTGGAAGCACTAAAAGTTAAAAAATTTAGTGTATACCTTATGGATTATGGAGCTCCGGTTGGGTTTAGAATTGCATCAAAATATCCTGATAGAATAGAGTCATTACTTATTCAAAATGGTAATGCGTATGAAGAAGGAATTACTGATTTTTGGAACCCACTTAAAAAATATTGGAATGATTACTCTGTAGAGAACGGAAAAGCTTTGGAAGGGTTTCATAATATTGATGGCTTAAAATGGCAATATACTAATGGAGTTAAAGACGTTAGCAAGATTAGTCCTGATAATTGGCAAATAGATCTACAACACCTAACTCGTAAAGAGAATAACGAGATTCAATTAGCGATGTTTTATGATTATAGGACCAATATACAGTTATATCCAAAATGGCAAAAATATCTAAGAGATCATCAACCTCCTACACTAATTGTTTGGGGTAAAAATGATAATATTTTTCCTGCAGAAGGGGCGCATCCTTATAAAAGAGATTTAAAAAACATAGAGTTTCATTTGTTAGATACAGGTCACTTTGCTTTAGAGGACAAAGGAGATGAAATTGCTAACTATATTCTTAACTTTTTGAAAAAGAATAATATAAAATAATACAGGATTTAATTCAACAAAAAACTCTGAGTAGTATATTGCTCAGAGTTTTTTGTTGAATATTTACGTTATTGTTTCATGAAAATTGATGTATCAATATCGGTTTTAAACTTAATATTCGTCCAATTTGTAGTTGTGTATTGTTTTCCAATAATTTCACCATTCCAATTTGCTTCGATATATTTTCTTTTTGTAGCAATCTTGATTCCGTCTATAGTTTCATATTCAAAAGTCATAAGACTAGGTTCTTTTATACCAAAGCCTTCTACCGTAAATAAAAATTGATCTACTAATTTGGTGGCTTTGTTTATATAAAGTACGTATGTATCCTTTACATCTCCTATATTATTTCCAAAGGTCATTTTAATGAGATGATAATCCTGTCCATTTACTTTTTTACTTCCCATCAATTCATGATGTACTCCTTCATCTAAAAGTTTAAAAAACATAGCAAACCAATAGTAGTTGGTTTTACGCAGAAATCTTGCTATACCATTGGCTTTCTCATCAGTGGATAGTATACCATTAATACTGACCCATGCGTTTTGTCCATCAAATCCTTCGATTACTTTACCGGCATCTCCTAAAAGACTATGTTCTGAATATTTGGCATAGGATAACTCTTTATCAAAAACATATGTCTCCTTACTTTTAAGATGAATTTTGGCAGTCTGATTTATGTATTCATAATCATAAGAAACATTTCCTTTTGCATAGAAATTTTGTTTTCCTCCTAAAGTGTTCATCATTTCTGTGATAAGTTGCTTTGCATCCTGACCATAGTTTAAAACAGTAAAGATCAATGCAAAAATTGTTATTACATTTTTTTTCATAGTTTTTAGTTTTTAAGATTTAAATATTGATATACAGCAGTAAAATCGAGATCTCCTAATCCATACTGTTTTGCCTGAGCAAAAATTTCTTTGGTGGTATTGAGACTCGGAGATGCTATGTCGTTTTCATAAGCAGAAATACTGGAAAGGTGCAAATCCTTTAGTATTAATTTTAAAGGGAAATTAGTTTCATAATCTTCATTTTCTAGTTTGGGACGAATAGAAGATATTACTGGAGAAACTACTGGAGTGTTTAACAGGATATTAAAAAGAGTTTCTTTTTCTAACCCCATTGCTTCTCCCATGACCAAAGCTTCTGCAAATGCAACTATAGATTGACCCAAAAGCTGATTGATAAGTATTTTTATGGCAGCTGCTTTACCCACTTCACCCAGATATATTGTCTTTTTGCCCATGATATCAAAAAGAGGAGAACTTTCTTCTATGTCTTTTTTATCGCCACCTACAAGAAATAATAATTCTCCTTTTTCTGCTGGACCAGTTGTGCCTGCTACGGGAGCATCTATATAACGAATCTTATATTTTTTTGATTGTTGGGCCATGTCTCTGGTGAAAGATGGATGTACAGTGCTACAATTAATCCAAATACTGTTTTTTGCCATACCATTAAATAAACCGTTTTTTTCTGTAGCAATTTCTTTTACAACTTCAGGAGTAGAAAGCATAGTGATAACAAAGTGAGATTTTTCTCCTACTTCTTTTGCAGAATTGGCCCAAACTGCTCCATTTTTAATTAAAGTATCAGCTTTTTCTTTTGTTCTATTATAAACGATAAGTTCATAACCTTCTTTTTGTAAGTTAGTCGCCATACGACTTCCCATAATTCCTAAGCCGATAAAACCTATTTTTTTCATTTTTGTATATTTTAAATTATATACAAATGTCCTTAGTAATGAATAAAATAAGTTTTCAGAAAAGCAAAAACTAGTGTTTTTCGGTCAAAACATTAGATCAACATATCTTTTCTATGATTGATCTGAAATTGCTTGGGAGAGATATGAAATTCTTTATGGAAAGCTTTGATAAAATGTGAAGTATTTTCGTAGCCCACTTGTAAAGCAATGCTGGTTACAGAATCACTTTTTTCTTTAAGAAGAAAAGAAGCTTTTTTTAACCTTTTTTTGATCAACCATTTCTTAGGTGAGATATCGAATTTAGATTTAAAATCTCTCCTAAATGTTGAAATACTTCTACCTGTAAGATAAGCATAATCTTCTATGTCAAGGGGCTTATCAAAATTCTCTTCCATAAAGAGTTTGATATTTTTTTTACCTCTTTTTTTTAAACACTGTAGTTTGCCTATAAATTGATCCCCTTTCTCAGAAAGACTAATAAGATGTAGTAATTCTAGTAGTTTTGGTTTTGTAAACTGATATAGACTTTTACCTCTATATAAGGTAATCAAAGTGTCAGTAAATAACCTTAAGTTTTGATCATAATTAAAAATTAGTGTTTTAGGAAGGTTTTCTAACGCATATAAATCAAAACCAGCTAAAAATTCATCGCATATTTCTTTATCAAAAAAGAAGACCACAGCTTCAAAAGATTCGTTTTTTGGGATAATGTCAGAAATCATATATAACCCTTTAGGTAATAAAATGATTTGATTTTTATTAATAATACTAATTTCTCCTTCAGGAGTTTCTATTTGTAGAGCTCCATTAAGAACAATGGTTAATGCGTGAGCAGCAACATAACGTTGGTTCTGTAGATCGCTATGCTCTACTTTTTTAAGTATAACACAAGAAAGTCCATCGACAAGGATGTTTTCTATTTTGGGATGTTGATAAAATGCTTGTGGTACAACTTTCATGATATACAAAAATCAATAAAATAGCTAGGACTAAATATCGTTTTTTGTTAAAAGTAGTGTTTTTCGGTCAAAATATATTGGATTAAAAGAGGTATACATAGCCGCTTTAAAAACCTTTTAGATGTTAACTAACTACTTTTTCTTTATAATAACGATATAGGTCTTCAGAAGAAGCACCCATCCATCGTCTCATATGAATATTCAAGAAATGATATTGTAATCGCCAGACTCCAACTTCACGATATCGTCTGGCTGATGTTACTACATATTTAGGAATAATTACAAATTGATCAATAGCAAAAAGACGATCAACGAGATCATTATCTTCATAAACAATAAATGACTCATCATACCCTTTAATTTGTTGAAAAAGTAATGCAGTAATGAATTGACTTTGATCCCCTCCTCGACAACGTTTACTCTCAAATTGGGTTAACCAGCCCAAAAAACGTAACCACCAGTGATTAGAATCAAATTTCATACGAAAACATCCGGCTTTGTTTCCTTTTTTGACTTCTTCTATAATGCTATGATCATAATGTTTAGGAGGAAAAGAATCTGCATGAAGAAAATATAAGATTTCACCTTTGGCATTTGCAGCTCCCATATTTAGTTGTCTTGCTCTACCTTTTTTTGATGGAACAAGCTTAACCATGACTTTTTCATTTTTTGAAATCGTATTAACAATTTCCTGTGACCCATCTGTACTTCCTCCATCAACAACGATAATTTCCTCTATGTTTCCTTTATTTCTAATGGATCTAATGAGATGAGAAACTAAAACCTGAATAGTTTCGGCTTCATTAAGAATGGGAATAACAATAGATATTTTCAACTTTAGCGCTTATTTAATATTTAGTACGTTTTACTAATAATAACATTACACAACTAAAAATTAATAAATTTCTGACAATTCTGTTTTTAAAATAGACTTTTTCTTTGTTTTCGAAGGGTGTGCCTAGTTATTTTTATACAATTAATCTCATTGTAAAATAATTTATTAGTAATAAAAGACATCAATTTAAGAATGCTATTGTATTAATCAACAAAAACTATATCATGATATTTAAACGATACTAATTTTAAACCAAAGGTACGTATAAATGTCAAAAATGTTTAATTACTCATTAAGACTCCAATCATAATCTTTATATCCCTTTTTAGGTTGTTTTCCTATTTTTACCGAAGCATATCTATTGATAAAATCTTTTACATCACCTCCGTTAACTTTAAAATCCTTTTTGTACCAGGTAAATATTTTTGATACATTAACTTCTTCATCGGTGATAGTATTTCGGGTAGGGTCATTTATAAATTTCTTGGTTTGTTGATCCAAAGCTTCATTAACATTCTCTGCGGTATATGCTCTATTCCAAACAATTGGACAAGAAAAAGAAGCGCAATTAATTGCAAAATGAATTCTGGGGTCTCCAAACTTTCTAAGGATTTTATGTTCTAATTCCCCTAAGCTATACCATTCACCATTAATTTTAAAGAATTTTTTACCCCATGGATTATCCAAATCTTTAATGCTTTTAAGCGGATAGCTATCAATGATAAGTTTTATGGTATACGCATTATAAGCATTAATCCAATAGGCTAACTTTTCTTCTCTAGTCCAATCTTCTTTTGGTGGATTCGCTGATAGCTGCGAAAAATATTGATAAAGTTGAGAGCTATCTCTCATAAAACCATTATAATTTACTTTTCCTTCTTCGCTTACATTTAATAATAATGCTTGGTCCCAGATACTATGATCAAAAGTATTTTGGGCTTGTGTTTGATTTATAAATATTACAGTTAGCAGAGCTAATATAAATTTTGGAGCTTTCATTTTTTTACTTTTTTTGAAGGGTTAATCGATATTCATATGGATTTTTCATTTACGTTCGCGATAACATTTTTATCCATAATATGAAACATTAGTAGAAAATTAAGAAATGAACTTACAGGAAGAATTTAATTTCTTATAATTTTGAAATTATTGAGACAATACAGGAAGTGAAGAATTATGGAGTGTTTTGCAGATCCTAAAATAAAGATAAACATTTGATTATTAAGAACTTGTGTTGTTTTTGTTTAGCCGGAATAGATGAGTGATTTCCTATAGTATTACTTTAGAAAAGAAAAAATATTGATTTTAAATAGTTAAAATAAGTATACTGTTATTTTAGGATTCGTTCAAATTCCAGTCATAAACTCTATAACTTTTTTTGGCCTTCTCATTGATTTTAGTTTTAGAATAGACATTCAAAAACTGAATCAAAGTTCCCTTTGTTTTAAAATCTTTACCAAACCACAGAAATATTTTCGAAAGTTTAATAGTGTTTGCACTTATTGTATTGTGTTTGGTGTCATTAATAAAAGAAGTTGTGAGTTTTTCTAGTTCTTGATCAACATTTTGTGCTGTAAATGATTTATTTGATAAACGAGGACATGATAATGATGCACAATTAATACCAAAATGAATTCTGGGATCTTTCATTTTTCTTAGAATTCTATGTTCTATGTCATTAAGTGTATACCATTTTGCTCCTAGTTTGATGAATCTAAGTTCCCAGGGGTTTTCAATGTCTTTGATACTTTTTAAAGGATAATTATCGATAATTAATTTCACCGTAAATGCATTATAAGCATTTATCCAGTATGCTAATTTATCTGATTTATTCCAGTTCTCCTTAGGCATGTTTTCACTTAATATATTGAGATATGTCCTAAGCTTTGACTTATCTTGTTTAAATCCCTTGTAGTCTACTATTCCCTTGGCAGAAACATGCTTTTGTAGTAAATAATTCCATATTTTATGATCAAAAGCTTCGTTACTTTTTTTTGATTCTATAGTAACTACGGGTGTTTTTTGTAGAGGTTTTTCAGTTTCTGGAGCTTTTTCTTCTATTGGGGTAATGATTTTTGGAAGATTTACTTTTTTCTCATCTTCTAATATAGAATCGTCTTGTACTACTTTTTCCTCTGGTTCCTGTATTTTGGTTGGAGTTGTATTTTGTGCTATAGTTTTACTTCCACTACAGGAAAAAAATAAACATATTGATAAAGTAAAAAGTATATTCTTCATTCTAGACATAGCTTTTTTGTTTAAACAGTTTCTATTTTATTAGATGAAATCTCTAATAAAAAGTAAATCATCTATGATGTTTAATGTGAAAACAAAATTCACGCCATACTCTTTATCAGAATATAACCTGTGTTCATGTTACTATTGCTCATTTAGTGCCCAATCATATTCTTTATATCCGTTTTTAGGTATTTTTTGAATTTTTACGTCAGAATAAAGGTTGATAAATTCGGTAACATTGCCATTATTAAAGTCATCCTTGTACCACTCAAATATTTGGGATAAACTAACTTGATCTTCTGTAATTATATTTTTTGTAGGATCATTAATAAAATCTTTAGTACATTTTTCTAAGGCTTCATTGATATTTTTGGCAGTGTATGCCATGTTCATTAGTTTGGGAGAAGAACTAGAAGCGCAATTGATTATAAAATGAATTCTGGGTTCATTAAACTTTCTCAAGATCTTATGTTCTATATCATCTAGACTATAACGTTTATCTTTTATTCTAAAGAACTTTTGATTCCATGGATCATGAAGCTCATTGATATTTTTTACAGGATAATTATCTATAATCATTTTTACGGCAATAGAATTATATGCATTAACCCAATAGGCTAGTTTTTCTTCTCTGGTCCATTCTTCTGTTGGAGGATTGTTTGATAATGACCTAAAATATTGATAGAATAGAGGGCTGTCTTTCATAACTCCTTCATAATTTACTTTTCCATCTTCTGAGACATTAAGAATAAGAATTTGATCCCAGACCGAATGGTCTGCCTTGTCTTGAGCTTTAGCTTTAAAACAAAATAGAACAACGACAAGGGCTAGCAGTGTTATACTATGTTTTTTACTTGTTTTCATTTGAAGTTTAAAATTATAAGGTTCTAACAATTAGTTTAAGAGTCTTATTCTCCATAAAAGTACTGAAATAATCGATAAAATGCAATTTTAGGAGTTTTATTGTATTCTTTGAGTTAATTTTGTCTTAAAATATTTACTTGTTTATTTTTAGACATCCATATGACATTTAATTACAGTTTTGATAAAGAGAATACAATTGCGATATTACTTTTTGATTACCAAAAAGCAACTTTAGATTTCTCTTTTGCAGAATTAAAAACTACAACATGATCATTGTAGAGGACTTTTCTATGGAGACCTATAAAATCTAGTATTTGTTGATAATATATAGTACGTAAAACCTCGAATTCGAGGTCTTCAAATTCGAGGCTTTTAAATTTTAAAAAGCTATAAAGTTTAGTTGTTATTTGTACTTGTTATAGGAGTAACTTTATCTTTTTTATTTAAACTCCAGTCATATGTAATATAACTATCTTTTGATATTTTATTAATTTTTACTGTTGAATATTGATTTATAAAATCAATTACATCGATATTATTATTATCAAAATCTTCTTTATACCATTCAAATACTTGTGAAATTTTAACAGTACTTGAGGTGATTTGATTTCTCTGAGGATCATTAATAAATTCTCTAGTTCGTTCATCAAGAGCTTCACTTATATTAGCACTTGTATAAGCTCTGTTCCATAATCTGGGAGATGACATAGATCCACAGTTAAGTAAAAAATGAATCCTGGGATCACCAAATTTTCTTAAAATATCATGCTCTATATCATCCAGGCTATATCGGACACCTTCTGATTTAAAAGTTTTTCGTTTCCAAGGGTTTTCAAGGTCATTTATTGATTCTACCGGATAATCGTCGATTATCATTTTCATTGCTGTAGCATTATAAACATTGAGCCAGTAGGCCAATTTCTCTTGGTTGCTCCAACTTTCTTTTGGAGAAATCTTGCAGAGGTATCTAAAATAGTCATAAAACACAGCAACATCTTTGGTCACTCCATTATAGTCTACCATTCCGTCAGCTTGTACATTGAGAATTAAAATTCGATCCCAGGCAGAATGATCAACTTTTTCTTGAGCATAAATATTATTAAATAGTAAGAGTAATAAAATAAAGTAGGTGGTTTTAAGAGGCTTCATTTTGTTAGTTTTTATTGAGGTTAGTATTTATTTCAGGGGTAGATAACCTGTAAGGTACAAAAAAAATGGATATAATACATGTTTCCAGTGGTTTAAGTAGGAAAATACTTCGTAAAAAAGATGTAATTAGGTTATGTTAACCACTATTTGATGGGAATAATAAAGTAGAATGTTTTGCTTAAGGGTTTACTGTATTTTATTTGTATTTATGATCGATAATTGTATGAATTCATAAAAACTATTGTTAAGAAACTCTATTGATAAATATTAGATAAGACTTTTGTAAATAAAGTAACCTCTTCTGTAGTTCCTGTACTAATTCTACACCAATTAAAAAAGGGAGGAAAAGGTCGACCGATTAATACTCCTTTATCCATCATCTCTTTATGTAGTGTTCTTATATCTTTGCCTGTTTTAAAGAAAATGAAGTTTGTATTTGATTTTACATATGGTAACTCAAAAGTATCTAGTGTTTTGTATATCATTTCTTTTGCTTCACGAGTTTTTTGCAAACTAAATTCATAAAACTCCTTGTCATTTAAAGCGGTTTTGGCTGCGGCGATCGCAGGAACATTACTATAAGCAACCATGTTTTTTCTAAGTTTTTGAGTCAGAGCTGGTTTGGCGATAAGATAACCAATGCGCATACCTGCCATGCCATACACTTTTGAGAATGTTCTGGAGACGATTACATTCTTGTCTTTTTTCACTAACTCAACCATCGATGGATAATTAGGTTCGTCTATATAATCATAATAGGCTTCATCGCTAAAAAGAATAGTTTTATTACTTATTGTATCACAAAAATCCATCAGTTTTTGGGATGGAAGAATCGTAGAAGTTGGATTATTGGGATTACATAAAAAAACTAGTTTTGTTTTTGAAGAAATCCTCTTTTCGATTTCACTCATGTCGTACCCTTTATCTTCTCCAACTGGCGCCCAATTAATAGTAGCACCCCATTGTTTTGCATACGTCATCATTGCCAAAAATGTAGGTTTTCCTGCAATAATTTCTCCTCCGTTAGATGCAAAAGTAAGGCCAGTAATTTTTAACCCTTCTGTAGAACCTCCGCATATGATGATATGATCTTTGGTTACTCCTTCTTTTTTAGCAAGAATTTCTGCTAATTCATCGGCATAAGCGTATGGATATCGACAGCTATGATCAAAAGATGATATAATAGCTTCTCTTACTTTTTTTGATGGGCCATATGGATTTTCATTAGAACTTAATCGAATCAGCTTTGAAAATGATCTTGGGTTAAATTTTATTGTTTCTTCTAATGTTAATGCGTTAGCGATATGCATTCCTCCAAATAATGCTAGGCTACCTCCTAACGAAGTAGATTTCAGCCATTGTCTTCTGTTCATGATATTCTATCTTTAAAATGATTTGCCTTCTAAAGATAGTAATTTATTGATTTTGAAAAGATAAGAGTTAAGTAAATAATGGTTAGAAGATATGTGAAAAGATAAAAAAAGAAGCCGAAAATACATACATTATTTCCGACTTCCACATTATAGTTAGTTAGCCATCGCTTTTAACAGCATCCACCACCATCATAATGATAAGTAGATTCGCTAATAAATATATCATCTCTGCCGAGATCAGCTAAAGCTCCAGCAGTTTTGTCGCATATAGCAATAGGTTGATTTTTTAGGAGTACGTGACCTTTCTTGTCATCAAAATAATCTTCATCTCCATAATAAATTGCAGCCTTTCCAGTAAAAATACAAGGTCCATCTTCTGGCATTGGATCTTTAATTGCAGCCACTTCAATTGATTCGATGTAAATTAACTCATCGGTATCATAGTTTTTTGGATCTAGAATCCTATAAGGTTTACGAGCTCTAATTTCTATAGTTCCAAAGCCAACATCTGTTAATGCTTTTACATATTCTGCAATGGGTAAACTTCCGCTCAAACATAAAGCTCTTAACCGCTCATCATTACGAAGATTATCATTCATGGGTTGTTCACAAGTTGGATCACTCATTACTAATCTTCCATGAGGTTTTAATACTCTATACATTTCTTCAATAGCTTTTTTTAAATCATCTGCTTTAAAAATGTTAAACAGACAATTTTGTGCAGCTACGTCTATACTATTGTCTTCAACAGGTAAATTTAATGCATCACCATATCTAAGATCAACAAATTCGCTTTTAAACCAATCGTTTTGGGCTTCAGCTTCTTTAAAATTTTTGCGAGAAGCCTCTAGCATTTCTTCAACAACATCGACACCAATAACACCACTTTTTTGACGAGAAAAATAAGAGAATTGTAATAATTCCATTCCACCACCAACACCTACATATAAGGTTTTTGGATTATTCGTTAAGTCACGTGCATTTACTGTACTACCACATCCGTAATTCATTTCTTGCATGATTTTCGGAATTTTAAGGCCTGGTAGTTCCCAAATAGGGTTTGTAGTACAACATAAACCTACATCTGGTGTTAATGCCGCTTCTTTATATACATCGTGTGTGGTTTCTAAATAGCTCATAAACTGATTTTTGTTTTCCTTTGAGGTTATCTCAGGTTATAAATAATTTTGTCGAAAAGGATAGATATACCTTTCTGAAATTATAGAATTTTTAATTTATAAAGATTTGATTAATTCTTTGAACAACAGTATCATTTCTGGTTCTGCTTTACCTGCCATTGCAATGATTTCATCTATATTAATGGGTTTAAGATTGTCTGGATCACATTCATCTGTTAAAACAGATACCGCTGCAACCGGAAGATCCAAGTGATTAGCCACAATAACCTCGGGAACGGTGCTCATTCCTACAGCATCTGCACCGATAATTTTTAAGTAACGATATTCTGCTCTGGTTTCTAATTGAGGTCCCATAACAGACACATATACTCCTTTATGGAGATTGATATTGTTATCTTTGGCAATGGTTTCTAATTTTGAATTTATACTAAGGTCGTAAGGAGCACTCATATCTGTAAAGCGACTTCCTAATTGCTCAACTCCTTTAAATGCTAAGGGAGAACCTCCTTGTAAATTAATATGATCATCAATAAGCATTAATTCCCCCTTTTTGAAGTTTAAATTAATTGCTCCAGAAGCGTTAGATACTAATAGTGTTTTTATTCCTAATTTATGCATGACTCTAACAGGGTAGGTTACGTCCTGGAGCGAATAGCCCTCATAGAGATGAAAACGACCTTGCATAACTACAACAGTCTTACCTTCAATTTTTCCATAAATTAATTTTCCTTTATGAAATTCTACAGTAGCTGTAGGGAAATTTGGGATATGATTATAACTTATCTCCTGAATGATTTCTATTTCATTAATCAATTGTCCTAATCCAGTACCTAGTATAATACCTATTTCTGGATTTTCGAAACCCCTTCCTTGAAGGAATTCTGTTGTTTCTTCAATGTATTTTGTCATTAGTCTATAAATTTTTGAAAAGCCGAAATGTCTTTGATATCATCATAATAGTCAATGTCGTTACGAACTTCTAATAGTTTTATATTATTTTCTTTTAAATCTTCTAGTGTATCCTGAAGAACAGTATCTGTACCCCAGTTTTTATTTTTAAAAACCTGTGAATTTAAGGATTTCATTCCAAATAAATAATATCCTCCATCTTCTGCAGGTCCTAGGACATAATCATGTGTTTCTAGTTCCAGAAAAGCAAGTTCCAGATCTTTTTGACTTAAATCATACATATCACTTCCTATGATAACAACACGCTCAAAACCTTCTCCAAAGCATTCTGCAAAAGCATGTTCCATACGAATACCTAAATCGTAACCTGTTTGTTGTTTTTTATTGTAAACCGAATCATCCCAGAGATCATTTTCTCTAACTTTTACAGAATAATGAACTTCTTTGGTAACATCAAGATTTTTGGTGATATTAACCGTATGTTGTAATAAAAAAGTATAAATATCCAGGGCAGCTTGATCGCCAATAGTTGCTGCAAGTCGTGTTTTACATTTACCCAATTCTGGATTTCGGGTAAAAATCAATAATGCGTTTTTTTCTTTCAATTTGAATATATTTTTTCCCCTTTAGTTAACCATTTTCCCCATTCTTCAGAAAAGGCATGCACTTCTTCAGTAGTTTCTTCATTGGAGTTCATAACAGGAAAGTTTTTGTTTTTCCATTCAAAAATTCCTCCATAAAGATTATAAACATTTGTGTATCCTGCTTTTTTTAGTTTTTCTGATATGTCTTCAGAACGCACTCCCAAACTACAATACACTACAATTTTTGTGTCTTTTGGAATATCTTGTACTGTGACTGTATTCATTTTAAAATGCGTATAACCCACAAATTTTGCATGTTTGATGTGACTTACTTCATATTCTTTTTTCTCGCGAGCGTCTAACAATAGTACTTGATCCTGGATATCTTTTAATGCTTCAACAGAGATATACGGGACACTCTCGTTGTTGTATTGATCTAACAATTCTTCTAATGAATTTTGAGCACTCATTTTGGGTAAAAACAAGATCATTAATACCCCTATGATATAAGCAACGTTATGTGCCAGAATATTTTTTTTATTCATTTTTTGTTGGAAATGAGATTTTAGAATGTTTTGAAAAATGATTACAATGATCAATATAATTTTGTATACCATGTCTTACTAATTAAAATGATCCATCACTTAGTGGACTTAATTTTAAATATTTGACATTATATGTTTTTTAATGGATGAAACACAAAAAAACAAACAAAGTAGTTTAAGAGAATAAAGTAGAAGGAGATCCTTTATTAAAAAAACGATAGGTGTATATAGTAGTAATACCTGGTACTATAAAATCTGCTATATCTATTTTATATAGAAGTAAGCTTTGTATAATCTTTTTAAGTTTTCCAGAAAGCTTTTTGAAAAAACGAGATATTGATTTAATGTCGTTAATATCGTCAATATCTATCAAAACTTCTAGAGTTACCATTTTGATTTTGGTAGTTTCTATAAGTCTAGAGATACATGTGGATAGTTTTTTGGATTGCCAGGGTAGTTTTAAAAATAAATCAACATTAAATTGAGATTTGTGTAATCCCATAAGATAAAACCCTCCATCCAATGATGGCCCTAAAACAAATGTGTTATTTTCAAGTTGTTTGGCACTTTCAATTAAATGATATTTACTAAGGTGTGGAGTATCATTGCCAATAGTAATAAGATTGTCATAATCCTTATTATAAACATCTTGTATGGCATTGACAAAACGCTCTCCAAAAGTAACTCCTCGCTGTTCTTTTTCTGTATAGATAAAAAACGGGAGTCCGGTCTGTTTTACAGTAGTAATTGTTTTTCGGGTAAGCTCGGAAAATAAAATTTTACCACCAGTGATATATTTATTTCGCAATTCTTCATGAATCGAATTTGCAAAGATTAATATGGCGGTTTTTTGATTCATTTTGATTTTAGAGTTATGCTACAGTTCCTTGACAACTACTTCCTGCTCCAGCAGTACATCCATAACAGTGTTGTGAGATAATAATATTTCTATTCTGAAGTAATTCCTCGTTGTATTCACTAATATGTTTTACTTTACTCGCTACTTTAAGATCGAGCATCTGATTAAAATCGCAATCATATAACCAACCATCCCAACTTATAGAAATAGTATTAGTACACATCACATTAGCCACAGCCGATGGATTATAGGCTTCTACTAATGCATACATATAATCTTCATAGTTTTCTGAAGCAATCAGATAATCTAAGAATCTACTAATTGGTAAATTAGTAATAGCGAATAAATTATGAAAATGAATACCAAAATCTTCTAATAATGCCTTTTTAAAATCCTTTTCCATGGCTTCTTGATCACCAGGCAAAAACGCTCCAGAAGGATTATATACCAAATCCAATCTTAAACTACTATCAGGCATACCATATCCTCTTTCATTGAGTTCTTGCAAAGCTTTGATAGATTTGTCAAAAACACCATCTCCACGCTGCTTATCAGTTTTTCCTCTGGTCCAATGTGGCATTGAAGAAACTACATGTACATTATGTTTTTTGAAAAAATCAGGAAGATCATAATACTTTTTGTTGGCTCTAATGATGGTGAGATTACTTCTAACAATAAAATCTTTAATTCCAGCTTTACTTGCTTCCTCTACAAACCATCTAAAATTTGGATTCATTTCAGGCGCTCCACCTGTCAAATCCAAAGTGTGGGCTCCTGTCTTTTTAATGACTTCGAGACACTGCTGCATCGTTTCTTTGGTCATGATCTCTTTACGATCAGGTCCCGCGTCTACATGGCAATGTTCACAAACCTGATTGCACATATACCCTACATTGATCTGGAGGATCTCAAGTTTATTAGGACGTAAAGGGAAACGATCAATTTCTGCAATTTTATCTGCAAATTTTGGTAATTCACCATTGGCAAAAATACCGTTATTTAAAATCTCTAGTTGTCTATTAGAATTGGCTAACTGATCATTACGTTTGTGTAGAGATTGTTTTTTTTTGACTTCTGACATCTTCTGTTCTTAAATTATATTTTTAATCGACGAAATCCTTGCCAATATATAGTATAAATGGTTTATGAGCATATAAGGGTAAAACTGATGCTTGTTTTACATAGATAACTTCTCATACTTATTCATCATTTGTACTCCATGCACTAAAGTTGCACCACTTTCTATAGCTGCTCCGGTATGCACTGCTTCCATCATTTCTTCTTTTGTAATTCCTTTCTGCAAGCCATCTTTTGTATAAGCATCAATACAATAAGGGCATTTTACTACATGAGAAACCGCAAGTGCAATAAGAGATTTTTCTCGTGCACTCAAAGCGCCTTCTTCAAAAACTTTGCCGTAGTAATCAAAAAATTTAGTACCTAATTCTTCACTCCATTCTGTGATTTTTCCAAATTTTCTTAAGTCAGAAGGATCATAATATGTTTTAGACATGCTGTATTATTTTTTTAGTTACAGACATAATTTAGTATATGTCGAGGATATAGTATCATTACTTACAATAAAATTTGATAAAATTAAAAAGTAGGTAAGTGTTTAAAAGTTTAGTAAGATAAAAAACACAAATTAATAAACTGACAATTTTTTTACTGAAAATATATAAATAACAATACAAAGTACCGGTCTTATTAATACTACATTAAGAAAAAAGCTTAATTTAGGCTCGAAATCCTTGCTATAAGGACAAAAAATTCCAAAATCGGAGGTCATGAGGAAAAAAGTTACGCTCAAACAACTTGCTAAAGAATTAAATCTGTCTATTTCTACGGTTTCAAAGTCATTGAAAAATGATCCTGAGATTAGTGAAAAAACAATTAACAGAGTGCATGAACTGGCGAACTTTTATAATTACAAACCAAATGCTCTGGCAGTTAGTTTAAAAAGTAATAAGACCAAAACTATAGGGGTTATATTGCCAGAGATTCTTAATCATTTTTATGCTAAAGCATTGTTTGGAATAGAACAGGCAGCCTCAAAGAATGGGTATAAGATTGTGACCTGTATTACTAATGAATCTCATAAAAAAGAGATAGAATATGTAGAAATGCTAAACTATAGTAGTGTTGATGGGTTTATCGTGGCTTTGAGTCAGGAAACACAAATGGTTAATGAACTTGATCATTTTAAGGTTTTAAAGAGAGATAATGTTCCAATCGTAATGTTTGATAGGGTAAGTGATGAAATAGAATGTGATAAAGTAATTGTAGATGATAAGATTGCTTCTAAAAATGCTATTCAATATCTAATTAATACAGGTTGCACAAAAATTGCTGTAATAACAACAATAAGTAGTGATTTAAGTGTTGCAAAATTAAGATTAGAAGGGGCAAGAGAAATTACAGATAAAAATGATAATGTGTCATTAATAGAGTTACCTGTAAAGGATAATAATAATGTTGAAGATGAAATAGAGAAATTTCTTAAAGATAATAATCTTGATGCTGTTCTTGGTTTAGATGAGACTGCCGCGGCTGTAACTATAAATATGTCGCTAAAATTAGGATATAAAATTCCAAAAGATATTTCGGTAATAGGATTTACTGATGGGTTGTTATCCAGACATTCTTACCCAAAACTTACTACAGTTTCTCAACATGCTGAAGATTTAGGAGCAAAAGCAGCACAGATATTAGTAAATCAATTAGATAATTTTTCTGAAAATTATAAAGTAAAGACAGAAGTTGTAAAAACGTCTTTAATTCTTAGAAATTCTACAAATTAAAGCTATTTAATTATATATGTTTTTTGTTGGAAGCCAACTCTAATTATGGTAAGTCTTTTTCCAAAGTTTTTGTGATAGGATAGTAAATCATTCTAAGGAATAAGCAGATTAAAAATTACTAACCGTTCGTTTTCGATCTGAAAGTTGTTAAAATCTTGAGTAGAATAATGTACAATGATTGAAGCAAACCTATACTGTTCTCCTATCTTTACCTTTTTATCAAAGGATAATCATTGATCATTTTCAAACACCTTTTATGTATTAAGTGCTATCCCTTAAAATCAACTCGGTTTTGAGTTTCAATACTTTTTTACGATGATTTACATCATTGGGTTCATTAAATTGGTTAATCAATAATTCTGCAGCTTTTTCTCCCATTTCAAAACTGGGTTGTGCAATACATGTCATAGAAGGCACAAAAATTTCTCCTAGTCCAAGATCTCCAAATCCAATGACAGAGATTTGCTCTGGGATTTTATATCCCATTTTAAGTAATGTCTTCATGGTGAGTAAACCATAGTTATCTGTGCATGTAAAAACAGCATCGGGAATTGCGCTTATGTTATTAAAAAAATCCTGGATTTCAGTGTCTTCATTTTCCCTATCAAGGGATTCACAATGAAGTATTAATTCTTCATAGATAGGAATGTTATGCTTGGTCATAGCTTTTTTATAACCATCATAACGATCCTGAAAGACCTTTTTTTCTTTAATCCCTCCAATAAATGCAATTCGTTTCCTTCCTTTTTTAATTAGAAATTCGACCGCAGAAAATGAAGCTTTATCATCTTCTATTAATACATGGTCAGCACCCGAAACCTCTTCCCTTATATTATCAAATAATACAACAGGAATACCTTTATTGATTATACTTTTAATATGCACAAATGTTTCTGTCTCATGAGTTGGTGACAAAATAATTCCATCAACAAGTCCTCTTTCAAATGAAATGAGATTTTCACGCTCAAACTCAAATGAATTTCTAGAAGAGCTAATCAGGATTTTATAATTATGTTTTCTAACATATCGATCAATACCTCTACACACTTCTATAAAAAAAGATTCATCATATCTGGGGATAATAACTCCAATAAGATTGGTCTTACCAGAACTAAGACTTTTTGCAATTTGATTTGGCATATAGCCCATCATTTTTGCAGTTTTAAAAACTTTTTCGCGGGTACTAAGCTTTACTCGAGGGTTTTCATCCAAAGCTCTGGAAACTGTAGCTATAGAAATGTTTAATTTTCTAGCAATATCTTCAAGTTTAACCCTCTTTTTTTTCAAAGTCATCAAAAAATCGTTAAAAAATTATTATTAAAACATCATTTTCACTAGAAATATAATAATACAAACGTTTGCATTTTTTTAAACTAAAAGATTGCTTTACAATTCTGTGAATAGTTCAGTAATTTGTAATAGTCATAAAGGATTTTTGAACATCTAATAAAAAGTTTGTTAAAAAAATCTTACAAAAATGTCCTCCCCAAAAGACATCTCTATTCAAGAGACACAATGACTACGCTAAGTTAGGATAAATAATGTGTACTAAAAATACAAACATTATTTAAAATGCGGTAAGGAGATTAAATAAGTAGAAGATATCAATTTTTTAAAATTTTAAAACCGAATTGCATGGAGCTTTCTTGGTTCAAAAAAGGAACTATTTATCAAATATACCCACGTAGCTTCAACGATAGTAATGATGATGGTATTGGTGATTTGAGAGGGATTATAGACAAACTGGATTATTTACAGAGTCTACATGTAGATATATTATGGTTAAGTCCCATTTTTAGTTCACCAAATGATGATAATGGATATGATATTAGCGATTACTGCTCTATTATGCCAGAATTTGGAAGTATGGAAGATTTTGACGAATTGCTTCAGAAAACCCATGATAAAGGAATGAGGTTAATTCTTGATTTGGTTGCTAATCATTGTTCTGATGAACATAATTGGTTTAAAGAGGCGAAGAAATCAAAGGATAATCCATATAGAGATTATTTTCATTGGAAAAAACCTGAAGATGATGGTGGCCCGCCAAATAATTGGAAATCTTTTTTTGGAGGAAGTGCTTGGGAATATGATACCAAATCAGAGGAATATTATCTACACCTTTTTACTAAGAAACAACCTGATTTGAATTGGGAAAACCCCAAAGTGAGGGAAGAAATTTATAATGCAATGAGGTTTTGGCTAGATAAAGGAGTTGATGGATTTAGAATGGATGTTATTCCCTTGATTTCTAAACGAGAAGGGTATCCTGATGCTCCAGATGTAGGGTTTAGAAAAATCATCGAAGATGTATATGCAAATGGGCCTAGATTACATGAGTATCTTAAAGAAATGAATGAGAAAGTAGTTCGTCATTATGATGCATTTTCTTTGGCAGAAGGAGTCGGGATTAATCATGAAAATGCCGGTTTGTATATTGATTATGATCGTAGAGAACTTGATATGCTGTATCACTTTGATATTCTTGAATGTACTATTGTTAATGGTAAATTCGAAGAAACATCACCCTTCGATTTAGTAAACATGAAAAGTATTTTTAAGAAATGGAGAGATGCGGTTCATGAAAAAGGATGGCTCGCTAATGCAATGGGAAATCATGACTTTGCACGAATGACATCAAGATTTGGAGATGACAAGCAATATTGGGCAGAATCAGCAAAAATGTTGTTTATAATGCAATCTACACAAAATGGAACTTTGAATATTTATCAAGGTGATGAGATAGGGATGACAAACATTGTCCTAGAATCTGTAGATGAAGTTAGAGATGTACAATCTTTAAATTTTTATAATGAAAATTCAAAGACTAAGAAATTATCACAAGAGTCAGCATTAGAAATGATTAATAGAGAAGGACGGGATAATGCAAGAACTCCTGTACAATGGAATGATGAAATTAATGGTGGATTTTCTTTGGGAGAACCATGGTTAAAAACGAATCCGAATTATGTAAATATTAATGTTAGAAAACAAAACAATGATCCTGATTCGATCTTAAACTTTTATAGGAACTTATTGCAAATAAGAAAAGAAAATGATGTGTTTGTATATGGTGATTTTAAAGAGTTAGGGTTTAATAACTCGAGTATATATGTATATAAAAAAGTGTTGAAAAAAGAACAGATCATAGTGATTTTAAATTTTGAAGGCACCGAAGGTTATTTCGAGATAAAAGAAAATTTAACAGAAGCCATTGTCTTAATAAATAATTATAACAAGTATAAAATAGAGGGTGATATCATTCATCTCGAACCCTATCAAGGACTGATTTTTAAAGTTTAATAAAGTAGTTCGTAAAATTTAAGAAACAAATGTAATTAGAGTAGAAAGCGAAATTAATTTTTGTTTGTTAGCAGAGAAGTTTATGTGATGAAACTTCTCGTAGATGTAACAGATGGGGCATCCATTTTTTTTGTAACTTATTGTGTTTAAAGTAGGAATATTATTTTATATAGTTGCAGAATTAGTCAGATATAGTAGAAAAGACTTGGATGTCCCATTGTTACTAAGGTTATAATTACTTTTTATTTATAAGACAAGGGTAAAATTTAAAACAAAGAAACAATTCAAATTTAAATCAAACGCTATATTATGAAAAGTAGGATACTTAAAAAACTCATTTTCCTTCTGGTATTTTTATCAGGGAGTATGATGTTTGCACAAATCACAGTTTCAGGTGTGATTTCAGACACTGGGGGACCGATTCCCGGAGTGAATGTTCTTGTACGAGGAACAACTAACGGGGCAGTTTCTGATTTTGATGGAAACTATACGTTGGATAACGTTGCAGAGGACGCTATATTAGTCTTTAGTTTTGTTGGGTTTAAATCCCAGGAAATTAATGTCAACGGACAGTCAACAATAAATATTACTATGCAAGAAGATGCTGCTGAATTAGAGCAAGTTGTTGTTGTAGGGTATGGTACAGTAAGAAAGAAAGATTTAACAGGATCTGTAGCCTCAGTAAAACCTGAAGATTTTAATCAAGGAGTGCAGACTTCTCCAGATCAATTAATTCAAGGTCGAGTGGCAGGAGTGCAAGTTACAGCCGCAAGTGGTGAGCCGGGAGCGAGTAACAATATTCGTATTCGAGGTACATCTTCTATTCGAGGAGGTAATAATCCTTTGATCGTTGTAGACGGAGTTCCTTTAGATGGAGGCGATACTAGTGCAGGATCTGATGTAGGAGCAGGTAGATCATCTGCTAGAAATCCGTTAAACTTTATCAACCCAAACGATATTGCAAGTATTGATGTGCTTAAAGATGCTTCTGCTACTGCAATTTATGGATCAAGAGGATCTAATGGTGTGGTTATTATTACTACCAAAAAAGGGAAATCAGGGAAACCTCAGTTAGATTTTTCATCTTCAGTAAGTATTTCCAGTATTGCCAATGAGTATGATTTATTAGGTGCTTCAGAATTTGCTAGCGCTGCTAATGCAATAGGAAATCCAGGGCTGGATTTTGGGCAAAATGTAGATGCTTTAGATGAAATACTAAGAACAGCAATAACTCAAAACTATAACGTTAGTTATGGTGGTGGATCAGATACTGGACGATATAGGTTTTCTTTGTCATTACAAGATCAGGAAGGAATTATAAAGAATACAGGTCAGGAAAAATATACAGGAAGCCTTAACTTAACCGAAAAGTTTTTTAACGAGAAGTTACAGATAGATACCAAATTAATTACATCTTTTATAAAAGATGAGGCAACTGCATTATCAGATAACGTTGGAGCTGAAGGGGATTTGATTATTTCAGCTTTACGTTGGAATCCTACGAGATCTTTATTTAATGATGATGGAACTTTTCTTCAGTTTAATGACAATCCTCGTAATCCATTAGCATTTTTAGAATATTATACAGATTTGGCAGAGTCAACCAATATTTTAGGGAATCTTTCTGCAACATATAGTTTTACAGATGAATTAAAATATAAATTTAATTTTGGTGTTGGGCGTACAGAATCTACAAGAAGAGTAGGAGTTTCGAGATTAATGCAAGCTAATTTTGTAAATAATGGTATAGCAGATATTCAAAGTATCTTTACCTCTAATTTATTATTCGAGCATACCCTTAGCTACAATAAACAATTAAGCGATGCTGTATATTTAAGTGCAGTAGGAGGATATTCATATCAGCAATTCGAACGTAAAGGGGATAATATTAGAGTGCAGAACTTTTCAATAGATGATCAGAATTTATATATTAATAATATCAACTTTGGGTCAGATAGACCTGCACCTACACTTAATCCAGATAATACACTTACCGGAGGTAATACATCATTTTTTAATCCTACCACAGAGTTACAATCTTATTTTGGAAGAGCTAACGTAACTTTATATGATAAGTATCTAATCACTGCAACTTTAAGGGCAGATGGATCCAGTCGTTTTGGAGAAGATAATCAATATGGATACTTTCCATCGGCAGCATTGGCATGGAGATTATCTGAAGAAGATTTTGTGCCAGAGACTTTTAGTGATCTTAAGCTAAGACTTGGATATGGTATAACAGGTAATCAAGAATTTCCTTCGGGTTCTTCTCAAACTCAGTTTACACCTGATGGATCTGGAGGTATTGTGCAATCTACAGTTGGAAACCCAGAACTACAATGGGAGAGTACAAAGCAGATTAATGCAGGGATAGATTTTGGCTTTTTTGACAATCGCTTATCAGGATCGATAGATTACTATAGTAGAAAGACCGAAGATCTTTTGTTTAGAACTCGTGTAGCTCAACAAGCACCAAACATTTTTGTATGGAGGAATTTGGATGGAGTTGAAGTAGAAAATTCAGGAATTGATATTGCTATAAATGGAGTTATCATCCAAAATGAAGATATGACTTGGGAGGTTGGTGTTAATGCTAGTTTCTTAAATAATGAAATTAATAATGTATCAACTATTTTTCCGGCAGGAATTCTAACCGGAGATTTAAATGGTCAGGGATTGACTGGACAACGAGGGCAGTTATTATTTGATGGACAACCCATAAATGCATTTTACTTACCAGTTTGGGAAGGTTTTGATGAAAATGGAGTTTCTCAATATGCAGATTTAGATGGAGATGGCGTGGATACTTCGAGTGGTATAACTGCACCTGGACAAGGTGATAGAACCTTTGTTGGAGATCCAAATCCAGATTTTACTGTTGGTATTTCATCATCATTTAAGTATAAAAAATTAGACGTAAGTGTATTCTTTAATGGAGCGTATGGACATCAAATTTATGACAATACTTCAAATGCTATTTTCACAGCGTCGGCTCTCAATTCTGGAGGTAATGTAACTCAAGAAGTGATTTCCTCTGGAGAAGCAATTCAAACACCAAAACCATCTACTCAATATTTAAAAAGTGGAGATTTTTTAAGACTTAATAATTTGACTGTTGGATATACAATAGACGATGGTAAAATAGGGAACTGGATTGAATCATTACGATTCTATGTAACCGGACAAAACTTATTTGTAATTACACCATATGATGGTTTTGATCCAGAAGTGAATACGAATAAACAGGTTGATGGAGTACCATCCTTTGGTATAGATTATTCTGCTTACCCAAGAGCAAGAACATTTTCTGTAGGATTTAATGCTAGATTTTAAAAAAATTAAAATGAAAAAAATGAAAAACATAATCATTGGTTTGATCGCAGCATTCCTTGTTTTTGGATGTACCGATCTGGATGAAGAGTTAAATGATAGTATTAACTCATCTGATTCGAGCGTTAGCGCATCAGATTTGTTAATTGGAGCATACTCTTCTTTACGAGAACTTCAACACGAGCAGGATTTATTACCCGCCTATGTACATTCTTCAGATGAATTAATACCACCTACAAGAGGAGGAGATTGGGATGACGCAGGGTTGTGGAGAGATCATCATTTACATGGTTGGACAAATACTCATGCCCATATTGATAAAACCTGGAGAGATCTTAATAGTAGAGCTTTTAATGCGCAACAAGTACTTTGTAATGGAGATGGTAGTGCAAGTGAAATCGCGCAAGCTACTTTCTTACGAACATTTCTGGACTTTTTTACAATGGATTTGTTTGGTGTAGTGCCAAGAAGAGCATGTGGTGAAGATTTATTATTACCACCCACAGAGCAATTACAAAGGATAGAAGCAGTGGATGTGTTTATTTCAGAATTAGAAGCTGTTTTTAATGATTTACCTTCTTCTGGAACTCCTGATGTTGCCACTCAAAATGCAGCAAGAATGCTTTTGGCTAAATTATATTTAAATAGAGCAGTATATAAGGCTACCGGGGCTGACGGAGGGGCGTTAGAAGGACCTTATTCTTTTGAAGCGGCAGATATGACTGCTGTTATAAATAATGTTAATGACTTAGCTGGATATACACTGGAAGATGAATATTTTAGTAGTTTTATTTCTGCAAATAGTGAAACATCATCAGAAATTATATTTGTATCGCAAAATGAACTTGGTGGAGCAACAGGTAGAATAAATAATAGATGGCATATGAGTATGCATTATAATCAACAACCAAGTGGATGGAACGGTTTTGTAGCTACCGTAGAATTGTATAACCTTTTTGAAGATAGTGATGTAAGAAAAAGTAGCGCAGTTCCTGGTATTTCTGATCAATTTGGATATAATGCAGGGTTTTTGATCGGACAACAAAGTGGTCCAGTTGATGGAGGACTTGTATTTGAAGATCTAAAAGATAGACAACAAGGGCCTTTGGTTTTTACTGAGGATGTAAATTTGTTCAATTCTAATGAAACAAGAGGTATTAGAGTTGTGAAATATACACCAAACCCAACGTTCACAGTAGAAAATAATTCTTTACAATTTGCAAATGATAATGCTCCGGGTAATGATTATGTGTTTTTTAGGTATGCAGATGCTCGCTTAATGAAAGCCGAAGCAATTCTAAGAGGAGGAACGGATACAGGAGGAGAAACCGCATTAGATATTGTTAATGAATTAAGAATGATGAGAAATGCTACGGCATTGCCTGCGGTTACCGAATCAGATATCTTAGACGAAAGATCTCGAGAATTGTATTGGGAAGGCTGGAGAAGAAATGACCAAATTCGTTTTGGCACATTTTTAGGAACCTGGCAAGAAAAAGGAAGTGCTTCTACAGCGAAGTCTTTGTTAATGCCTATTCCGGCAGAAGCAATTTCTACAAACCCTAATTTAATTCAAAATCCCGGGTATTAATAAAAATTTTGAATATTTGGATAATAAATGCAAAGTCCTTCTTCCTTTCGAAGGGCTTTGCTACTTTAGTAAAGCATATTTAGAAACTCAATTTTTAGTGGTTTCGAAATGAGGTTAAATTGTTTTTTTAAAAATACTTGATTTTTAACCATGAGTTTAATCATTGATCATTCACAAAGCAGAACCATGATACGCAAAACTTTTTTGCACTTATTTATAATAGGGTTACTAATTTCTTGTGGCCAGAAAAATGAACAACCCGTAACAAACGTAAATCAAACAAGTACACCTGCATTATTTACTAAGCTAGAGTCAGAAAAAACAGGTATTGATTTTATAAATCAAGTTACCAATCAAAAAGATTTTAACATCTTTAAGTATCGAAACTTCTATAACGGAGGTGGAGTGGCTATTGGGGATATCAATAATGATGGCCTTTCTGATATATACCTGACTTCTAATATGGGTAAAAACAAATTGTATCTGAATAAAGGAAATTTTGTGTTCGAAGATATTTCAGAATCTTCTGGAGTTAATGGGAATAGATCTTGGTCTACGGGGGTAGTTTTGGTAGATATAAATGCAGATGGTTTACTGGATATTTATGTATGTAATGCAGGAAATGTAAAAGGTGATGATCAAAAGAATGAGCTTTTTATTAATAATGGTCCTTCGACAAGCTCTGGAACCATAACTTTTACAGAAAAAGCTTCAGAATATAATCTCGCTGATAGCGGATTTACCACACATACTGCTTTTTTTGATTATGACTTAGATGGAGATTTAGACGCTTATATACTTAATAATAGTTTTATTCCTGTAAATAGTTTAGGATACTCTAATAAAAGAGAGATAAGAAGTGAAGATTGGGATCTTCCCGATATGTTTAAAGGAGGTGGAGATAAGCTATTACGTAATGATGATGGGAAATTTATAGATGTAAGCGCAAGTGCCGGAATTTATGGAAGTTTAATAGGTTTTGGTTTGGGAGTTACTGTGGGAGATATTAATGAAGATCTATTTCCTGATATCTATGTTTCTAACGATTTCTATGAGCGTGATTATTTATATATTAATAATGGTGATGGTACATTTACAGAAGATATAAAAAATAAAATGCCTCATATAAGTTTGGCATCCATGGGCGCTGATATGGCTGACCTTAATAATGATGGTAAACCAGAGGTTTTTATTACAGATATGCTTCCAGAAGACGATGAGAGACTTAAAAATACCAGTGATTTTGAACGATATGATGTTTACAAGCTAAAACAACGTAAAGATTTCTATCACCAATACATGCAAAATACGTTACATCTTAATAACGGAGATGATACGTTTTCTGAAGTTGCATTTTACAGTGGAGTGGGTAATACAGATTGGTCATGGGGAGCATTATTATTTGATATGGATAATGATGGTTATCGAGATATTTATGTATGTAATGGAATCTATCACGATCTGACAAATCAAGATTTTATGGACTTTTTTGCAGCAGAGATTTATCAAAAAATGGCAATTTCTGGAAAGCAAACCTCTCAGGATTCTATTATCAATAATATGCCAAGTGTTCCTATTCTTAATTATGCATTCAGGAATAATCAAGATCTTACCTTTTCTAATGCCACTACAGACTTTGGATTTACTGAGCCTAGTTTTTCTAATGGAGCAGCATATGGTGACTTAGATAACGATGGTGATTTAGATTTGGTAGTAAATAATGTAAACATGCCATTATTTGTGTATCAAAATAATTCAGAAAATAATTATTTGAAAGTTGAGTTAAAAGGGGCGGATAAAAATACCTTTGGTATCGGGAGTATTGTAGAAGTATATAGAGATGATGAAATATTAAGACAAGAATTGGTTCCGTCAAGAGGATTTCAATCGTCAATAGATTATAAAATGACTTTTGGGTTGGGTAAAGCGGAAAAAGTAGATTCTATAAGAGTAGTTTGGCCAGATGGGAAAACTCAAAAACTTAATACAATTAATGCAAATCAAACTATTCAATTGGATATTGTTGATGCTTCTAAAGGCATCAAAAAAACAACGAATACAGAAAATGGTTATTTTTCTGAAATAAAAACCAATATACTTAGGCATAAAGAAGACCCATATGTAGATTTTGATTATGAAGGTTTAATTCCAAAAATGTTATCTAAAGAGGGGCCAGCAATTGCAGTGGGAGATGTGAACGGAGATAAAAGAGATGATGTTTATGTTGGTGGAGCGGCAAATCAACCAGGGAATTTATATATTCAAACAAAAGATAATCAATTCTTTAAGTCTGCACAGAAAACAGTTCCATGGAAAGACAAAGAAGAAATCTCATATGAAGATACAGCGGCTTATTTTATAGACATTGACAATGATCAGGATTTAGATTTGGTTATTGGATCCGGAGGAAATTTTGCGCAAGCCAAAACTACTCAATTTAGTACAAGAATATACCTTAATGATGGTAAAGGAAATTTTTCTAAAGGACAAACGATTTTTAACGATACCAACACTTCGGTTATTGCTCCTCATGATTTTGATGGAGATGGGGATGTTGATATTTTTATTGGAAGTATTAGTGTACCCGGGATTTATGGAATAAACCCTAAAAATCAACTTTTAGAAAATGATGGTAAAGGAAACTTTAAAAATAGTATTGAATCAAAGGCTTTTAAGGCACAAGATATTGGTATGATTACCGATGCTACCTGGGAGGATGTTGATGGAGATAATAAAAAAGATTTGATTCTGGTTGGTGAATGGATGTCTCCAAAGATTTTTAAGAATAACGGTCGAAGATTAACTCTTTTACATAGTAATCTTGATAGTGTTTCGGGATGGTTTAATACAGTTAAGGCTACAGACCTTGATGAAGATGGAGATATTGATCTGATATTAGGAAACCGTGGATTAAATGCAATGTATAAAGCAAATAATCAACAACCAGCCAAAGTGTATATCAATGATTTTGACAATAACGGCACCATAGAACAGGTGTTTACTCAAACAATTAATGGAAAAGATGTTCCGATACATCTAAAGAAAGAAATAACAGGTCAAATCAATGTGCTTAAAAAACAAAATCTGAAATTCTCAGAATACGCAACTAAATCTATTGATGAGTTGTTTTCTGCAAAAGTATTACAAAATGCAATAGTTAAAAACGTAAATAATTTTGCAAGTCTGGTAGCATATAATGATGGTAATGGCAATTTTGAAATCAAAGCCTTACCTCGAGAAGCACAATTATCATGTGTTAATGCTATAGAAACTGTAGATCTTAATAATGATGGCCATTTGGATTTAATTCTGGGAGGGAACAATTATAATTTTAAACCACAATTTTCTAGGTTAGATGCTAGTAGGGGTGTTGTTTTGTTTAGTGATGGTAAAGGGAAATATATTCATGAAGAATCTTCAGGATTTTTTGTAGAAGGAGAAGTAAAAGAAATACATTGGATAAAAAACAATGAAGATAGAAAATATTTAATTTCAGGAATAAATAACCAGCCTCCAAAGATTTTTGAATTGAAAGAATAAGATTTTGATAATGGGTCTCACAGGTTTCAAAAACCTGTAAGGTCTAAACGCTAGTAACTTTTAGAAATAATAATGATCAAAAAAATAATCATAACAATTTTTGGAATACTGTTTTTTTGTTGCTGTAATAAGCGAGAATCACAATATGGAGAATTATTTGATAAAGTAGATGTAGAAACTACAAAAGTGACTTTTCAAAATAATATAAAGTCAACAGAAGATTTAAATATTTTGGATTACTTGTATTTTTATAATGGAGCTGGTGTTGCAGTTGGAGACATTAATAATGATGGCTTGGTTGATGTTTTTTTTACTTCAAATCAGGATAAGAATAGATTATATCTTAATAAAGGTAATTTTGAATTTGAAGATATTACTGAGAGAGCTGGTGTTGCTGGTCATGCCGACTGGAATACAGGTACTGTAATGGCCGATGTAAATGGGGATGGTTATTTGGATATCTATGTTTGTGCTGTAGCAGGAATTCAGGGTTTAGATGGAGTTAATGAGTTATTTATCAATAATGGGGATGCTACATTTACAGAAAAAGCATCACAATACGGATTGGATTTTGATAATTACTCTTCTACAGTTGCATTCTTTGACTATGATAATGACGGAGATTTAGATATGTATCTTCTTAATCACGCTATTCATACACAACATTCTTTTGGCAAAGCTTCTGTACGTAATAAAAGAAGCTACGAAAGTGGGGATAAATTACTTCGTAATGATGGTGCAATCTTTACCGATGTAAGTGAAGAAGCTGGAATTTTTGGAGGAGCTAATGGCTATGGATTAGGTATATCAACAGCAGATTTTAATAACGATGGATTCACTGATATTTATATAAGTAATGATTTTCATGAGGATGATTATTATTATATCAATAATAGAAATGGGACATTTAGTGAACGATTAAAAGAAAATTTTGGACATACGAGTCGTTTTTCAATGGGGAGTGATGCGACTGATATTAATCATGACGGCTTTGTTGATATTTTGACACTAGATATGACTCCCGAAGATGAAAAAGTACTAAAAGCATCTATAGGAGATGAGACGCTGGATATGCTGGATATGAGGATTCATAAATTAGGATATCATTACCAGTATACTCGTAATATGCTACAAATTAATAAGGCCGGAAAATTCTTTTCTGAAACAGCTTTACTTAGTGGTGTTGCTCAAAGTGATTGGAGTTGGTCGGCATTGTTTGCAGATTATGATCAAGATGGAGAACAAGATGTTTTTATAGCCAACGGGATACCAAAACGTCCAAATAATCTGGACTACATAAAATATATCTCTAATGAAAAAATTAAAGATAAGCTAACCAAAACCAAGTTGGTAGATAATGAAGCGTTAAGTATCATGCCATCGGGAGCAGTGCAAAATTATGTGTTTCAAGGGTCTGACGAGGTTAGATTCAAAGATCGATCAAAATCCTGGTTACCAAAGGATTCAATTATATCTACAGGAAGTGCATATGCAGATTTTGATAATGATGGAGATATTGATATTGTAACTAATAATATGAATACTCTTGTTACTTTTTATAGAAATAAAACAAACGAGACATCAAACTATGTAAAACTAAAGTTTGAATATAAAAAACCGAATGTATTTGGAATAGGAACAAAGGTGATATCGTACCATAATGGGATAGCACAATATAAACAGTTGTTTACAGCAAAAGGGTTTCAGTCTTCCTCAGAAGCGATCATTCATTTTGGGTATGGAAATACAAAAATAATAGATTCCCTTAAGGTTATTTGGCCTGATAATACCATCCAAGTCGCTGAGCATATAGAAACAAATCAAACATTAACTATTAAAGTTTTGAATAAACGAAATACGGTTAATTATGATAAAATATTTCCTGGAAAAAAAGAGTGGTTTAACAAAATAGATAGCCTACCAGGGTTACATTATGTTCATAAAGAGAATACATATATAGATTTTAATAGACAAAAACTGATTCCGTATAAGATTTCTGATCGAGGGCCTGCAACTGTTGTGGGGGATATCAACGGAGATGGAAAAGACGATATTTTCTTTGGAAGTTCAAAAAATGAAACTTCTCAAATAGTATTTCAGACCGCAACAGGTTTTGAAAATCAACAAATTGACGTTTTAGAAGATGATAAACGAAAAGAAGATGTAACTGCAATACTTGAAGATCTTAATGGAGATGGTAAAAAAGATCTTTTAGTAGCCTCTTCTGGTGGAGAATACTATGGGACATCAAAAGAGCTTGTAGATCGCTTATATCTTAATTCAGATACAGGTTTGTTTAAGGCTGAATTTCCTGAGATTTTCGAACATGAATCTGTTATTAAACCATATGATATAGATGCTGATGGGGATCTGGACCTTTTTATAGGAGCATATGCAGTATCTAATGATTTTGGGAATATTCCGAACTCCTATATGTTGATAAATGATAATGGTAGTTTTAGAAAAAAAGAGGATACAGCTTTACAGAAAGTAGGAATGGTTACCGATGCTCTTTGGAATGATTTTGATGGGGATGGACTTCATGACTTAATCGTAGTTGGAGAATGGATGTCTCCTCATTTTTTTAAGAATGATAATGGGAGGTTGTTAGATGTTACATCTTCTGTCTTAAAAGAGAACATGAATGGTTTATGGCAATCTATAATAGCATTTGATATTGATAATGATGGTGATAACGATTATATGCTGGGAAACTTTGGACTCAATTCTAAATTTAAGGCATCAATAGATTTTCCGTTACGATTATATTATTCTGATTTTGATGATAATAAAAAGACAGAAACTATTGTTGCTATTCCCAAAAATGGGAACTATTATACTGCACTTGGACTCGATGAATTATCAAGTCAGTTAAATTTTCTAAGGAAAAAATTCACTTCCTATTCGGCCTTTGCAGGAAAAACAGTAGAAGAAATTTTTGGAACTAAATTATTAGATAAAGCAACTTTGCTTGAAGCACATCAATTAGCATCAGGGTATTTAAAAAATGATACTGGAAAATTTACTTTCGTTCCTTTTAAAGATGTACTACAAACTTCACCCATTACAAGTATGCTAAAATATGATTTTAATGATGATGGAAAAGAAGAAGTTCTAATGGCAGGTAATTATTTTGGAGTAATACCATATCATGGTAGATTTGATAGCTTTGCTGGAGCAGTACTTCAAAAAAATGGAGACGTAATTGAAGGAAGTGAATTGAATATTAACCTTACTCAAAAATCAGTACGAGGGCTAAATATCATTAATTTTGCTGCTCACACTTATTTACTAATTACCATTAACAATGCAGAATCTGAGATTTATGAATTTTCTAAATAATAAACAGAATTTCCTAAAAATGTTCAAAGGACAAAAAGGACTTTTATATCTTTTCCTATTCTTGGTAGTATTAAGTTCTTGTCAAAAAGAAACTATTCAAATAGAAATTACACAAGATAATTATCACAATACAGTGGATAAAATTACCGAAGTGATGGTTCATGATATATTTTCTCCTCCTGTAGCGAGTAGAATATATAACTATCCTAATATTGCAGCATACGAAGTTATTTGCCAGGAAAATAAGAGGTATAGAACTTTATCGGGTAAATTACATGGACTTACTGCAATTCCTAAGGCAGATACAACTCTAAAAATTAATTATAAAGTTGCAGCACTGGTAGCCTATCTGGATGTAGGTAAAGAACTTGTTTTTTCGGAAGATAAAATAGAAGTCTATAGAGATAGTTTGTACAATTCATGGAAAGGAATTAATGAAACAAGTTTTATAACTTCTAAAGCATATGGGCAGCAAGTGGCACAGCACATAAAAGATTGGTTGTCTAAGGATAACTATGCGCAAACGCGTACCATGCCTAAATTTACAGTAAATACAGATGATCCTGCTCGTTGGCAACCTACACCACCAGATTATATGGATGGGATTGAACCTCATTGGAGGGAGATTAGGGCTTCTATTATTGATTCTGCATCACAGTTTACACCAACAAAACATCCCGATTTTTCCTTAGAAAAGGATTCTCCTTTTTATAAAGAAGTATTAGAGACGTATGAGATTGGAAAAGAAATAAAAGCAGAAGGAGAAACTTCAGAAAAAATCCAAATAGCTCAATTCTGGGACTGCAATCCATATGTGTCAACACATAAAGGACACCTTATGTTTGCTACAAAAAAGATTACTCCAGGAGCACATTGGATCGGGATTTGTAAAATTGCCTGTCGGAAAACAGATGCAGGTTTTGCAAAAACGGTATATGCATATACAAAAACATCTATAGCCATCTCTGATGCATTTATAAGTTGCTGGGATGAGAAGTACAGAAGTAATTTGATACGTCCAGAAACGCTAATAAATCAGCATATTGATGAGCATTGGGAACCAGTTCTACAAACACCACCTTTTCCAGAATATACCAGCGGACATTCGGTAGTTTCTGGAGCTGCCTCGACAGTGTTAACCGAGATTTATGGAGATAATTTTGCTTTTAATGATGATACCGAAGTACAGTATGGACTTCCCATTCGATCTTTTAACTCTTTTAACTTAGCAGCAGATGAAGCCGCAATTAGTAGGTTATATGGCGGAATCCACTATCGTGCAGCCATAGATTTAGGTTTGGAACAAGGACGAAAACTAGGAGGCTTTGTGGTCAAAAAACTTCAGATGATAAATGAAAATGTCAAAACAGATAGCAATGAATAGCATATAAATGATGAAGAAAGTAGTGATTGTTATAATAACCCTGCTTTTGGGATTAGCCGTGTGGTATTTATATATTAAAAAATATGACTACGAGATTAGCTTCAAAGCAAATGCAGCTCCAGGAAGTGTATATGATCAGGTAAAAAACCTTAGATCGAGTGCAAAAACTAATGATATCAAAGAAATTTATCCTTATGAATCGTTACAACAGAAGATAGTGGTTGATAAAATACCAGTTACATTAGAGTGGAATTTTAAAAGTATAGGGGATACCGTTACCAAAATAGATGTTGGTATTATCTCTCAAGATCATTCGTTTACAAATCGACTGAATGTGCTCATTGGAGCTTCAACGATTATAGACTCTGTAAAGAGTAATCTTATCGATTTCAGAAAAAAAATAATGAACTATACAAATAGTTTTATGGTAGTCATTGATGGGGAAGCAGAGTTGCCTGAAATGGAATTTATTTCAGTTTCTTCTAAAACCAAACGATATAGGAAAGCTAACGAAATGATGAGATCTAATGCATATCTATATCCTATGTTGACTAAAAACGATATACAAAAAACAGGTTTTCCTTTTGTAAATATCAGTAATTGGGATACTAAAACAGATTCTATTCACCTTGATTTTGGATTTCCTATACGGTACCAGGATTCATTGCCAGTTGGTTCAGGAATTAATGTCGGAAAAATAAAGTCTAAAAAGGCTTTGAAAGCTACGTATCATGGGAACTATAGAAATAGTGATGAAGCATGGTTTGTATTATTAGCCTACGCAAGGAAAAATGATATTTTAGTAGAAAATACACCGTTAGAGATTTTTTACAATAACCCAATGCAAGGAGGAAATGAGCTAGAATGGAAAGCAGAAATATTTCTACCGATCAAAGATGAGTATGCTGAAGAATGAATAGTGTTTTAAAATTAATTTATATAATAGCATAGAATAGCATAGAAAATCATTATTTTTATCAAAAGAATAATTTTCTATTGAAGAAATATTGTTAAAATATATAAGTAATCACTCCTTTTTTAAGAACTTCCTACGAGATTTTGCTTAGAAAATAAGTTGTTGTATTGCATTTAAACATTAGGATATGACCAAAAAACACATCATCGCATTTGATCAGGGGACCACAAGTACTAGGGCTATTATTTTTAACGATCTAGGAGAGATATGTGGTGTTGCCCAAAAAGAATTAACACAACATTATCCTAAATCAGGATGGGTTGAACATGATCCGCTTGAAATTTTTATGCATCAGCAAGAAGTTCTTGAAGAAGTATTGAAGACATCTGGATTACGTATCGAAGAAGTTGCTGCTATAGGAATCACTAATCAAAGAGAAACGACAGTTGTTTGGGATAAAACTACAGGAAAGCCTATTTATAATGCGATAGTTTGGTTGGATAAAAGAACTACCAAGATTTGTGAACACCTCAAATCAAAAGGATTAGATGAATATGTATCTAAGCATACGGGGTTGGTGATTGATTCTTATTTTTCTGGAACAAAATTAAAATGGATATTGGATCATGTCGAAGGTGCCAGAGAAAAAGCAATAAATGGAGATCTTTTATTCGGAACAATAGATACTTGGTTAATCTGGAAATTTACTAATGGAGCTAAGCATGTTACAGATCATTCTAATGCATCGAGAACGATGCTTTATAATATCATTGATTTAGACTGGGATGACACATTATTAAAGGCAATGGATATTCCTAAATCGGTACTGCCTCAAGTACAATATTCTTCTTCAGATTTTGGGAATATTAATTACCAGGGGTATGATATTCCCATTTATGGAGTAGCAGGAGATCAACAAGCCTCATTATTTGGACAAGGAGGATATACCTCTGGAATTGCTAAAAATACGTACGGGACAGGGTGTTTTATGTTACTTAATACAGGTAAAAAACCATATAAATCCAAAAATGGTTTACTAACTACATTATGTTGTAGCTTACCAGAAGATAATATTAAATATGCGCTAGAAGGGAGTATTTTTGTGGGAGGAGCATCTGTACAGTGGTTACGAGATAAACTTCAAATTATTGATAACGCTTCAGAAACAGAAGCTATTTGTAAATCCACTCCTACTTCTGATGAATTATATGTTGTACCGGCATTTGCAGGATTAGGAGCTCCATATTGGGATATGGAAGCCAAAGGAGCAATTTATGGACTTACATTGGATTCTGGTAAAAATGAAATAATCAAAGCTACAATAGAGGCATTGGCTTACCAAACGCGAGATGTACTGGAAGCTATGGTAGAAGATAGCGGCAAACAGATGAAAGAACTTAAGGTAGATGGCGGTGCATCAGCAAATAATTATTTAATGCAATTTCAGTCAGATATTCTTAATGTAGCAGTAGATCGTCCAAAAATGTTAGAAGTTACTGCTATGGGTGCGGCATTTTTAGCAGGAATTAAGGCTGGAATATGGACAAAAAAAGATATTTCAAAAATTAGAACCATAGACACAATATTTACTCCAGAAATTACGGCACATGAACGCAGTCGTAAGTATACTGGATGGCAACAAGCAGTGGCTCGTACCAAGACAGTGAATAAAAATATGTTAGCTGTGAAAGAGGACGGACCTATTCGTTTTTCTGTCTTAGATAGAGAGATGCAATTGCGGAGTGCAAAAAATGAAAAATATGACCTTGTTGTCATAGGAGGTGGAGTAACCGGAGCTGGAATAGCATTGGATGCGGCATCCAGAGGGTTAAAAGTGTGTTTGGTAGAAAAAAATGACTTTGCTTCAGGAACCAGTAATAAATCAACAAAGCTTATCCATGGTGGCCTTAGATATCTTAAACAGATGGAAATAGGCTTGGTAAAAGAATCGGGTAGTGAACGTGCAACAGTGCATAAACTTGCTCCCCATCTAGTGGTCCCCGAAAAAATGCTATTGCCTCTTATCGAAGGAGGTACGTATGGAAAATTTATGGCATCTGTAGGGTTAAAAGTTTATGATTTTCTTGCCAATGTAGAAGGGGATGACAAAAGAAAAATGTTAAGTGCGCAGGAAACATTAGAAAAGGAACCATTACTTAGTAAAGATGGACTTACAGGAGGAGGATACTATGCAGAATATAGAACAGATGATGCAAGACTTACTGTAGAATTACTTAAAAAGGCGGCTTCTTTTGGAGCAAATAGTATAAACTATTGCGAAATGACTTCTTTTAATTATGATGAAGAAGGTAAGATTAAAAGTCTAAAATGTATTGATCACAATACGAAGAAAAGTTTCACGATACGCTCTAGAAATTTTGTTTCTGCGGCGGGTCCATGGGTGGATCTTTTACGAGAAAAAGATCATTCTATGAATAATAAGCACCTGCATCTTACCAAAGGAGTTCATCTTGTTTTCTCTAGAGAGCGTTTTCCGCTTACTCAGTCCATTTATTTTGATGTTCCCGATGGAAGGATGATTTTTGCAATTCCGAGAGGAAGAGCTACCTATGTGGGGACTACAGATACAAACTATAGTGCAAACCTTAATCGTGTCGTAGCAACCACTATGGATGCTCAGTATCTTTTGGATGCTATTAATAATATGTTTCCTACGGTACACTTAAGTCAGGAAGATATAGAATCAAATTGGGCAGGACTTAGACCATTGATTCATGAAGATGGAAAGGATCCCTCAGAACTATCCAGAAAAGATGAAATTTTTGTATCAAAAACGGGGTTAATCTCTATTGCAGGAGGAAAACTTACCGGATATAGAAAGATGGCACAACGAGTAATTGATACAGTACTTAAGACAATGAGTGCTAAAAGGAGAGACAAATTTTCTAAGTCTCATACAGAGCAAATTCCTCTTACGAGCACACCACTTGAAGATACTGCAGCCGTAAATGTATATCTGGATCATATTACATTACGACTTAAAGAATTAAAAAATGATGACCCCTATTATGGATGGTATTTGGCTACTACTTATGGCAAACAAGCAGATATTATTATAGATAAGGTAAATTACTTTTTAAACGATTCTGTTAAAGAAAAATTAATACGAGCAGAGTTATGGTATAGTGTACATCATGAAATGACCAATGGTTTGGCAGACTTTTTTGTTAGGAGAACAGGGAGGCTCTATTTTGATATCCAAAGTGTACATCAGTATAGGTCCTTAGTTCAGGAAGATCTAATAAAATATTTAAGATGGGATGAAATTCGTCTTAAAGCAGAAAACAAATATTTAGATCTTTTATTACAAGATGCAGCTACTTATTATGAAAAAGAATTTGAATAGAAAAGAAAAAACTATTTTAGAGTTAAAATTGCCCTACTATTCCTATTTGCCCTGCTCCTAGTTTAAGGTTCCAACGTATCTTATTTTCTTTATTGTTGTAAGCATAGCGTTCTGTCCTTTTTAAGTATTTATCGATACCATCAACGATAACGATACTTAAAGCTGTACTCAAAACAACATCTGTAAGCCAATGCGCCCCTTCCCATAAACGAGATATTGGTGATAACATTCCAATGGCATAAATACCTCCTTTTATATATGGGTTTTTAAACTGTTTTCCTATAGCATAAGCGGTCGTAACTGAAAGAATAGCATGCCCTGAAGGAAAAGAATGAAACCCGGCATCACCTCCAGAATAAAACCGAAAACTTAGATTTCCTTCTCCTGTAAGTGGTCGTGCTCGCCCTATTAAGGTCTTACTTACCGTCTGGAGCAATCCTCCAGCTGTTGCAGAAGCAATTAGTAATACTCCAGTTTTTCTTATTTTTTCATTTTTTGTAATTAACCCTAATGCATATACGCTACTTGTTAAACCATAATTTAATAAAGGTTTCCCAAAACGAAAACTTACTTCCCTTATCCCGCTGGGGATATCTTCTCCTTGTTTTGTAAAATACTCATTGGCAGGTTCATCAAGGGCTAGTAAAGTTGCTGTTCCTGCTACTATTCCGCCAAAGGTGGCCCAATCTTTTCCTTTCCATCTAAAGGGTTGAGTATAGGTGTGTTTTACTCCTTTATAAATTGAAGCTCCATCATATTTGATCATCTGCCAGGTCGTCATTTCTCCTTCAGAATCTTGAGAATGAATTGAGGTTGTAATGAAAACTAACAGAGTATAAGTAAGTAGGGTCTTGAAATAATTCATAGTAAAAATTTACGAAGCAAAAATAGTAACTTCTTAATAATAACGAATATATCTATTCATATAAAAAAACAAAACCCAAATATAAATTTGAGCCTCTGATGAAATCATAAATATAATGATTTAACCTTTATGTACTTAACAGACGAAGAAATTATACCTTCTTTAGATACATTTTTTGAAACTGAGAAGGGGATATACCACTTTTTTGTTTAAATAATTTTGAGAAATGAGAATAATCATCATATCCAAGATCCCAGGCAATTTCTGCAAGATTATTTTCAGAATATAAGATTTGTCTTTTGGCTTCTAAAATGACTCTTTCCAGAATAAGGTCTGTAGTTGTTTTTCCAATAGTCTCTTTACAGATTCGATTTAAATGTTTAACACTAATATTCATGATTTCGGCATAGGCGAGAGCAGATTTTAATGTTTTATACTTCTCTTCTATCAATTGTTCGAACTTATATAACTTCATGGTAAAGTTTTTAGAATTTACCAGGTCTTCAAGGCTATCCTTTAATACAAGTCGAGATAATTCTATATAGATTAGATCAATGAGGTTGACTAATTTTTGCTTTTTTAATGGTGCAGAAGAACGTGTTTCATTTAGAATAGAGATAAAAAGTGGTTCGATAGAGGACATAGTCTCTTTGTTGAGGTAAATCGATGGAGAGTTTTGGTTTGAAAAGAAGAAAGGAAATATATTAAGGTTTTTATTTTGACAAATAGCTTCATAAAATTCTTTAGAATGAAAAAAGATATACCCTTTTCCTGGTTTTGTAAATTTCCAAGAATGGGTTTGCCCTGGTCTTAAAAGGAAAATAGATCCTGGTTTGATTGAATAAGATTCAAAATCGATCTCATGAATTCCTTCCCCTTCTATAAATAGAACCGAAAGGTAAAAATTATGCTTGTGAGGATGAGATATTATATCCCGATTATTACGTAGATGGGATTCAAAATCATTAGCATAAAAACTCTCAATATCACCGGTATCGTGAAATTGAGTAATATCTAAAATAGGAAGTTTCATGATATATTAGAGTCAATGTCTTAATTGTACAAATAAAGGTGTTAATAATAAAACAGGCAAATGTCTATCAATGTATATCTTGCAATAAAGAAAAGTTAGTTTATAAGAACTTAGAGAATATCTTATGAAGAAAATATTCAAAGTATAGATGTGGGGATGTTTTTATGATAAATCGATGTATTTCTTTGTGATGATGTTGGATTTATGCAATACTATGAAGTACAGTTAACAATTAAGGCAAAATTTTGGCAATACTAAAAGCCAAATGTAAATATGATTTTTTTAGGAAATATAAAGGAATATCTTCAGCTAGAAACTATTAATAGTCAAAACAATGATGTATTAAAAAAAACTATCGAAAGTAGCTTAACTATTTTATGGTTTGAATCTGATTTGAATGAATTAATAATAGATGGAAAGAGTCATATATTTTTTAAAAATCAAATTGTGTTTTTAACCGAGTTTCATCGCGTTATTATAAAAGATATAAAACAGATTAGATTTCTTCGATTTAATAGACCTTTCTATTGTATTCTTGATCATGACACAGAAGTGGGATGTAAAGGTATTTTGTTTTTTGGAGCATCACAGTTACCTGTTATTCAGATTCCCGAAGAAGAAGTAGATAAGTTCGAAACCTTATGGAAAATGTTTACTATAGAAATGCAATCTGATGATAGTTTGCAAATAGAGATGTTGCAAATGATGTTAAAACGCTATCTTATTCTATGTGCCAGAATTTATAAGTCTCAGGAAAACTATCCTAGCAAAAAAGAAGATTCTGATATGGTAAGAGAATTTAATTTTTTGGTAGAACAGCATTTTAAAACAAAACATAGTGTTTCAGAATATGCGGGTTTATTGCATAAATCCCCAAAAACATTGTCTAATATTTTTTCTAAGATAGGATCAAAAAGACCTTTACAATACATACAAGATCGAAAAATGTTAGAAGCAAGAAGGCTTTTACATTATACGAATAAGCAAATAAAAGAAATAGCCTATGAAATCGGTTATGATGATATTCAAACCTTTAGTCGTTTTTTCAAAAAACAAGAAGGTATTTCCCCTTCAGAGTTTAAAGAAAAAATAAGTGAGGAAAAATTGCCAACACTTCGGGAATAGTTACCTAACAACTGCTCTGTTTTCTGAGCCATCTTTGCATTGTCAAATTGAGTATTAACCTTAAAAAAAAGAGACAATGAAAAATGTAATAGTAACCATAGTTTTATTAATATCGGGATTAACAAGTGTATATGCACAGCTTCCTGATCCGGGATTTATTGTAGATGAGAATACAGCCATAGTAATTACAGATCCACAAAATGATTTTTTAAGCCCTGATGGCGTAACTTGGGGAGTTGTGGGAGAAAGTGTAACCGCTAATAATACGGTAGATAATATCGAAGCATTATTTAAGGTAGCAAAAGAAAAAAACATACCAGTTTTTGTTTCTCCACACTACTATTACCCTCATGATCATACATGGAAGATAGAAGGAGCTTTAGAAGCTTTGATGCATAAAATCAATATGTTTGATAGAAAAGATGCTTTGTCGCTAGACGGTTTTGAAGGATCAGGAGCAGATTGGCTGGATACCTATAAAAAATACATCAAAGGAGATAATGTTATTGTGACAAGCCCTCATAAAGTGTATGGGCCAGAATCTAACGATTTGGCGTTACAATTGCGTAAACACGGCTATGGTAAAGTAATATTGGCAGGAATGTCTGCTAATTTATGTACAGAATCTCATATGAGAGATCTTGTAGAATCAGGTTTTGATGTAGCGGTAGTAAAAGATGCAACTGCAGGAGCAATTTTACCAGGTATGAATGCTTATGAAGCTGCTGTGGTAAATTTTCAAATGATTGCGAGTCATGTGTATACTACCAAAGAAATAGTAAAAGAAATAAAGAGTACGAAAAAATAAACGACATTAATAATATCAGAAGTAGTGATTTTGATTAATTCGTGATTAATACCAGTTATAGTTTGGGTATACTGTAAAAGAAAAAAAACATTTTATTGCAGTAAACTCAAATTGTAAATGGTATGAGCAAACCCTTGACAGATTTTTCTGTACAAGGGTTTACTTTTTGAGAAATGTTGTATTTATATTGTAAGGAAACATAATAGTGTTACGTCTTATTGGTGTTACGCAATACAATCGAAACGGGTTTTTCTTATCGAAAATTAAATATATTTGAACAAAAAAGAGAACTATTTATGATGGACATATTTGAATACTTAACGGGCAGAGGAGGTTTGTTGATATTAGGTTTGTTTGCTGTTATTGTTTTATTGTATAATAAAATAAAAGCCAGAATGTATTTTAAAAGACCTACTAAAAAGAAGAAATAAACAACTAATATTATTCTGTTATGGGAATCAAACAGATTAAAAAATTAATAAATACACCCGTTGTGCATTTAGAAAAAGTTGCGCAAACTGCTAAAAGGCAGTAAATTGTAGTTACGACACTATAATTCATATGCACAACTTTCAAGCAAATTACGATAAAATACTCAAGGTTTTAAAAGGATT